>JAHJTW010000076.1 GCA_018829565.1 bacterium | reverse complement strand
GCCGTCGCCGTCGTTGTCCAGGTCGGGGCAGCCGTCCTTGTCCTGGTAGGAGTCGAAGTCCTCGGGATCGTCGGGGCAGGCGTCATCCTGGTTGAGGATGCCGTCCTTGTCCTTGTCCTTGTTGCCGCCCCAGTACCAGGTCAGGCCGGCGAAGGCTTCCCAGAAGCCCGAGTTGTCGTCCGGATGGTTCGGACCCCAGACCGCGCTGGTTCCGATGTTGTCCAGGTCGTTGCTGGCCAGGAAGTTGAACCGGGCGCCCAGATCCATGCTGGTGCTCTCGGAGAAGAAGTACTCCATGCCCAGGGTCAGGGTGCCGGTGAGGTTGGTGTGATCGAGGATCGAGGGGTCGCCGTTCTGGTTGTAGCCCACGACCGTGTCGTCGTCGATGAGGACGAAGCCGAGGTCGTTGCTGCCGTCGTCGTCGACGACGCGCCACTTGGCGAACCCGACGTGCATCCCGAAGTAGGGATTGAACCGGCTCTCGGGATTCAGGTTGTAGCGGGCGCCCATCATGGCCTGCCACATCTTGGTGTAGTCGTTCCCGAAGGTGTCGAAAGTCAGATCGGCGTCGCCGCCGGGGAACTCGACGCCCTGGTGCCACTTGCCCATGCGCAGGCCCAGGTCCAGCGACCAGCGGTCCGTCAGGCCCTTGCGGCCCCACACCCCGTAGATGGGGTCGACCGCGGCGTAGTCATGCATGCCGCCGACGGGTTTCATGAGCCCGAAGGTCAGGCCGACGCCCCAGCGGTCGGTCAAGTCCTCCGCCATCGCGGCGCCGCACACCACCAGGGTCAACAGCACCAGCATCAACAATGTCAGACGCTTCATTGGTCATCCCCTTTCTGACAAACACCTTTTAGGCTGCTCGATTTGAGCGTATACTGACCCATACCTCAGCTGAAAATCCAGCTAAATTTCAAGAAAACGGAGACGCGTTCTCCCGAGAACCCGGAGCATCATAATGCCTTATCCCTGGTTTGACCACCCATTGGCAGCGGAAATCGAGGCCGCCGTGGCCGCCGTCCGCCAGGCGGGCCGGCTGTGCCGGGCCGTCCAGGCGGGGATCGATCCCGGCGAATTGCAGAAGCAGGACCGCAGTCCCGTGACCGTTGCCGACTTCGGCAGCCAGGCCCTGGTGTGCCGGGCCCTGCACGCCGCCTTCCCCGGCGATCCGATCATCGGGGAGGAGGATTCGGCCCCCCTGCGCGACCCCGAGAACTCCACCCTGCTCGAGCGCGTGCACGGCCACGTCGCCGCCCTCGTTCCGGGCGCCGATCCCCGCCAGGTCTGCACCTGGATCGACTTTGGCGGCGCCAAGACCTACTCGCCCCGGTTCTGGACCCTGGACCCCATCGACGGCACCAAGGGCTTCCTGCGCAAGGAGCAGTATGCCATCGCCCTGGCCCTGATCGTCGACGGGGACATCGCCCTGGGCCTGCTGGGCTGCCCCAACCTGGGGCCGACCCTGGCCGGGGACCGCGGGGACGGCACCCTGATGGTCGCCGTCGGGGGCCTGGGCGCCTGGCAGATGCCCCTCCTGGGCGAGGGTGAGCCCACCCCTCTGGGCGTGAGCGGCCGAACCGACCCGACGACCATCCGCTTCTGCGAATCGGTCGAGGCCGCCCACTCCTCCCACGGCGATGCAGCCCGCATCGCCGAGACCCTGGCCATCGCCGCCGAACCGGCCCGCCTGGACAGCCAGGCCAAGTACGCCGTCGTCGCCCGGGGCGAGGCCGAGGCCTACCTGCGCCTGCCCCGGGACGGCAAGTACCGGGAGAAGATCTGGGATCACGCCGGGGGGGTCCTGGTGGTCACCGAGGCCGGCGGCCGGGTCACCGACGTCAAGGGCCGGGACCTGGATTTCAGCAAGGGATACAAGCTGGAGAACAACCTGGGCGTGATCGTCACCAACGGGCACGTCCACCGGCCGGTGCTGGAAGCGATCGCGCGGCTCGGCATCGGGAACTTCGACTGAGTGTGCGGCCTTGCGGCCCGCCGCGAGGCGGGCCGCCTCTTCCGCCGCATCCGCCGTGTCCTTGGCCACATGTCGCCGGCACTTCTTTCTCTTGGTATGCAACATGTTTCCAAAAAACAAGTTAACTCTTGACCGATCCGGGGATTTGTTGTTCAATCAAGGGGGGCATTTGTCTGGATGTTTTCAATAGAGGGGTCCGAAGGGCCCAGCGGGGGGTTGGCCATGTCCAAGATCGTCTGGATTTCTGTTTTCTTTTCCGTTTTGATCGGTGCGGTCCCGGCGCTGGGGGGCCTCGCCGACTGCCTCGATCCCGACCTGTTCGCCTTCCGGATGCCCAACGGCGACCTCACCGACACCATCCCCTCCTTCAATCCGAGCTGGTTCGAGCTGGTGCTCCTCAACCCCAGCGTGGATGAGATCCGGGGGTTCGAGGTTTCCTGGACCTACCCGCCCGACAAGCTGATCCCCCTGGGAATCACCTTTCCGGTGTCCGCGGTCAACATCGGCACCACCACCAACCTGATCGTCGGCTTTGCTTCTCCGGTGGTCACGGGCGACGAGCCGGCCGTCCTCGCCAGGATCGACGTCCTGACCCTCTCGAGCGAGCAGATCGACTTCCATTGCGCCCCCGCGGTCCCTCCCTCCATCCCCGGCGAGATTGTCATCATTGACGGCGATTTCGAGTTGGTGGTCATGGAACCCATCAGCGGTGATTTCACGGCCCCGATCGGTCGCCTGAACGGGCCCGCCCTGGACTACTGCGGGCCGCCGGTCCTGCCCGAGTTCACGGTCGAGATCGAAGCCCACGGCGGGGGTCTGGCCGACACCGCCAACCTGGCCGGGACCGAGGTCATCGCCACCGACGGGTTCGACGCCTCCCTCGACTTTCCCGAGCCGGCTCCGCCCCCGACCGGCTACCTCACCGCGGCCTTCCACCATCCCGGATGGCTGCTCGGTCCCCGCTTCCGCACGGACTTCCGGGCCCCCTACGACCCCGTGGTCGACGCCAAGGTCTGGCCCCTGCGCATCGAGACCGACGTCGCCGGCCACGTGACCCTGCTGTTCTCCCCCTCTTTCGGCCAGGACGGCGGCTACGGCCTGTTCCTCGAGGACCTGCAGTCCGGATTGACCTTCGATCTGTTCCCGTCCCTGTCCTACGTGTTCAACTCCCCGGGCGCCGGGGTCTACGATTTCGAACTGACCGTGGGGCCCGGCCAGGCCACAGCGCCACCCCTGGATCCGACCTCGCGTCCGCTCGCCGCCGGCTGGGCCATGGTCGGTCTGCCGCTGATCCCGGCGCCCCCCGCCCTGCTCGGGGACGTGATCCTGGACCAGGCTCCCGGCTTCGCCTACCTGTTCGACTTCCAGAGCGGAGGCTACCGGCTGAAGACCGCCGCCGACCCCGCCCTGCACGGCGAAGGCTACTGGATCGCCACCGACGCCCCCTTCACCTGGACCATGGCCGGCGACCGCGCCCTGGGCGGCGTGACCCTGGCCCTGGACCCCGGCTGGAACCTGGTGGGCAACCCCATGTGGTTCCCCGGACCGGTCGAGGGCATGGTCGTCCAGCACGGCGGCATGTCCTACAGCTTCCCCGACGCCGTGAACCTGGGCCTGGTGGCAGCGGGAGTCTGGGATTACGACGCCGCCCTCGACGATTACGTCGAGGCATCCATCCTCGATCCCTGGCGGGGCTACTGGATCGGCGCCCTGGCCGAAGGCGTGGCCCTGCGCTTCGACTGGCCGAACTTCCTGGTGCTGCCCGCGCACCTGGCTGCAAGCCTGCTGCCCGCCGTCGATCCGGTGGGGGCGTGGACCCTGCCGGTCACCCTGACGGCCGCCGACGGCGGCAGCCGCACGGTGAGCATCGGGGCGCATCCGGAGGCGGGCGATCTCTTCGATCCCGGCCACGACCGTTTCCTGCCCCCGGCGTCGCCCCTGGGCGGGCTGAGGCTGTCCCTCCCCCATCCCGAATGGGATCTGGCCTGCGGGGCTTCCTTCTGCAGTGACGTCCGCGGGCTGGGCGCCACGGATTCCCGCTGGATCCTGGAGATCGCCGGGGCCCCCGCCGGCGACCTGACCCTGGCCTGGGACCGCGACCGGCTGCCCCACGACCGCACCCTCGAACTCTACGTGCCCGGCGAGAACCGGGTCGCGGTGGCCGACCTGCGCGCCGGCGACTCGGTGCGCTTCGCCGCCGGGAGCCTGCCCTCCTCGGTGGAGATCAGGACCGCCGGAGGGATCTCCGCCGCCGAACAGCCGCAACGGGCGGCCGGGATCGCCGGCGTCCATCCCAACCCCTTCAACCCCCGCACGACCATCGCCTTCTCCCTGGCCCAGGACGGGCCCTGCGAAGTGCGGATCTATTCGGTGCGCGGGGAGCTGATCGCCGACCTGGATGCCGGTCACCTGACCGCAGGTCCGGTCCACGAGGTCATCTGGTCGGGCCGGGACGCCCGCGGGCGCGGCGTGCCCAGCGGCGCCTACTTCGCCAGGCTCTACCAGTGGGGCAGGCCCCTGGGGACCGTGGCCCGGATGAGCCTGGTCCGCTGACCCTCCCCGACCGGCGCTTGGCCGGGCCGGGGCGTTTCCGTATCGTCATGAACGGATCCGCCCCGGCCCTGCCGGGTCACCCTAGCCCTGGGGGTGCCTGTCATGAAATCCCTGGTCCTTCCCGCCCTCGTTCTGTCCTGCTGCCTGGCCACCCTGCCGGCCCGCGCTGAATACGGCCGCATCGGCCTGTACCGGGACACCTCCGGCGCCGTCAACCAGATCACCGGAGGAGCCGGCCAGCTGGAGCTGTACATGCTCGCCATCGATCCGGTCCTGGACGGCCGACCCATCTCCAGCCTGCGCGGCTTCGAGGCGCTGGTCTCCTTCCAGTCCCCGGTCGACTTCCTGCTGGACGCCAGCTTTCCCGTGCCGTCCATCAACGTGGGCAGCCTGGGCAACTTCATCGTGGGCTTCGGGGAGCCGGTCCCGGTGGGCTACGGCGCCACCCTGATCGCCACCCTGATGGTCCAGACCCTGGGCCGGCCGGAATCCAACATCTTCCTTGGCCCCAGCCAGCCGCCGAGCCATAATGGATATCTCACCGTCCTGGACGGCGAGTTCAACGAGGTGCTCATGGAGCCGTCCTCGGGCGATCCCCTGCGGCCGGTCTTCCTGATCAACTCGGACGGCCTGATCCAGTCCGCCTCCTGGGGGGCGACCAAATCCCTGTTCCGCTAGCCCGCGCTCGCCGGGCCGGCCTCCGGCAAGGGTCCGCCATGGAATCCGAACATCTGCTCTGGGTGGAGAGGCCCGAACCCGGCTGGACGCCCGCCGCGCTGCCCTTCCTCGCCCTCGAGAACACCTTCGTCTCGGGTGATCCCTCGGGGAAGAGGCTGACCATCCGCTACTTCAGGCGGGACGAGGACGACTCCCTGCGGGCCAAGGTCCTGTTCGGGGAACACGCCCAAGGCCCTCCCGGACACGTCCACGGCGGGGCCATGGCCGGGATCATGGACGAGGCCATGGGCGGCGCGGCCTGGCTGGCCGGCTATCCGGTGGTCGCCGCGCAGCTCGAGATCACCTTCCGTGAACTGCTGCCCCTCGCGATGCGGGCCGTGGTCAAGGCCCAGGTGACCGGGGTGGAGGGCCGCAAGGTCCACACCCGGGCTTTCCTCACCAACACCGCCGAGACGGTCATCCACTGCCAGTCCACCGGGCTGTTCATCGTCCTGGACCGGTCCCAGCTGGAGCGCATGCCCCAGGAGGCCGCCCGGATCGTCAGGAACGCCCGGACGCCTCGGGATTGAACGGGATCATCCCCGCCGGGCTTCCATCATCTCCCTGAGACCGGCCAGGACCCCGCGGGCGGTCTTCAGGCCGGCCGACTCCATCCGGGGGGCCAGCCCGGCCAGGATCTCCCCCTCCCGGTGCAGGATGCGCCGGACGGTTCCGATTCCTCCGGGGGTCAGCTCCACCAGGGGCGACCGCCGATTGTCCGGATTCTCCCGGAACCCCGCCAGCCCCCGTTCCGCCAGGGGGTGGATCACCGCCCGGACGTGCTGCCGGGACTGCCCCAGGTCGCGAGCCAGCCGGGCCATGGTGCGGGCCGGCCCCCGGCGCAGCTCCACCAGCAGGGATCTCTGACCCGCCGTCAGATCCTCGACCTCCAGCAGATCGGCGGTCAGGGCCCTCATGGCCTCCTCCAGGTCCTGGACTTCCCGCAGCAGATTGCCCAGATCGAGGATTCCGGCCGGGTGGATGGGTTTAAGGTCCATCGTCGCGCTCCTTTTGACAACTTACTTGTCATCAAGACAATCATATTGTCATAAATCTGTCAAGACCCTCGAGGTCGACCGCGTCGAGATCCCCCGTTGATCACCTCCCGGCTCTGCGGGTATCCTCCGGCCTCCTCCAGCAAAGGCAGGCTCCCCCCATGAAGATCGCTCTCATCCAGCAGCCGGCCGGCCCCGACCGGCAGGCCAACCTGGCCCGGGGCCTCTCTGCGGCCCGGCGGGCCGCCGCCAGGGGCGCCCGGATCATCGGCTTCGCCGAACTGGCCTTCGAACGATTCCACCCCCAGGTCCCGGCCGGACCCGGCTTCGCCGATCTGGCCGAGACCATCCCCGGACCGGTCACCGAGGCGTTCTGCGCCCTGGCCGCTGAAACGGGAACCGTCATCGTGCCCAACATGTTCGAGCGGGCCTCGCCGGGCGGGCCCTGCTTCGACACCTCGCCGGTCATCGACGCCGACGGCTCCATCCTGGGCCTCGTGCGCATGGTCCACATCACCGAGTACGAGTTCTTCCACGAGCAGGGATACTACGCGCCCGGGAACCGCGGCGCTCCGGTCTTCACGACCCGGCACGGCCGGATCGGGGTGGCCATCTGCTACGACCGGCACTACCCCGAGTACATGCGGGCCCTGGCGGTGGCCGGCGCCGAGCTGGTGATCGTCCCCCAGGCCGGATCGGTCGGCGAATGGCCCGACGGCCTCTACGAGGCCGAGATGCAGGTGGCCGCCTTCCAGAACGGCTACTTCACGGCCCTGTGCAACCGGGTGGGACGCGAGGAGAACCTGGTCTTCGCGGGGGAATCGTTCGTCTGCGGCCCGGACGGGAGGGTCCTGGCGCGGGCCGGCTCCGGGACCGAGGAGATCCTGGAGTGCGAGGTGGACCTGGCCGAGGTCGCAGGTTCCCACGCGCGGAAGCTGTTCCTGAGGGACAGGCGCCCCGATCTGTACCCCGGCTGGCTGGGGCCGCAGGCAGGATGACGGATCCTGGTCAGACGGCGTGGGGGGCCCTGCAGCATTCGTCTAGCAGTTCCCGCGCCCTGCCGGTCAGGGCCCCCATGGCCACCGGCTTCTGGAGGAGGGCGTCGATGCCCAGATCGTCGAGGTCCTGCCCGTCGAGCTCCGCACCGAATCCCGTGCACAGGATGATGGGCGCGGTGGGCCTGAGAACCCTGAAGGCCGCCGCCAGGTCCATGCCGGTGACCCGGGGCATGGTCTGGTCGGTGATCAGCAGGTCGAAGGCTTCCGGATCGTTCCGGATCACGTCCAGCGCCCGGGAGCTGTCGCTCAGGGCGGTGACCCGGTATCCCTTGCCGGTGAAGTAGGACTCGGCCAGCTTCACCAGGGCGACCTCGTCGTCCACGAACAGGATGTGCTCTCCCCCCGCCGCGCCGACCCGGGGGGCGGCCTCCTGCGGAGCTGCCCCCTGGGCTCCCAGAACGGGCAGGGTGACCCGGAAGGTCGAGCCGCGCCCCGGGGAACTGGTCACCTCGATGACGCCCTGGCAGTCCTTGACGATGCCGTGGACCATCGCCAGACCCAGGCCCGTCCCCTTGCCGGGTTCCTTGGTGGTGAAGTAGGGCTCGAAAATCTTGTCGAGGGTGGCCGGATCCATCCCCTGGCCCGTGTCGGCGACCTCGAGCAGGACGTATCCCGCTGCGGGCGGCAACTCGCCGCGGCCGACGCCGACCTGCGGCACATCCCTCACCTGGCGCAGGCTGACGCGGAGCCGCCCGGATCCCGACTCCATGGCCTGGTAGGCGTTCGTGCACAGGTTCATGACCACCTGATGGACCTGGGAGGGGTCGCCCAGGATCTGGTCGCAGGGACCGACGTTCTCCTCGATGGTGATGGTGCTGGGCACCGAGGCCTTGATGAGCCTCAGGGCCTCCTGCACCACCGGGCCCATGGCCATGGGCCTGCGCTTCTGTTCGGAACGCCGGCCGAAGGCCAGGATCTGCTGGACGAGTTCCCTGGCCCGATCCGCGCCGCGGAGCACCTCCTCCAGGCACTCCTCGGTCGGTCGGTCCCCCTTGACCCGCAGCTGGGCCAGTTCCGTGTAGCCGAAGATCGCCGAGAGGATGTTGTTGAAGTCGTGGGCGATGCCCGCCGCCAGGGTGCCGACGGCCTCCAGCCTCTGGGCCTGGCGCAGGTTGGCCTCGAGTCTCTGGATCTCGGTCACGTCGTGGCCCTCGGCGACCAGCAGGACCACCCTGCCGGCCTCGTCCCGGATGTTCGTGACGCTGAAGTCGATGTCGTGGAACTCACCGGACGCATCGAAGTGGGCCGTCCTGCCGTGGAACATCCCGCCCGCCGCCGCCGCGGCCACCGCCTCGCGGGCCGTGTCCATGGCCTCCGCGGAATGCGACCACCAGACCGTATCCCAGAAGAACCGCCCCGTCACGTCGCCCGGCTGCACCCCGGCGAAATCCAGGGCGGTCCGGTTCACGTCCAGGACCCGCCCCTGGGGGTCCAGCAGTCCGATGAACTGGAAGGACTGGTCGAAGATGGTCCGCAGCTTGGCCTCGCTCTCCCGCAGCTGCCGGGTGCGTGCCTTGAATTGGCGGTCGAGGACGCGGTTCCACAGGGTCAGGAGCAGGACCAGCCCCATGACCGAAGCCAGCATGACGGCCAGCCAGCGGGGAATCCCCCCCCGTCCATCCCGGCCTCCCCCCAGCCACTTGTCCAGGACGGCGTAATAGACCGAGGATTCATCCTGCTTCCAGGCGGCCAGGTGGCGGTCGACGGCGGCCAGCAGGTGGGTCCCCCGGCCCAGGGGGGCCGCGAAGTGCGTGGGCAGGGGATCGAAGATGATCGAGGTCCCGACCAGGTGCGCTGCCGGGGCGTGGCCGTAGCCGTAGACGTTGGGCACCACCCCGGCGCTGACCTGGCCCCGGGCGATCATCCCGAAGACCTCGTCGTGGGTCGCCGCCTCGCGGATCGTGCAGTTCAGCCCGAACTTGCCCACCAGCGTCCGGAAGTTCTCCCCGTTGAGATCCCCGGCGGCCACGGCGACTTTCCGGCCGTCGAGGTCGAGGACCGATTGCACCCCGGCTTCGGGCCGGGTGTAGACCTGGCCCCAGATCATCATGACCGGCTGGCTGCCGTAGGCGATGGTGCCGAGACGTTCGGTCGCGTACGACACCGAGGTCATCAGATCGATCCGGCCCGCCTTGAGGCGCTCCAGGCCCTCGTTCCAGGTGCCGGGGACGTACTGGAGCCTCCATCCCTCCTGTTCGGCGACGGCCTCGATCAGGTCGACGTAGACGCCCTGGGGCCGTCCGTCCCCGTCCAGGAAGACGATGGGTTCGACGGAGAAGACGCCGACCCTGACGGTGGGCCGATCATCCTGGCCGGCCGCGGGTGCGGCGGCCAGGAAGGCCAGGAAGGTGAGGGCGATCAGGAGGCCGGCGGCGGCCCGGGTCGACGTGCGAGGCATGGCACCCCTGTCTCCGGGGGAATGGTGAGGAACCGAAGCCAGTCCTCATCAATTCGTCCTGGACGCCGAGGCCTTGAGCCGTCAATTCTGAGGCTGTCCGACCGTCCACCGTCGTCCCGACCCCAAGGAGCGTCCCGATGAATCGCCCTCGCCTCGCCCCCGTCCTGGGCCTGTGCGTCTTCCTTGCCGGTGCGGCGGCCGATCCGTCCTCGGCCGTTCCGGTCACCTTCGAGGTCGCGGTTCCCGTGGGGACCGATCCCGCCGCCGCGGTCCACATCGCGGGGGATTTCCAGGGCTGGGACCCCGGCGCCCCCGATTGCCGGCTCGTCCGCGGGGCCGACGGCCTGCACCGCATCACCCTGGACCTGCCTGCCGGGGCCACGATCGGGTTCAAGTTCACCCTGGGACACTGGGGCGTGGTGGAGAAGGGGCCCGGCGGGGAGGAGATCCCCAACCGGACGCTGACCGTGTCGGCCTCCGGGAAGCACCGGTTCACCGTCGCCTCCTGGGCGTCCAACCCCGCGCCGGCGCTCAGGGAATCCTCCCGGACCGGCACCATCGAGACCTTCACCGTACCGGGGTTCCTGGAGGGCAGACGGGTCTGGGCCTACCTGCCGCCCGGTTACGCCGCCGACCCGGCGCGGGAGTATCCCGTCCTCTACATGTTCGACGGCCAGAACCTGTTCGATGCCGCCACCAGCTTCGCCGGCGAATGGAGGGTGGACGAGACCTGCGAGGACCTGATCACCGCGGGCCGGATGCGCCCGGTCATCGTCGTGGGGATGGAGAACGGAGGCCGCGACCGGATCCTGGAGTACACTCCCTGGGCCGATCCGCACCGCGGCGGAGGCGCAGGAGCGGATCACCTGGAAGCCGTCATCGCGACCCTGATGCCGGCGGTGGCCGCCCGTTACCGCGTCCTCGCGGGACCCGAGCACACAGGGTTGGCGGGGTCGTCCCTCGGCGGCCTGATGGCCCTGTACGGCGGGCTGTCCCGGCCCGACGTCTTCGGCCTGGTCGGCGCCTTCTCCACCACCGTCCACTGGGCCGAATACCGGCTGGCGTCCTGGACCGCCGGGCGCGCGGCCTCTCCGCTCAAGGTCTATCTGGACATGGGCGACCGGGAGTCGGGATCAAGGGAGGATGCGGACGGCAACGGCGTCGCCGACCCGTTCGACGACCTGCGCCGGGTGCAGGCCGCCCTCGAGGGTCTGGGCCTGACCGCAGGCGTGGACCTGATGACCGTGGAAGACGTGGGAGGCATCCACAACGAGAGCGCATGGGCCCGGCGGCTGCCCGAAGCCCTGGTCTTCCTGTTCCCGCCGGCCGGCCCCAGATAGGTAAGGGCCCGGGTCGATCCCGGGCCCCTTCCCCATGCGGATCCGGAGAGATCAATCCCCCAGGGCCGACAGCAGGTCCTTCTTCAGCCCGTCGTTGGCGCACTTGTGGCCGAACCAGACGGACCACAGAGCCTCGGCGAAGGCGGGGTTCGTGATCACGCCGGTGACCTCGCCGTTCAGGGTGGTGGTCAGACCTTCTCCCGGACAGTAGGAGAACACGATGACGTCCTTGTCCTGGGCGTCGCGGGTGAAGTAGCCCTTGAAGGTCTCCATGTCGGCGGCGAAGCCGGAGGTGTCCTCGTAGTTCTTGTCGATGACCTCGACGAAGGCGTTGATCAGCTTCTCGCGGCTGAAGCCCCGGCGCAGGTCCATCTGCAGCTGCTTGGGCTGCTGCAGGGCCGTCAGGGCCACGCCCACGTCGTCCCCGCCGGGAGCCGCACCGGCGGCCACGTAGGAGACGATGGTGTAGACGTCCACCTTCATGATGGTCTTCTCGCGCAGACCCACGCCGGTCGCCTCGAGGGTCAGGTCCTGCCCCCCGCAGGCCAGGGGGATGGTGTCGGGGTATTCCACCCCCGTCTTGTCCTCCACCACGCCCCGGGCCGCCGGCGCGAGGAACACCACCGCCAGCGCCAGCAACAACGACATCCGCCTGATCAGGGACATGGCACACGCTCCTGTTGGGGTTGGATCCTGGGTCCACGGGAAGCCGACCTTACACGGCCCCGCCGTCCCGGACAAGGAAAAGACACACCCCCAAGGTACAGCGTTTTCAAAATAACGGAAACACCTATTCCGGATATGGGTTATGCGGCGCGTAACAACTGGACAAGCCGCCTTTCCGGCATGATGATTGGGTGGATCATCGACCCTGGATCGTCCCGAAGCCGAAGGAGCCAGACATGGCCGTACGGGATCAAGACGCGCTCGACTATCACCAAAAAGGTCGTCCCGGAAAAACCGAAGTCGTTCCCACCAAGCCCTGCCTGACCGCCCGCGACCTGTCGCTGGCCTACTCCCCGGGTGTCGCCATACCCTGCACCGCCATCGAACACAATCCGGCCGACGCCTACCGCTACACCAACAAGGGCAACCTGGTGGCGGTGGTCTCCAACGGCACCGCCGTGCTGGGCCTGGGCAACATCGGTGCGTTGGCCGGCAAGCCCGTGATGGAAGGCAAGGGAGTCCTCTTCAAGAGGTTCGGCCACGTCGACGTGTTCGACATCGAACTGCAGACCGAGGATCCCGACGAGATCATCAAGGCTTGCCAGCTCCTCGAACCGACCTTCGGCGGCATCAACCTCGAGGACATCAAGGCGCCCGAGTGCTTCTACATCGAAGAGACCCTGCGCGAGACCATGAACATCCCCGTCTTCCACGACGACCAGCACGGCACCGCCATCATCTCCGGGGCCGCCCTGATCAACGCGGCCCACCTGCAGGGGAAGAAGATCGAGGATCTCCGCGTGGTCATCTCCGGGGCGGGGGCCTCGGCCATCGCCTGCGCGAAGTTCGCCGAGCTGCTCGGCGTCCCCCACGGCAACATCATGCTCGCCGACAGCAAGGGGGTCTGCTACAAGGGCCGGACCGAGGGCATGAACCCCTACAAGGACTACTTCGCCGTCGAGACCAAGTGCCGCACCCTGGCCGACGCCATGAAGGGCGCCGACGTGTTCTTCGGCAACTCGGTCGCCGGCCTGGTCACCCCCGAGATGGTCAAGTCCATGGCCGCCAAGCCCATCGTCTTCGCCATGGCGAATCCCGATCCGGAGATCACCTACGAGGCCGCCAAGGGCGCCCGCTCCGATCTCATCATGGCCACCGGACGCAGCGACTATCCCAACCAGGTCAACAACGTGCTGGGCTTCCCCTTCATCTTCCGGGGCGCCCTGGACGTCCGGGCCCGGGCCATCAACGAGGAGATGAAGCTGGCCGCGGCCCACGCCCTGGCCGACCTGGCCCGGCAGCCGGTGCCGGCGGAGGTCATGGCCGCCTACGGCGGCGAACAGTTCGAATTCGGTCCCGAGTACATCATTCCCAAGCCCTTCGACGGCCGGGTCCTGGCCACCGTGGCCCTCGCCGTCGCCAGGACGGCCTGCGAGACCGGCGTCGCCAACCAGCCCATCTCCGACTGGAACGAGTATCGCGAGCGGCTGGAGGAGATGACCAACCGGAGCCTGATGGTCATGCACTCCATCCGGTCCAAGGCCAAGGCCGTTCCCCGCCGGATCGTGTTCGCCGAGGGCGAGGCCGACCGGGTGCTCGAGGCCTGCCGCATCTCCATGGACGAGGGCTTCTGCAAGCCGATCCTCCTGGGGGCGCCGGAGAAGATCCGGGCCCGAGCCGAGGCCCTGGGCATCGGCCTGGAGGGCGCGGTCATCAAGGATCCGATGAACTGCCCCACCCTCGAGCAGATGGCCATGCTGCTGCATCGGGACAAGGCCCGGAGGGGCTACAACTACAAGAAGGCCCTGCGCATGGTCCAGCGCCCCACCCACCACGGCATCATGATGCTGAGGACGGGCGAGGCCGACGCCATGGTCTGCGGCGCGACCCGGCCCTACGTCGACACCATCCGTTACGTGCTTTCGCTGGCGGAACGGCGCAAGGGCGTGAACCGGGTCGTGGGCATGCACGTCCTGCTGGTCGAGGGCAAGGTCTACATCTTCGCCGACACGACGGTGAACATGCATCCGGACGCCCGCCAGCTGGCGGAGATCGCGCTGATGGCGGCGACCGTCGCCCGGCACTTCAACCTCGAACCCCGCGTGGCCCTGCTCTCGTTCTCCAACTTCGGGGACAACGACACGCCCGAGAGCGCCAAGGCCCGCGAGGCCGTGCGCATCCTCAACGAGGAGCATCCGGAGCTGATGGCCGACGGCGAGATGCACGGCGACACCGCCGTCCGGCCCGGACTGGCGGAGAAGCTCGTGCCGGACTGCAAGATCCGCGGCGGCGCCAACGTGCTGGTCTTCCCGGACCTGCAGAGCGGCAACATCGCGTACAAGCTGGTGGGGCACCTGGGGCAACGCGAGATCATCGGCCCCCTGCTCTACGGCCTGCAGCATCCGATCAACATCGTCTCCACTTCCTCCAACGTGACGGAGATCGTCAACATGGCGGCCCTTTCCGCCTACGAGGTGGGACGCTCCTGATCCCGAGAGGGATGATCCGGACTCCCGCGGGCGGTTTTCGCCAGCGGGAGTCCTTTTTCCGGGTCCAGAAACAAAAAAAAACCCAAATCGGCAAAAATGGGGGTTGTACGGGGTTCCCGAAGGGTATAGAATTGATGGGCCGAAGGGGGAAAAGGGCATACCGCCCATCTCGTTAGCCCCGGAGGCGCCCCTGATATTGTGCATGGCAGAGGGTTGAGCAACATCCCGCTTCATGTCCCGACATCACTTGACCTCGGTTCGGGAGGGGCCGTGCACAATATCAGGGGTTTCTTCCCGTTTTGACCTTCCCCCGGATCATTCAGCCCGCCGGTCCCTGGGTGCATCCCCCGGTGCAGGAATCGATTTGTCCGGGTCAGGGCGGGTCCCATGCCGTATAATTCATCCGGATCACGGCCTGAAATTCGGGAGCGGAGCATGATCGAAACACCGCGCACGATCCTCGTCACCGGCGGCGCAGGCTTCATCGGCAGCCACACCTGCCTGGAGCTGCTGGCCGCCGGGCACGAGGTCGTCGTCCTGGACAACCTGGACAACTCCAGCGAGGAGAGCCTGCATCGAGTGGCCGAATTGACCGGGCGCCGACCCATCTTCAGGCTGGGCGACATGCGGGACGCCGCTTTCCTGGATCAGCTTTTCACCGCCTTCCGATTCGACGCCGTCATCCACTTCGCCGGCCTCAAGGCCGTCGGCGAGAGCTGGGACGTCCCCCTGCGCTACTACGACAACAACATCACCGGCACCCTGTGCCTGCTCGAGGCCATGGACCGCGCCGGCTGCCGCAGCCTGATCTTCAGCAGCTCGGCCACCGTCTACGGCGACCCGGCCGCCGTCCCCATCACCGAGGACTTCCCCCTGGCGGCCACCAACCCCTACGGCAGGACCAAGCTGTTCATCGAGGACATCCTGCGGGACCTCTGCGCCGGGGACGAGCGGTGGCGCGCCGTCCTGCTGCGCTACTTCAATCCGGTGGGCGCGCACCCCAGCGGGCGCATCGGCGAGGATCCCCGCGGCCTGCCCAACAACCTGATGCCCTACGTCATGCAGGTGGCGGTGGGGCGGCTCGAGCGCCTGAACGTCTTCGGCGACGATTACGACACTCCCGACGGCACCGGCGTCCGCGACTACATCCACGTGGTCGATCTGGCCCGGGGACACCTGGCCGCCCTCGCGCGGCTCGACCGTCTGCCCGGCTGCACCGCGATCAACCTGGGCACCGGCCGCGGCTATTCGGTGCTGGAGATGGTGCGGGCCGCGGAGGCCGCCTCGGGCAGGCCGGTGCCCTACCGGATCGCACCCCGGCGTCCCGGCGACATCGGCGCGTGCTATGCGGATCCGTCGCTGGCCCGGCGGCTGCTGGGCTGGGAGGCGGAATACGGAGTGGAGAGGATGTGCGAGGACCACTGGCGGTGGCAGCAGGAGAACCCCGAGGGCTACGGGCGGTCGTGATCCCTACTCCGTGAACTCCTCGGCGATGTCGTTGTCCACCACGTAGATGCACATCTCGCGGGCGCCCTGCTCGTTGTAGCCGAACTTGTCCTGAAGGTTGTTCAGCAGGTAGGCCACGTCCCCCCGGATCTTCTTGTCGTAGGTGCGGAACTGGTCCGTCCCGAAGTCCTTCAGGGCCCGGCGGAAGTTGGTGTTCCGGAGGAAAGGCGCCAGCACCTGCTCCTTGAGGCTGAACACGTACCTTTTCTTGAGATCCGCGAAAAGGGTGGTGGCGGTGATGTCCCGGCCCTCGACCATGATCTCCTGGGTGAGGGTCCGGGAGGTGTATTCCCGCTGGGTCTCCTCGCGGAATTCCCGGCGGCGGCCATCCCCCACCTCGCCCAGCAGGTGGTCCTCGATTCCCGCGAGGAAGGATTCGGTGATTTCCAGCTTGTCGCCGGTGTAGGTGCAGACCGCCGTCGTGCCCGTCTCGTAGTTCAGGGCGAACAGATAGTTCTGGATGTCCCGGGCGATCTGGTCCTCGTTGTAGTAGTAGAGCGACTCCTTCACTTCCTGCAGGATCTGGTAGTTGTACTGGCGCCGCAGGGAGTCCAGGAACCCGTCGGGGATCTGCCGGCCCAGCTCGGGCCGGGACTTGGCGAAGAAGTTGATCAGGGTCCCCATGGTGATCACCTGCTGGTCCCGCGCGAAGTTGCTGTACAGGTCGTGGAAGATGTCGATGGAGTCGCGCCCGCTGAATCCCTGGTGCCCGTCGTTCTCCGCCTCGGCGATGACCTGGCGCCGGATGCGCGCCGTGAAGTTGCGGCGGTCCTCCTCGTCCAGCCAGGCCGGGATCACGCCGGTGTAGATGGCCATCTTGAGCAGGTGCAGGTTCTCGTCGCAGTAGAGCTTGTACTTGTCCGGATCGCCGATCCATTCCAGCAGGATCGGGGACTTGTCGCCGAGGCGGCTGGAGATGATCACCCGGGCGAAGTTCTCCAGGACGCGGGGCAGGAAGCTCTCGCCGATGTGGCGGCCGAAGATGTTCTTGTAGATCTCCACCTCGGTCGCCGAATCGAGCACGTAGGAGATGTTGATGAACTCGATGCGGTCGCTCAGGGACTGGAAGCCGCGGATGCTCTTGTTGTCCTCCGGATTCATCACGCCCAGGAACAGCGAGTACACCCTCTCCTCGATGTCGTCGACCTTGTGCACCCCGTCGCTGATGATGTTGTGCAGCTCGAGCAGGCGCTCCCGGTTGAAGCCCTTGATGTCCATCAGGGCGTAGATGCCGTTGTTGGTCTTGGCGTACCGCGAGAACAGGTACCGCACCTGGTTGCTGTCCTGCAGGATGGAGCTGATGCGCCGCTGCAGCACGGGATTGGTCAGCACAGGCTGCTTGGTGATCCGGTCGCCGGGATTGAAGACCGTGATGCCCTCGCCCAGCCGGCGGTCGAACTGGAAGGGCCGGGCGTAGATCATCCCCATCACCTGGTTCGGATCGCCCAGCTTGCGGAGCAGGGCCTTGTACAGCGAACTGCAGATGGTGCAGGGCTGGTCGCGGAAGACCCAGTCGTACTCCTTGCCCGTCGACAGGTTCCACTTGAACTGGTCGTTGGCGAAGATGCCGTCGAGGAACTCCGGGCGCTGGGCCTTGGGGACCATCAGCAGGGGGTTGTCGTGGCTGGGGCAGGGCACTTCGATGAAACGCTGGTGTTCGGGGATGAAGTCCGGTTCCTCCAGGGGATCCGGCTGGCGATCCAGCAGGCGGCTCAGCTTGCTGATGACCTCGGGATTGTGGACCGAGGGGTGCTCGCCGAGGAGGTTCCGGTCCAGGCGCCAGACGGTCTCGTAGCGGCAGCCCTCGGGGCTGTTGGCGTACTCCTGGAACCTCTTCAGCAGATTGTTCAGGAAGATGGACTTGCCGCACCCGGGCGGACCCTCGAAGAGGAAGATCTTGTTCTGCTGGGCGCCGCCGCGGAAGCTCTCGATCATGTTGATCAGCCGGTTGGCGAAGATGCGGTCGGCGAAGAAGGGCTGGTCGGTGTTCTCCACGAACAAGCGCGTGCAGTCGTACGCGATGAAGTTGATGGATTCCGGATCGCCGGGATACTCGTCGTACCCTTCCCCCACGTAGGACCGGACCATGTCGTGGAAGACCTGATGGACGCTCCGGATCAGGTGCTCGGGGCGCTGGCGGACCTGGACCAGGAACTCCTCGAAGGTGAGGGTCCGGTCCTGGTCCAGGCCCGACTGGCTGCTGGCCAGCTGCTTGAGGGACTTGCGGATCCGCTCCACCTCAGATCAACCCCTTGCTCAGTTTGCGGTCCTTCATGGTGTAGCGCACCCGCTGCCAGGTGATCTCCGGTTCGGGCGCCTGGTCCACCACGGGGGCGGCGATGCCCGGCAGGGTCGGCTGCTGGGCCTTCTCGGGCTGCTTGACCGACTTGACCTCCGTCGTCTCCAGGACGACCTTCCCGCCCCACAGGAATTCCAGCCCCAGCATGGTGTTCTGGACGTACTCCTGCACCAGGGGCATCCCCTCGAAATGGTGGACGAGATGCAGCGCGTCGCCGCCGGTCTTGGCGACGTCGACCGTGATGTGCGGGGGATGGTACAGCGAATCCTTGATCATCCGCTTGTAGTCCTCCGCCTTGCGGCTCTTGACGAACCAGCGCCAGACCATGCGCTGCTCGTCGAGCACCTTGTCCGCCACGAACAGCTTGTGGCGGGTCACGAAGTCCTGCTCGATGAAGGTGTTGATGAACAGGAAGTCGTTGAGGTTCTCCCGGACCGCGAAGATCGTCTCGCGGCCGCCGCCGACCGCCGTGTCGAACCGCTTGCGCCGGTCGATGTCCAGCAGGGACAGGAACTCGCGGCTGTACCGCCCCTTGTCGGCCGCCTCCTCGATGAAGTAGAACAGCCGCATGCCCAGGGCGTAGGGATTCAGGCCGACCCTCGGCATGGCCGTCACCGCGGCGTTCACCCGGGCGAAGTCGACCTCGTGGCCGGCGATGCGGTCGTCCTGCATGAACAGGGTCTCGTGCCAGTAGCTGGCCCAGCCCTCGTTCATGATCTTGGTGCGGATCTGGGGCTGGAAGTACAGCGAGGTCTGCCTGACGATCTGCAGGACCGTCTGCATCCACTTGTTCTCCTCGGCCGCCAGGAAGCGGGAATGCTCGAGCAGGAACTGCATCACGTCCCGGTGCTGCCGCCCCGGCTTGCCGGCCGATTTCTCGAACAGCGCGGCGAACTCGGGATGACGGGCGGCGACCTCCTTGAAGAAGGCGTCCTCCCCGGCCTCGGGGTCGCGGCGCCGGCAGGCGTTGAAGCGCTCGATCTCCTTCACGTAGTCGTTGACCCGGACCTTCTTGACGTCCTGGAGGAAGACGTCGAAGTAGTAGTCCACCCGGGTGGAGACGCCGTTGCGGGGGGGGCGGTGCAGGTCCGACAGCAGCCCGTGGAAGTCCACCAGGTTGTCGACGCTGCGGGCGAATTCGATGACGTAGTCCACCCAGCGCCCGTGCTCGCTGCGCAGCCGGGCGATGGCCCGCTTGTCCGCCAGGGCCTGGCCGGTGAAGTCGTCGTCCCAGGTGTGCCGGAAGTACAGGTTGTTCTGGAAGAAGTCGATGTGGCCCAGCACGTGATAGAAGATCATCACGTTGAGCCAGTCGGGATTGTTGTCGTTGTAGTAGCTGATGGCCGGCCGCGTGTTGATGACGGTCTCGTAAGGGTTGCTGGGATACAGCTCGTAGCGGCCGCGGCCCTTGAGCACCTCGACGTCGTGGACCCAGTAGTCGTACATGGTGGGGATCATGACCTTGGGGGACAGCTCGATCAGGTCGCGGTTGGTGACCACGTACTCGAGGGTCTCGTCGTCGAAGCGCAGGCCGGCGTCGCGGGCCCGCTCCTTGCAGCCCTCCATGATCCTCTTGGCGTGCTGGTCGATCAGTTGCATGCCGGCCGTTCCCCCGCACCTACTCGCTGATCAGGTGCTTGATGCCTTCGATGATCCGCGGCTCCTCCGCGTTCTCGCTCATGACGTCCAGACGGATCAGGTTCTTCTTCTGTTCCAGCCAGCCCGATTTCTCCAGGTACTTCTGGACCTCGGACTGGCCCGAGTTGCCGTAGGAGTTCTCGGCGATGGTCACCCCGATGCGGCTGGCGTAGCCCATCATCGTCTCCAGCTCGGGCAGCAGCTCCTTGCCCTCGCTGTCCCAGTCGTCCCCGTCGGTGCCGTGGAAGACGTAGATGTTGAAGTCCCGCGCCAGGTTCTCCTTCTGCACGATCCCGTTCACCAGCCGGAAGGCGGAGGCGACCTTGGTGCCGCCGGCCACCCGGCTGTTGTAGTAGGTGTAGAAATCCGGGACTTCCTTGGCCTCGGTGTCGTGCAGGATGAAGCGCGACTCCACCTGGCCCCCGTACTGGTAGAGGATCCAGCTGTAGATCATCACGTGCTGGCTGACCACGACCTCGGTGGGCTTGCCGCTCATGGACCCCGAATAGTCGCGCAGGAAGAACACCAGCGCCTGGCTCTCGAAGTCCTTCTCCCGGGAGAGGATGCGGTAGACCTTGTCCCGGGGGGCGATGAGGAAGCCCGTGGGATCCGGCGGCTCGGCCTGGCGCACCCGGCCGAGGGCGATGTTCGTCTCGACGATCTGCCGCAGGGTCGCCTTCTTGTCCAGCAGCTGGCCGAACCCCCGGTGGCGGTCGGTCAGGTCGTAGGTGTAGCGGGTGAGCGAGCGCTTCTTGCCCTTGTCCTGCAGGTTGGGCAGGCTGAACTGCTCGGTGAGGATCTTGCCCAGGTCGTAGGCGTCGGACTCCAGCTCGTGGGATCCGCCTTCGCCCTTGCCGGCGCCCTGGCCGCCGCCCTCGCCTTCCTTCGGGCGGACCGGCTGCTCCCCGATGACCTCGCCCTCCTCGCCTTCGCCGCTGCCGCCGGCCCCGCCGCCGCCCTCCTCCTGCTGACGGAAGTTGGGATCGTGGAGGAACTTCTCCTCCACCGTGGTGGGCACCACGACGACCCGGTCCTTTCCGCCGCGACCGGGCTTGACCAGCTTGCCGATGCGGATCTTGCGGGGAAAGCCGTCCTCCTCGCGGCGGCTGTCGCGGGCCATGAGATCGTCCAGGGAGCCGAGGCGCGCGGCGTAGCTGCCCGGGGACGGGGTCATGGCCTGGACGAAGGTCAGGTCGGCCAGGTCGTACGGGCCGGTCACCCGCCGGATCACGTCCAGCCCCTCGGTGAACACGGGGGACGGGGGCGCCTCGGACAGGCCGTGGCCCGCCGGAGCGGTGGCCGCCTCGCGGCGCAGCTCGGCCTCGCGGCTGGGGTCGAGCCCCGCGGCCCTGAGCGCGGCGAGATAGGCTTCCAGTCTGGCGTCCATGGGTCCGGCGTTCCTGTTCACGGTCAGGTCAAGTCAGGTCGGTTCAGTTCAGCTCAGTTCTCGTCCTCCTGGGTGCAGAAGTACTCGATGGTCTTCTGCGCGCAGGTCCGGCAGTAACCCAGCTTGTTCAGCATGGTGTCGATCATCCGGTCGTACAGCTTCTGGTTCTCCTCGTTGGTGCGGTTGGCAAGGGCGCCGATGAGGCTGCCCGCGCCGGCGATGTCGCTCTTCAGGCGCACGTCGGTGACGGCCTTGACCAGCTCGAGGTTGTCCATGAAGTCGTAGGTCGGATCGATGCCGATCTTCTGGCCGTAGATCTTGCGGATCGAGGTGCGGAAGCTCTCGCGCTGCTCGTCGGTCTTCAGCTCGAGCCGCTCCTCGATGCTGCGGATGAACCGCTCGTCCACCTTCAGGGCCTTCAGCTCGCCGGTCTGGGGATCCTTGTACTTCCACATCTTGTCCGAACCGAGGTGCTCCGCGTCGATGCCGATGATCATGTTGACGTAGTTCATCACGTCCTTGCGGATGGCCTGGGGCTCGTCCATGTAGGCGTTGAACATCTCGGTCATGATCCGCTCGCGGTACAGTCCCCGGGCGGTCTTCAGGTCCTCGAGGTACTTGGCCCGGTCGTTGGCGTCGGTCACGTAGTCCAGGATCACCCGCTCGACGGTCTTGAACACGTCGTAGGCGAACATGCAGCGGCCCTCGTTGGTCTCGCTGCTCTCGACCATCAGCTGGATGGCCCGGCCCAGGTTGCGCTGGCCCAGACCCTTCTGGCCGAAGCGGTTGGTGATGTCCGTGTCCTGGCTGAGGGTGTCGATGACCTCGGCCAGAGCCTTGATGGACTTCTCCCCCGCCACCTCGCCCGCCGCCAGCTTCATGGTCTCGATGGGCGTCAGCTTCTCGCTGTGGGGCAGGCGCGTGAGGATGACCGAGACGCTGGCCGCGTAGTTCAGGTTGGGATCCTGGTGCAGGTCCTCGCGGGTCAGCGTGGTCTTGGTCTCGCTGCCGATGGCGTACTGGGTCAGGTCCGACTGCAGCTTGTAGTTGGTGTTGTGCGAGATGTAGCTGATGCGGCAGCGGTCGACGATCGGCGCCTCCTCCTTCTCGGCGAGGAAGCG
Organism: bacterium; assembly: GCA_018829565.1. GTDB lineage: Bacteria > Krumholzibacteriota > Krumholzibacteriia > LZORAL124-64-63 > LZORAL124-64-63 > JAHJTW01. Next base: position 3,345 of record JAHJTW010000076.1, on the reverse strand, counting down.
GTTGAACTCGCTGTTGTTGCTGGTGGCGATGATCAGGGTGTCGATGGGCCACTTGAACCCGTCGATCTCGATGGTGCGGTTCTGGATCACGCCCAGGTACACCTGCACCAGGTCCTTCTTGTTCTTGAACATCTCGTCGGAGAAGTGGATGCCGCCGCCGGCGACGCGCGCCAGGGCCCCGCGCCGCAGGTCGAAGCGGTAGGGGTTGTTGGTGTCGGTGATGTGCAGCAGGCGCTGGATCGACTCCTCCCCCAGCAGGTCCACGGCGCTGGAGGTGATCTTGTCCTTGGCGGGATACTTGCCCGTGATGGTGCCCAGGCTCTCGGTCAACGGGACGGGCAGGATCTCGACCAGCTTGAGCATGTCGGCCATCCGGCCCTGGCAGTGGTTGCGGAGTTCGTTCCAGATGTAGCCGGTGCAGGCCCCCAGGGGGCGGTAGTTCTCGTACAGGGCGTCGATCTGCCCGTCGTCGAGTCCGATCTTGCGACCCAGGTAGCTGCGGTTCTCCTCCTCGGTGTCGAAGAGGTTCATCGCCAGGATCGCCGGATCCTCGTAGGTCTGGCTCTCGATGGTCGTAATCTTGCCGTATGACCCGATATTTTCCAGCCCGACGAACCGGAAGGTGTACTTGCGGTTCCGCTCGCGGGCAAGAAATTCCCGGTAGAGCCTGCTGACGTACTCCACGAAGTAGGTCTTGCCGTTGCCCGGTTCCCCCACCAGGACGTAGGCCATCTCCTTGCTGCTGCCCCCCTCGGCCGCGTCCTTCACGTAGGAGACGAAGCTGTTGATCTCGTCATACATCCCGATGATATGCTTCTTTCCCCGACGAAAGATCTTGAAATCGTACGTGGTGCGCCCGTTGGCGACCACCTTCTCGATCTCGTCCTCGAGGATCATCCGGGTGATCCCCTGGAAGGCGTTCTCGAACACCCGTTCGTCGTTCTTCAACGCCACCAGGTGGTTATGCAGAGGATTGTGGGTTGCTTCAGCCATGATCGACCCCCGTCCAGGCTCCGTCTCGAACTCCGAGCTTCACTTCTATCGTCACGCCGTCAGGCGTCATACACCACTGCGGGCGAAAACATTCCGCAAGGGCTGTGCCCGCTGAGGTCCGTCGGGTAGAATCGGTGGACCGATCCGGAACCGCACCCTCGACCCCCGGAACACCTTGCCATGAATGAACGAAAAGCCTCCCCATACTGCCACATATTCCGTGAGGGTGAAGCTTGTTTCGCCTATGACGTGAACACGAGCGCCCTCCTGGAGGTCGAGCCGGCGCTGGCGGCGGTGCTGCCCCTCTGCGGCGACCTGTCGTCGGCCGGGATCGCTGAGAGGCTGGCCGGGGCCTTTTCCCCCGGGGAAATCGCCGAGGCCCTGGCCGCGATCGAGCGGGGCCGCCGGGAGGATGGACTCTTCTCGGCGCACCGGCCGCGGATCGTGGCGCGCCCGCCGGAGGCGCCCGGGGATTGCGACCGGGACCTCCGGCACCTGGTGCTGACGGTCACCGAGCGCTGCAATCTCCGGTGCCGGTACTGCCTGCACGGCGCGGATCTGCCGTGGGTGCGGGGGCACGGCACGCGGAGAATGAGTCTGGAAAACGCCTCACGGGCGGTCACCTACTACCTGGACCGGTGCTCCGGGGCAGGACGGCCCGCCGTGTCCCTCTATGGCGGCGAACCTCTCCTGGAGTTCGACCTCGTGGCTTCCATCGTGGAGGTCATCCGCGCACACCCCCGCGGCCGCGACGCCCTCGTGAGCATCGACACCAACGGCGTCACGCTCGACGCACGGGCCCGCGACCTGGCCGTCCGCGAAGGCCTCCGGCTCCAGGTCAGCCTCGACGGCCCCGCCGAGATCCATGACCGCCACCGCCGGGAGGCCGTCGGCGGGGCCACCCACGCCTCGGTGGAGGCCAACCTGGTTTCGCTGCTCCGGCAGGATCCGGCCGCCGCCGACCGCCTGAGCTTCATCGCCACCCTGGCCCCGCCCTTCGACCTGCCGGCAGTCGCCGGCTACTTCGCCGACTTCCCTCCGTTCCATGCGGCGGGCATCGACCGGAAGCCCGCAGTCCGGGTCGGGTTCGCCGATCTGACGGGGCAGGACTGGCCCGGCCTGGCGGACCAGGCGGCCGCCGGCAACAGGCAGCTGGACGTCCTGCGCGAACACTACCTGGAGGCTATCAGGACCGGCACGCGGGGAAAGCTGGGCCCGGTGGAACGGGCGCTCTTCGAACCGTCCCTGATCCGGTTCCACAAGCGTTCGCGGGCCCGGGTCGGCTCCGAGCTGACCATGGGCGGGACCTGCGTCCTCGGGCGGCGCAAGCTCCACGTGGACGTCGACGGCGTCTTCCATCCGTGCGAGCGCACGGGGCGGCTGGTGACCCTCGGGGATCTGGAGACCGGCCTCGATCCGGCCCTGGTCGCCGCCAGGACGGCGGATTACCACTCCGGTGGACCCGGCCGGTGCGCCGATTGCTGGGCCGTCCGCCTCTGCGGCATCTGCCACGCCCACCTGGCCGCCGGCAACGTCCGTTCGCTGGGAGAACTTCCCGGCGCCGTTTGCGATGCCGAACGGAGGCGGCTGGAAGACATCATGAAGATGACCGTCCGCCTGTTGTCCCTGCCGGCGGAATGCCGTAGGTTCATGGACGGTTACGAGTTGAAGTGATCCTTCCGAGATCGGATGGGAGGTTCGACCATGTATCGCAAGCTGGAGGAGCCGAAGACCCTCGACGCCGATTGGGCTGTTCCCGAAGAGGGCGAAGATCCCTGCGTGTGCGCCTGCCTCCAGGCCGTGGAGCGGGATTCCGAGGCTCCGATCGCCAAGGACCTGGCAACGGAGCAGTTGCGGGTGTACTACGACATCAACGGTCTGCTTCCCAACAATACCAGGTGACCGGGCCATATTCCGGATAGACCATGGTGAACACCTCGAACAGGTAGGACCGGCCGTCGATGGCGATCACTTCCCGCCGGGGAACGGGGCCGGGGATGGATCGGGCAGCTTCGCGGAAGCGTGGCGCCTCCTTGGTCAGGAAGTCCAGATGCAGGCGGGAAGGCCGGGAGACCGGGTCCTGGGGAGAGTCAGCGCGGATGAGGGACTTGCCGTTGACCTCGGTCCGGTAACCCATGGACCACGAGGTCAATCCGCCGATGCTCCAGCCGTCGATGGCCTCGAGGACACCCTCGTGGAGGGTGTGTTGGGTTTGGAGTTCCCGGGCGTCCTCGATGGTCCAGCCATCGCGAACGACCAGCGGTGTTCCCCGCATTCCCTCCCGGTAAATGGAATACCCGGTCTGCACGCCGGTCTTGTCGAAACTCACCTCGAAGTCGTCGCCGCCCAGGT
>JAHJTW010000075.1 GCA_018829565.1 bacterium | reverse complement strand
CGACGGCGACGCTGGCTCAGACCGGCGGTTGCGGCGCCAAGACGGCTTCGGCCGACAGCTACGAGGGTGTCCGCAACCTGTTCAAATAGTTCAACATAGTTGATCCTTCGAGGACGGGGTCCGGCGCTGGCCGGGCCCCGTCATTTTTTTCGACAATTCCGGCGGTGATGGTTGATTTTCGAGTTCCAGGTATGATAATTCGGGGTGATGTTAAATTTGCAACAACCGCCCGCCCGGCATCCTGACCAGGGCGAGAGGGGTGGGATGGAATGATCCTCGGTCTCGGCACCGACCTGTGCGAGGTTTCCCGGATGCGGGAAGAGACGGCGGCTTCGGCGCCAGGGTTCGCCGAGGCCGTTTTCACTCCCGGGGAAATCGCCTATTGCCGGTCCAAGCACGATCCCGCCCAGCACTTCGCCGCCCGCTTCGCGGCCAAGGAAGCCTGCGTCAAGGCCCTCGCTGCAGGCGGGGGCAGGGGCTCGTTCTGGCAGGACATCGAGGTCGTCCACGCCGAGGGCGGCCGGCCCCTGCTGCACCTGATCGGGAGGGCCGAACGCATTGCCGCCGACCTGGGCGTCCGGCGGGCCCACCTGTCCCTGAGCCATACGCGCGAGACCGCGGTGGCGGTTGTTGTCCTCGAGGACTGACCCCAGACCCGGATCCAGGGAGAAGACATGACGGCACGACCGACCTATGAGCAACTCAAGAAGGACTTCGACTGGCCCCGGGCGGCCGCCGAACTCGGCCTCGAGCCCGGGGCCCCGCTGAACATCGGCTGGTTCTGTAGCGACCGCATCTGCGACCTGGGCAAGCAGGACAAGGACGCCCTGCGCTGGGAAGACTTCCGGGGCGAATCCCGGACCTACACCTTCGACGACGTCCGCGTCCTTTCCAACACCTTCGCGACCTTCCTGCAGGACCAGGGCGTGACGGCCGGTGACCGGGTGTGCATGTTCCTGGATCGGGTTCCCGAACTCTACATCGGGTTCCTGGGCGTCCTGAAGATGGGCGCGATCGTCCAGCCCCTGTTCTCGGCCTTCGGCGACGATTCCCTCTGGACCCGTCTGGACGACGCCTCCACCAGGGCCATCGTCACGCAGAAGAAGCACCTGGGCAAGGTGCGGCGGGCGCGGGAGAACCTGCCCGGCCTGGAATTCGTGTTCGTGGTGGACGAGGCGAACCTGCGCGAGGGCGAGATCAGGCTGGATCTGGCGGGGCTGCCGCGGGTCGAGGAATACACCTGCCATCCCACCACCGCGGAGACTCCGTCGGTGCTCCATTACACCAGCGGGACCACCGGCCAGCCCAAGGGCGCCCAGCACGTCCACAACTCCCTGGTCAGCCAGTACATCACCGCGAAGTGGGTCCTGGACCTCAAGGAGGACGACGTCTACTGGTGCAACGCCGATCCGGGCTGGGTCACCGGGACCAGTTACGGCATCATCGGCCCCTGGAGCAACGGGGTCACCCAGGCCATCCTCGACGCGGGCTTCAACGCGGAGAAGTGGTACGCCTTCATCGAGCGCCAGGGGATCACGGTCTGGTATTCCGCGCCGACCGCCATCCGCCTCCTGATGAAGGAGGGGCTGGACCTGGTCAGGCGGTTCGACCTCTCCTGCCTGCGCCACCTGGCCAGCGTGGGCGAACCGCTCAACGCCGAGGCCGTCCTGTGGGGACGCGAGGCCTTCGGTCTCGACTTCCACGACACCTACTGGCAGACCGAGACCGGTTGCATGGTGATCACCAACTTCCCCGGCATGGAGGTCCGGCCCGGCAGCATGGGCAAGCCTTTCCCGGGGATCACGGCCGCGGTGCTCGACACCCGGACCTTCGAGCCGTTGACCCAGCCAGGCCAGGTCGGCCTGATCGCCATCCGCGAGGGTTGGCCGTCCCAGATCCGGGGGTACTGGAACAACCTGGAGGGGTACCGGAAGAAGATCGTGAACGGCTGGTACATCTGCGGCGACCGCGCCAGCATCGACCGGGACGGCTACTACTGGTTCTGCGGCCGGGACGACGACGTGATCAACACGGGCGGCCATCTGGTGGGCCCGTTCGAGATCGAATCGGCGTTGCTGGAGCATCCGGCGGTGGCCGAATCCGCCGCCGTCGCCAAGCCGGATCCGGTGAACATGGAGGTGGTCAAGGCCTTCGTGACTCTCAAGGCGGGTTTCGAGCCGAGCAAGGATCTCGAACTGGAGATCATGAACGTCATCCGCAAGAAGCTGTCGGGCCTGGCCATGCCCCAGGAGATCGAGTTCATCGCTGCGTTGCCCAAGACGCGCAGCGGCAAGATCGTGCGCCGCATCCTGCGGGCGCAGGAGTTCGGAGAGCCCATCGGCGACGTATCCTCGCTGATGAACGACTGACTGTCGGCGGAAGGCCGGCGCAACCATGACGGGGAGCTGACATGGACGATCTGAAGCAGACCATTCTTGAATACGTGATCGACGAGTACGTGGAAGAGGACGACGACATCGAGGTGGGTTACGACACCGAGCTGATCAGCGGAGGCCTGGTGGATTCTTTCTCCATGGTGTCCCTCAAGCGCTTCCTCGAGAACAAGTACGACATCCAGATTCCCGACGCGGACGCCTCCCCCGAGGCCTTCGACACCGTCAACAGCATCGCCGCACTGGTCGTGCGGTTCCGCGGCAAATAGGGAACGGGAGGCAGGTCATGGTCTATTCACCGGAAACGCGGACGGGGTACGGCCAGGAGCTCGCGGCCATCAAGGACGCCGGGCTGTTCAAGGTGGAGCGGTCCATCCACAGTCCCCAGAGCGCCGAGATCAGGGTCCGGTTCCCCGCCGGAGCCCCCGAGCGGGAAGTCCTGAACTTCTGCGCCAACAACTACCTGGGATTGTCCAGCCATCCCGACGTGATCGCCGCCGCCCATGCGGGCCTGGACGATCGCGGCTACGGGATGTCCTCGGTGCGGTTCATCTGCGGCACCCAGGACATCCACCACCAGCTGGAGAAGAAGCTGACGGAGTTCCTGGGCACGGAGGACACCCTGCTGTTCCCGTCCTGCATGGACGCCAACGCAGGTGTTTTCGAGGCGGTGCTGGGGCCCGAGGACGTGATGATCGCCGATCGTCTGGTCCACGCCTCCATCGTCGACGGGATGCGCCTGGCGCCCGCCGTGCGGGACACCTTCAAGCACTCGGACATGGGTCATCTGGAACGCAAGCTGGAGGAGCACCAGGACAAGCGCCGCCGGGTGATCATCACCGACGGCGTCTTCAGCATGGACGGGGACCTGGCCAGGCTGGACGAGATCGTCGCCCTGGCGAAGAAGTACGACGCCATGGTGTTCGTGGACGACAGCCACGCCTCGGGATTCATCGGCAAGACCGGTCGGGGCACCCACGAGCACTGCGGGGTGTTCGGCGAGATCGACATCATCACCACCACCCTGGGCAAGGGCCTGGGCGGGGCCTCGGGAGGCTGCGTCAGCGGCCGGGCCGAGATCGTGGAGATGTGCCGGCAGAAGGCGCGTCCCTACCTGTTCTCCAACACGGTGGCCCCGATGATCGTGGCCGGCGCCCTGAAGGTGCTGGATCTGATCTTCACCGACACCTCGCGCCGCGACAAGCTCGAGTGGAACACCGGCTACTGGCGCAAGGGTCTGGTGGAGATGGGCCTGGACGTCAAGGAGGGCGACAGCCCCATCGTGCCGGTCATGCTCTACAACGCCAAGCTGGCCCAGGACATGAGCCGGGATCTGTACGACGAGGGCATCTACGCCGTCGGTTTCTTCTTCCCGGTGGTGCCCAAGGGGGCCGCCCGCATCCGGACGCAGCTCTCGGCGGCTCACGAGAAGGAACACCTGGACAAGGGGCTGGAGGCCTTCCGCAAGGTCGCCGGAAAACACGGCATCCTGGGTCTGGGCAAGAACGAGATCAAGGACAGGTTCGGACTCTAGCGGGACGGAGAAGCTCCATGTCCGGAGAACACGACATCAGGCTGCGGATGCCGTCCGGCTTGAACCCGACGGCCGAGGATCTGGAGGTCCTGCGGACGACGTTCCAGACCATCATCACCCTCGCCAGCGAGAGCAAGGGGGCCCTGAACGAGGATCTGGCCTGTCTGCGGGACAGAGGCTGGGAGGTCACCTGGGGGTTGACCTGGGTGGCCCGGGCCAGCAAGGACAAGCACTTCGAGGAGGTCACGGCCTCGACGAAGGAGGAGGCCCTGGCCCAGCTCCGGCAGCACGTCGGACTGCACGAGGTCGAAGGCTGCCCCTGATACCGGAGCCGGGGGGCGGGCGCCCGCCCGCCCCCCGGCCTCCGGCGCCCGCGGCGCCTCAATGGGCGTCGATGCTGCCGATGCCGCTGACGCGGGTGTCCTTGTCGTCGGGACCCCCCCAGTATTCGAGGTTGCCCACCCCGGTGATCCTTCCCTTGAGGGACCGGGACGCGAAGACCTCAGCGTCGCCCGCCCCCGTGATGGAAACGTCCACGTTCGCCGCCTTCAGGTCACGGGCGTTCACGTCGCCCGCCCCCCGGATGTCGATTTCCAGGTGGTCCACCTCTCCTGCGATGTCCAGGTCGCCGGCCCCCCGGCATTCGAAGACGAAGGAATCCCCGTGGAAGTCCGCGACGTCGACGTCGCCGGCGCCGTCGATCCGGATCTCCTTGAGCTCGCGCAGGACCAGGGCGACGGTGCATGCCCCGTCGGGGCGGCAGTCCTTCTTCCAGTCCAGGACCAGGGTGCCGCCCTCGACCTCGGCGACGAGGTTGTCCCACAGGTTGTCGTCGATGGTGACGTCGACCCGCTGGCGGTCGGCGAACCGGATGTCCAGATCGAAGCCGCCCTCGATCCGGACTGCATCGATCCTGTCCAGGTCCAAGCTGCGGGTTTCCAGGTCTCCCGAACCCTTGATGCCACTACCAAGGGACCAGGCCGAGGCGGACGAGACCAGGACCGTCAGGAGAATCGCAGACATAAGTGAATTCAGGGCTTTGGTTTTCATTTTCGTCTCCTGTTGTCGGAAAGGGGGGATACCATATAGACGTTTCAACGGGGGGAAAGGTTTGAGGAAATCGGGATATCCGGTATTTTGGGCGCCCGGCTTGCAATTGCCGAAATCGTGGTTCACCTTTGCGATATGAAACCATGTCCAAAGGCAATCGTGATGAATGACAGATCAGGCTTCAGTCGACTATTCCGGGAAATCACCATGCGCGTTTCCGAGTTGTCCGACGATGACCGCAAATGGGTGCAGGAACGCACCGAACTCCTGTTCGGCGGCGATTTCGTGGTTTCCCGCGACGAGGTCCACGACCCCCACAAGCTGCCTGGTTTCATCGCCACCGAGGGCCCCGAACGGGTGGGCCTGGCCACCTACAGCATCGACGGGCCCGATTGCGAACTGGTGACCATCGACTCGCTCTGCCAGTTCATGGGCATCGGGACGCTGCTGCTCGAGCGCGTCGAGGAGACGGCCCGCCAGGCGGGCTGTACCCGGATCTGGTGCATCACAACCAACGACAATCTCGACGCCCAGCGCTTCTTCCAGAAGCGCGGCTTCGTCATCTCCGAGGTCCGGCTGGGTTCCATGGCCAAGATCCGCCTGCTCAAACCCAACGTACCCCGGATCGGATGCTACGGGATCCCTCTGCGCGACGAGATCGAGCTGTCGAAGCCCCTGGTCGACTTGCCTTCCCGGGAACCGTTCCAGCTCCCTCCAATTGACTGCTGACGAGCCCCCGCCCGGGGGGTATGATGCCGGACGATGAAGTCCCCACCCGGGGAGACGCGTCCGGCGCCTGCGCGCGCCCGGCGGTTTCCCGACAGCACCCTGAAACGGAGGAACCATGAACACCCGGGACAAGGTGGCCGCCCTGCGGCGGCTCATGAAGAAGCACGGCCTCGCCGCCTACTACGTTCCCAGCGCCGATCCCCATCAGAGCGAGTACCTGCCCGAGGACTGGAAGTTGCGGGCCTGGCTGAGCGGGTTCACCGGATCCGCCGGCGAGCTGGTCGTCGGCGCACGACAGGCCGGACTGTGGACCGACGGCCGGTACTTCCTGCAGGCGGGAATGCAGCTGGAGGGGTCGGGCATCACCCTCATGCGGATGGGCGAACCCGGGACCCCGAGCATGGCGGGCTGGGTGGCTTCCCAGCTCAAGAAGGGCCAGACCCTGGGCATGGATCCCACGGTCGTGTCCGCGGCGGCGGCCGCCGAATTCGAGGCCAGCCTGGCGCCCCACGGCATCCGCCTCAAGTTCCTGACAGCCAACCTCGTGGCCCCGCTCTGGGAGGACCGCCCGGAGGCGTCGCTGGCGCCCCTGGCCGTGCATCCGGTCAGGTTCGCGGGGGAATCGGTGGACTCGAAGCTGAAGAGGGTGCGCGCGGAGATGAAGGCCGCCGGAGCGAAGGCCCACGTGGTGGGCGCCCTCGACCAGATCGCCTGGCTGCTCAACATCCGCAGCAAGGACGTTCTCTTCACGCCCGTGGCCACGGGCTACGCCGTGATCACCGACCGCGGCTGCACCTTCTACGTGGACTCTCGCAAGGTGACCAGAGCCGCCGCCAAGGCCCTCAAGGGCCGGGCGGTCCTCAAGGAATACCAGGATGTCTGGGGCGATCTGAAGGCCCTTGGCGGCAAGAAGGGCATGAAGATCTGGATCGACCCCGCGACGATCAACCGCCGGGTGGTCGATTCCCTGAAGGGTGCGGTCCTGCACCTGGCCGTCTCGCCCATCACCGCGATGAAGGCGGTCAAGAATCCGGTCCAGATCGAGCACATCACCGAGGCTCACCGGCGCGACGGGGTGGCCATGGTGAAGTTCCTCAGGTGGCTGGAGCCGGCCGTCCGCAAGGGCGGAGTGACCGAGATCTCCGCGGCGGACCAGCTCGCCGCCTTCCGGGCCGAGGGCGAGGGCTTCATGGACCTCAGCTTCGACACGATCAGCGGCTACGCGGGCAACGGCGCCATCATCCACTACAGCGCCACCCCGGGTTCCAACGCCAAGCTGAAGCCCAAGGGACTCTACCTGATCGACAGCGGTGGTCAGTATCCGGAAGGGACGACGGACATCACCCGGACCGTGGCCCTGGGCAAACCCACCCCGCGTCAGAAGGAGTGCTTCACGCGGGTCCTGATGGGCACCATCGACTGCACCATGACGCCTTTCCCGGCCGGCACGACCGGGCAGCGTCACGAGATGTTCGCCCGCCGGGCCTTGTGGATGATGGGGGCGGACTATGCCCACGGCACCGGACACGGCGTGGGCCAGTATCTCGGCGTGCACGAGGGGCCCCACAGCTTGAAGAACATCGTCACCCCGCCCCTGGTGGAAGGCAACCTCCTGTCCATCGAGCCGGGCCACTACGAGGCGGGCAGGTTCGGCATCCGCATCGAGAACCTGGCCTTCGTGACCCGGAACGAGAAGCTGAGCAAGGGCGGTCGGACCTGGTTCGGCTTCCACGCCGTGACCCTGTGCCCCATCGACCGCAGGCTGATCGACAGGAAGCTGATGACCCGCGACCAGATCGACTACCTGAACGCCTACCACAAGCGGGTGTACAGGGAACTGGCGCCGCGGCTCGACAGGGCGCACAAGGATTGGCTGCGTCTGGCCACCAGGCCCATCTGATGCCTGTCTGATCCCCGATCGGGTTAAAAAAATGAACCGGCGGCCCCCCCGGCCGCCGGTTCTGCGTCCGCGTCACGTCTGTCAGCGGCTGCGCTTGTGCCAGGCGGCAAGCAGCTCGGCTTCCCTTTCGGGCTTGATCCCGGCACGGCCGGTCCCGAACCGCTCCTGCTCGGCTTCGTCCAGCGTCGCCCACCAGTCCAGGGTCCCGCGCACGGTCTCGCTGATGGGCCGGAAGGTCAGGCCTGCCTTGAGGGCCCGGTCCACGTCGATGAAGGGGTGACCCGCCTCCTCGCCCTCCAGGGGCACCCAGACCGGCATGTCGGACCAGGCGGCGACTCCCATCTCGTCCAGGAATTCCTTGCTGACCCAGGTGAACGTCGCGTCCGAGCCGCTGACCCGCTTGCAGGTGTCGAACAGCTCGCCCATGGTCAGCTCTTCCGGGGGACTGGTGGCGTTGAAGGTGCCGCCGGTGCCGCGCTCGCAGCAGTGGACGATGAATTCCGCCAGATCGCGCACGTCGATGACCTGGGTCACCACGTCCGGAGCATCGGGCGCCAGCACCTCGCCGCCCTTCCCGATGCGCACGGGCCAGTAGGTGAAGCGGCCGCTGCGGTCCATCGGGCCGACGATCAGTCCCGGACGGATGTTGCAGGCGTGCTTGCCGAAGTGCTTCTCGGCGGCCGCCTCGCACAGCGCCTTGAGGGGACCGTAATTCGTCTCGGTGACGTCGCGGACGGTGCGGGCGGAATCCACCTCGGCGGCGGAGATGGTGCCGACGGGTGACTTCTCGTTGAGCCCGCGCCGGGAGAAGTCCGCGTAGACGGAGATGGAGGAGATGAAGACGTACTGCTCGACGGCGTCCCTGAGCAGGGCGGCCGATTCATCGACCATGCGGGGGATGTAGCCGCTGGTGTCGATGCACACGTCCCAGGTCTTTCCCCTGAGGGCCTCGAGGTCGCCGTCCCGGTCCCCGATCAGCTTCTCCAGGTCGGGAAAGAGGTGCTGGTTGGTGCGGCCGCGGTTGAACAGGGTGATCTCGTGGCCCCGGCTGCGGGCGTGCTCGACCAGGGCGGGGCCCAGGAAGGCGGTGCCGCCCAGGATGAGGATCCGCAACCGCTTCCTGCTCTTGGTGCGCGTGAAATCGGCCAGGGCGGAATCGGGGCGCACCAGCCCGCCCAGGACGGCCCCTGCGGCCGCGGAACCGGCCAGGGTGTTCTTCAGGAAATCTCGACGGCTCCAGCTCATGCGTGGGACTCCCCTGTTCGGGTGGCTGATCCTCGTTCGCAGGTCAAGCGGACCATACGGACGGACGGGCGAAAAGGTGCAAGAAATTCCGGGTTTGGCCCCCTGTCACTTCCGGGCCCCCGTTTCCTCCACCAGATGCACCGTCTGGGTCGGGAAGGCGATGCTCATGCCCAGGTCTTCGACCATGCCCATGACGGCCAGATTCACGTCCTGCTTCACGGAAAGGTGCCTGGTCCAGTCGGTGGTGACGGTGAAGCAGTAGATGAACAGGTCCAGGCTGCTGGCGTTGAATTCGGTGAACTTGACGAGCATGAACTCCTGGTCGATGTCGGGATTGCCCTGCAGATAGGCTTCGATCCGCTCCACGAGAGCCCGGATCTGGTCCCGCGAGGACTGGTAGGTCACTCCCAGGGTGAACTTGATCCGCCGCTTGGGCATCAGCGAATGGTTCTCCACCGTCGCGTTGGCCAGGGCCTGGTTGGGGATGGAAACCACGGTCTTGGCGAAGGTCCGCACGCGCGTGGAGCGCAGGCCGATCTCCTCGACCACGCCGTCCCCGCCGGGAAAGGTGATCCAGTCGCCCTTGTGGAAGGGCTGGTCGATCAGGATCATCATCGACCCGAAGAGGTTGGCCAGGGTGTCCTTGGCCGCCATGGCGACGGCGAGGCCGCCGATCCCCAGGCCAGCCAGCAGGCCCGAGACGGAGTAGCCCAGGTTCTGGGCCACCAGGATGAACGCCAGGATGGCCAGGAAGGTCTTCAGGGCCTTGCGCACCAGGGGCACGACCTGGTCGTCCAGCCGGGAGTCGGTCCGGCCGGCAATCTCGTCCAGGAAGACCGCGAGGGCGTCCACCATCCTGAACGCCGTCCACACCACGACCAGGACCACGGCGATCCTGAAGACCTGGTCGCCGGCCGCCTGCCACTCGGGCTGGACGGCCAGCAGGGTGCGGACCGCGAGGAACAGGCCGATCACCGGGAGCAGCAGCCCAAGCGGGCTGACCAGGGCGTCGGTGGCCAGATCGTCGGCCGCGGAGGACGTCCGCTGCGCCAGCTTCTGCAGGCGGGCCCTGATGAAGGAGTTGAGGATCGCCCGCAGGATGATCCCCCCCAGGATGAAGCCCAGGGCCAGGAGCAGTTGCCCCGCCGTCCACATCCCCAACCGTGTCGAAAAAAATCCGTTCAGACTCTCCACGTCATCGTTCCTTTCCCGGGCTGGTGTCTGGGGAGGCTTGGCGGAGTTCGCCGCCGCTCCCCGGGATCATGATGCGGCTGCCTTGCCTGAGCTCCCGGACCGGACGGCCCGAGGCCACGCTGACCAGGTCGAAGATCAGGTCCTGCAGGCCGCCCACCTCGAAACGGGAAGCCCCGTTGTCCAGCTGCTGCACGCTCCAGTCCACGAACCGCGGGAGGTTCTCCACGGCCAGGTCCAGGGGGACGATCATCTGGCCCTCGTCGAAGGTGAAGTTCACGGTGTCGGGGTGGAGCCTCGCCGCGAGCAGCAGGTGCCGCCGGGCCCTCTCGAAATGGCCCAGGGCCAGATCGGTCAAGGCGGCGTAGAGGACGGCGTTCGGGGTCCTGCCCCAGACGTTGAAGCCGGTGGCGGTCTCGGTCAGGACCAGGGCGTCGGGCGGCGCGCCTTCGAGGGAGTTGCGCCAGGCCACATCCAGTCCCGGCGGCCCGGAAAGCAGCGGCCCGACCGATCCGCCGCAGGCCCGGTGGATCTCGCTTTCCTTGACCCAGCGGGGACCGAAGCGGGCGGCGTCCTCCACCGCCCGGCCCTGCACGGGAACCTGCAGGAAGACCAGGCTGGCTGCGGGGGCGGGACCGGTTCCCGCCTCGCCGCCGGTCCATTGCCGGACGGTCCTGGTCGTCTGCCAGCTGAGGCTGGTCGCCCGGACCACCGGATCGGCGGGGAACCCCAGTTCGTTCCGGTTGGCCAGCCGGATCCGCATGCCGAAGAACGACCAGGCGACCGCAAGGACCAGCATCCCGGCCGGCACGGCGCGCCCGGGCTTCAGCCTCGAGGGGACGAGGCAGCCCAGGGCAAGTCCGAGGGGAGCGGCAGCCAGATAGGCCAGATAGGGATGGATCTGGGTCCGCAGGGGCAGGGCGGGACCGAGAACCAGCAGCGCGGCCAGGAACGTCCCGGCCGGAAGCAGGCGTCCCCCACGGGCCATCGCCCACGCCCACAGGCCCCACAGGAGGAAGAAGGCCGCCCCGGCGGCCCCCATCAGCCAGCTCAGGCGCGAAGCGAAGACGGGCCCGGGCGTCAGCAGCCACCAGCCGAACGAACCGAGGTTCGACAGGATGACCGCGCCCCCGCCCAGGGCGTAGGGATCGGTCTCCCCGGTGGCGAAGTGGGCCATGACCAGGGCACCTTCGCTGACCGCGAACAGCAGCATGAACATGGTCATGGCCCAGGCGAAGGGACGGTCCTGGATGCCGACGGTCCCGAACCAGAGCAGGGCGATGAACAGCAGGGGCAGACCCAGCCCGTTTTCCTTGGCGAGCATGGACAGGAGAGCGGCCCCCAGGGCCAGCCCCAGGTTGGCGCGCCCGCCGGCGAGCCACCGGTCGACGGCGAGCAGGGCGAAGAAGGCGCCAAGCAGTTCCTGGATGCCCGAGGCCCAGTAGAGCGGAGTGAAGGCCAGCGGGGTGGCCACGAACACGAGCCCCGCCAGGAACCACGAGACCCGGGGCAGGCCGGTCCGGCGACCGATCCTGGCCACAAGCACCGCGCCTGCGCCGTGCAGGAGGATCCTCGCCAGGGTCTGGGGATCGGGGTCGAGGCCGGCCAGGGGCCAGGCCAGGCTCCACCAGGCGTGCTGGCTGAGCCAGCGGGCGGGCAGCCCTTCGGCCGCGGGCCCGATCCCGGCCGCCCTCGCCAGCTGTCCCCAGTCGTCCAGGGTCCACCAGGAACCCAGGGCGGGCAGCCGGCCCACCACCGCGGCGAGCAGCAGACCGATCTCGAGGAGGCGGTCGAGGCCGCCTGGACGCATGGGGTCCTGCGGGGCGGCAGAGGAAGGGGAGGACACTGCGGGCATGCTGCGAATCTGCTCCTGGTTGCGGATTTCGGGATCGGTTTGTGGTGCCGTCCCGGACCGACATGTTATACAATGGAGCTCGAAATGTGAACGTGAACCCGGGGGACCCCCGGCGGACAGGAACCAAGGGGAAAAAAGCGAATGTTCAGGCAGCAATGCAAATCCAGGCGGCGGATTCCTGCCGCCGTGGTCATCCTCGGCGTCGGGGCCGGCCTCTTCCTGGGATGCGGGCAGGAGGAGCCCGGTCCCCAGGCTCCCGGCGCGGTCCTGATGAACCAGCAGGAGTACGAGGACTGGGAAATCGCCCTGGTCGAGATGAGGATCGAGAAGAACGACCGGTTCTCCGATCCGGCCGGAACCCCCCTGGCCAAGGCGGCCCTCGACACCTTCGTGGGCCTGAACTACTACTTCCCCAGGGCCGAACTGCGCTTCCGGACGCCGTTGATTCCGGCCGCCGCGCCCGACACGGTGATCCTCGCCAAGCCCGACGGCACGCAGGTCCCGCACATCCGGCGCGGGTCGGTGCGTTTCCATTATGCGGGACGCAACCACGAACTCGCGGTGTTCAGTCCGGTGGGGGCCGAACGGAGCGACACCGTCTGGTTGCCGTTCTACGATGCCACTTCCGGAAAGGACACCTACGCCGGCGGCCGCTACCTGGACCTGACCGTGGATCCCGAGGGCATGATCGATCTGGATTTCAACTACGCCTACAACCCGTACTGCGATTACGATCCGGAGGCCTGGATCTGCACCTTGCCCCCGCCGGAGAACCGGCTCCCCTTCGCCGTCGAGGCGGGGGAGAAGACCTTCGGAGGGTCCCACTGACGTGGACGTCCTGGGCGCCATCGGCCAGTGGGCCTGGTTCTTCCTCTGGTCCCTGCTGCTGATCACCGCCTCCCTCTTCGTCTACCTGGGCCTGGGGGGCAACTTCATCCTGCTGGCGCTGGCGCTGGTCCATGCCCTGGTCACCGGCTTCGATCCCATCGGCTGGGCGACCCTGGCCTGGCTGGCGGGTCTGGCGGCGGCCGGTGAGGGAATCGAGTTCGTGGTCGGCACCTTCTACCCCGCCCGCAAGGGGGCATCCCGGGACGGGGTCCTGCTGGCCTTCCTGGGCGGATTGCTGGGGGCGGCGGCCGGGCAGGGTCTGGTGCCGGTGATCGGAGCGGTGGTCGGCAGCTTCCTGGGCGCCTTCCTCGGCGCCGTGGCGGGAGAGTACCGGGGGCGGCGACGGCTTGAGCCCAGCCTGCGCGTGGGAGGACACGCGTTCATGGGCCGGCTGGCGGCCATGGTGATCAAGCACGCCATCGGGCTGGTCATGGTCTTCATCATCCTGCGGGCGACCCTGCCCGCCTGAACCGAAAGGTCGATAGAGCATGCGTCATCGAGCTAACGCCGCGGTCCTGACTGCTGCCCTCATCCTGGCGTCCTCGCCGGCGGGCGCCGACGGTCATTTCGTCCTGGGCGGTTTCACCCGGGCCGATGTCGGACTGGCCGACGACGGGGATGGCTTCTGCCTGGGCGTGGGAACCGTGGCCGTCCTGGGCGACGGTCCCCTGGAGATCCTGGCGGCGGCCGAATTCCTGCAGCTCGGCGGCAGCCAGACCATGCTGTTCTCCGATCCCCAGGCGGGCAACACCGTCGGCCCGGCCGAGGTCACCCTGTCCTACCTGCAGCCCGCGGGATCGCTGGCGATCCGCCTGCCCGCCGGGCCGGTGACCATCCGCCCCTATGCGGGGCTCGCAGCGGCCCTCAAGGTTGGGGAAAGCTGGTCCACCCCGACCGGGACGGCCGACAGGGACCTGGGCTACGAGGACGTCGATCTCAGGGTGCACCTGGGGGCGAGGCTGAACGCGGGGAAGGGGTTCCTGGACGCCCGTTACGCCTGGGGGCTGCTGGACCAGGTGACCGTCACCGGGGCGTTGCCGGACAAGGCCGACGATCCCCTCGGGGGCGAGTCCCTGCCCGTCGCGGGGGACAAGGTTTCCTTTTTCCGGGTGAGCGCCGGCTGGAATTTCTGATCCCCTGGGATCAGTGGCGGACGAGCAACAAGGCCCCGATCGCGGCCAGCAGGACCGCCACCAGCCGCCGGAACGTCTGCTCGCCGATGGTGACGTGCAGGCGGTGGCCCAGCCATGCGCCCAGGAAGACGGCAGGAATCACCGCGGCGGTGGACCACAACCTGACCGGCGTCACCAGCCCGCCGGCGGCGTAGCTCGGGACCCTGATCAGGGTCATCATCAGGAAGATCGCCATGAGGTTGCCCGGAAGGCGGCCTTGCCGACGTCGCTCAGGTGGTACCAGATGATGATGGGCGGACCGCCGGTGCCGAAGAGGCCGGTGAGCAGCCCGGACAGCATTCCGGTCGGGGGGGCCAGCCAGGGTCGGGGATGCAGGCGGCCTCCCGCCGGCAGCTTCAGGAACACGGCCCCGACGGCGATCAGGAACCAGCCCAGCAGGGTCAGCACGAAGTCCGGGTCTCCGGTCTTCAGGACCCAGGTGCCCAGGGGGATGCCCACGGCGAGGCCGGCGCCCAGACCCAGGATGGGCCGCCAGCGGATCTCGCGGCGGCTGTGCAGGACCACCCACAGCTCCGCCGGCAGGTTCACCAGCAGCAGGAGCACCACCACGTCCCTGATGTCCGGGAAGACCAGGGCCAGGCTGCCCACGGCGATCAATCCCGAACCGAACCCGAACAGGACGTAGACCAGCTGGGCCACCACCAGGATGGCGCAGGTGATCAGGTATTCCGTTAACCCGGGGAAGATTGTCGGGGGCAAGTTCGCTCCTGGCTGGCCCTCAACCTGGAGGGCTAGGGTTGGAATTCCTGGCGAAGCACGGCCATGAACCAGGTGGCGTGGTTGGGGAATCCGGAAGACCCGGGAACCGATACATCCGGATCGGGGCTACCCCGGCGCAGGGCCACATCCAGGGTGGTTCCGCCGAACGAGGTGGACAGCCCCAGCGAAAGGGGCCATCGCTCCGTGGTGTCCTCACCGGCACCGGATCCCGAATCCAGGATGTGGTCGAACCCTGCTGCGGCCCGCGCCACCAGCCAGGGCGTCAGGCGCCTTTCCAATCCTAACCTCAGGAAGAAGGCGCGGCGGCTTCGCCGCTGTACCGGGTACCAGGAGTCCAGGGGGTTGGGGATGGTGAGATCAGCGTGCAGGTACTCGGCCGACAGCACCAGCATGTTGTCCAGATCGGGGAAGACATCGAGGCCGCAACCGACCCGGGACAAGCGCTCGATGTCCGTCGAGGGTACGACAGGGCTACCGTCGACCCTGGTTAGGGGGCCTGGTCCCTTTGCATATTCGAAGACGGGGACCACTGCGGCATGGGTCCCCACGGGGAAGAACGCCCTTCCCCGAACTCCGTAACCATCCCAGGAATCCCCCGGGTTTCCCTCAGGGAATCCCTCCTGGGGCGCCGAAGAAGAAAGGTCGTGGTCTATGCCGCGGATTTCCCCGGCCAGATCGAGGAACCCCTCGCCGGGCGTGGGCAACCGCAGGCCGCCGCCGATTTCCTGGCGCAGGTCGGTCCACTTTCCGAATCCCGCCGCATCCTGCTCCGTGCTGACCCGCCGGTAGCGCAGGCCGGCCAGGACGCCGTTCCAGCGATGGGCGATCATTCCGCTCACGGCTGGGCCGTTTCCCGTGAGAACCAGACTTCCGGGATCGCTGCCCGTTTCCCTGCCGTCGAGGAAGACGCCGGCGGTTGCCCAGCGGCCCTCGGGCCCAATTCCCAGCTGGATCCCACCGCCTGGGCGGAAACCGTCCTCGCCCGGTTCCGAAGCGGAGTTCAGCCCCTGCCAACCGGAGGAGAGAGTCACCAAGCCCGGGTATTCGCCCAGAACGGCGCACCAGCGGTGGACGTTCGCCTCGTCGGTGAAGAAGTCGCCCCGGCCGCCCAGCGCGGCGATGCGGGCCGGGGTAGCCCCGGCGGAAATTGCCGTGAGGGCTCCGCAAAGGGCGGCCATCAGGAAGAAGGATGGGGTCGATTTGAAATGGGGGCGGGGCAAGGCCGATCCTTTCTCAGGTTTGGCGGGGAAGTTAACATAGCCGGGTCGGGTCATCCAGAACGGGATTCGACCCGGGAGGGGGAGGTTGCGGACTAGGCCGGCGGGCCGCACCTTGTGCCTGCCAAGGCGATCGAGCCAGGCCGGAAACCGATCCCAGCGGAGAGACCATGACGCCCCGAAGCCCCGACACGGCCGGAATCGAATACCCCTGCCGCTGGTCCTACAAGATGATCGGCCGCTGCGAGGACGCCCTGCGCGAAGCCGCGCTGAGCGGGGCCGATCGCGTGCTGGGGAGTTCGGTCGGGGAGCGGGATCTCGCCCTGGAGTCCGGCCGCAGGAGCGCCAAGGGGAATTACCAGACCCTGCTGCTGACCCTGACCGTCTCCAGTCATCAGGAACGGGTGGACCTGTTCCGGATCCTGGGCGACGATCCCGCCGTCCTCATGATCATCTGAATCTCCATCCCGAAAGGACGCCATGAGCGGACGCCTGGAACGATTCCGCACCGAGCGGGAGCGCCTGAACGAGAGGGTCCTCGCGACGGCAACCCTGACCACCAAGCGGTTCTTCAACCTCGACACCAGCTGCTACCAGGACGGCGCGGTGCCGGCCCTGACCAAGGAGATGGCGGGGCTGTCGGCCTCCCTGGTGCTGCGGTGCGACGACTGCATCGCCTACCACGTCATCCGCTGCTGCGAACTCGGGGCGAATGAGCAGGAGATCCTGGAGATCTTCGACGTGGGGCTGATCGTGGGCGGATCCATCGTGATCCCGCACCTCAGACGCGCCCGGGACCTGCTGGACGAGATCCTGGCCGAACGCTCGGGGGACTGAAGGCGCTATACCGTTCCGGCTCAGGGACCTTGGGCCGGTTCGGCCAGGGCGGCGGCGGAGTCCAGCGAGTCGGGCGCCGCGGCGCCTGATCGGGGAACCAGCCGCATGTACATCCGGTAGCGGTTGAGGATCTCCTCGACGTAGGCCACGGTCTCCGCTCCCCGATAGTACCCGTACCGCAGATTCTCGTAATACTTGCGCTGCATGAGCAGGGGCAGCGTCTCGGCCAGGCCGCCTTCCCAGCGGTTGGGGTCGCGGCCGAGATCCATGGCCAGGCGCCGGGCGTCGGTCACGTGGCCGTTTCCGGCATGGTATTCGGCGAGGGTGAACCGCCACCGGTCCAGGCTGTCCAGGTAGGCGTAACGGGAGTAGGTCTCCTCCATCAGGCGCAGCCCGGCCCTGAGGTTGGCGGCCGCCTCGAAGAGGGAATCCGCCTGGTCCCCTGCGAAACGCGGCAGGACCTGCATCAGGCCCTCGGCTCCGGCCTTGCTCCTGGCGAAGGGGTAGAAACGGGATTCCTGGTAGATCAGGGCCGCCACCATGCGCCAGTCCAGGTCCAGGGTCTCGGTCCGGCTGCGGATGAGGTCGTCGTAGGCGGAGATCCTCCCGCTCTTGTCCGGGCGGTGCTCGGGAGCCTGGAAGCCCCGGATGGTCACGGGGTTCTCGAAGTAGCGGTCGTAGATGATCCCGTAGGTCTGGCTGCGGCGGGTCTCCCCGTCGGGCCCCACGCGGATGTGCTTCTTGAGGAAGGCGTTCAGGGCGGCGCGCAGCTCGGGCGAGTTGTGGCGGACCAGCCAGACCGTGGGCATGCGTTCGCCCACGGTGGGTCCCAGCTCGATGTCGGGCAGGTAGGACATGGCCGCCTTGGCCAGGACGTCGTCCACCACGACGGCGTCCAGTTCCCCGTTGGCCACCTCGGCCAGCAGGTCCTCGGCGTGGGCTCCGGGCAAACCGGCGCCGACGAAGAAGTGGACGGTGGATTCGTCACGGAGGTCCAGAACCTTGCTCCGGTAGGGGTCGCCGTGGGGCAGGAAGACCTTCAGCCCCGCCAGCCCCGCCAGTCCCTCCTTGCGCCCCTGGTCCCGCTGCCAGACGACCACCTTGTGGACGAAGTTGGTGGGGCGGGTCCACGTGACCCAGCTTTCGAGCCCCGGATCCAGCACCAGGCCCGTGGCCACCACGTCCCCCTGGCCGCTGTTCAGCAGGGAGACGAGGTCTTCGCCCGGTTCGGGGATCACGGCCTGGAGGGCGAGCCCCTGTTCCTGGGCGAAACGCTTCATCAGCTCGAAATCGAATCCTGCCTGGCCGCCCTTGTGGATGAAGTACCCGCTGCTGTTGTACAGGGTGATCATGCGCAGGATCCCCTGGTCCTGGAGGTCCTGCAGGTCGACCTGGACGGTGGGATGGGGTACGGCGGGTGTCCCGGTCACGCGGTCCGGGAAACGTTCGTCGATGCGTTCCTGGCAGCCGCCGAGGGCCAGAACCGCCGCGAGAGCGGCCCCGCCGCAGGCCCCTGGGGACAGACGCAGGCCCCGCCGGGAGGCGCGGGCCGGAGCCAGGCGGTCGGGTGACGATGCCGGTTTTCGCGAGATCATGCAGGAATTCTCCAGTATTTTTCCGGATTTGGCAACCGGAGCCGCCGCCGGGGGTGGATGATTGCGGCATGACAAACGCCTGCCGGTCCATTAGATTGGCAGCTTCCGGAACAGGTCCGGAGCGTTTCCGGTGGAGGTCCAGCCGTGGACGACGTCCGCACTTACACCGGCACCCTCATCCTGGATCTGACCCTGCCGCACGCCCGGAGCCTCAAGGAACGGCGGGGGCCGCTGAGGTCGCTGATCCAGAAGTTCCGCAACGAGGGGATGTGCGTCGCCCAGGTGGGGCCGCCCGACCTCCAGCAAAGAGCGTTCCTGGCCGTGGCCGTGGTCAGCGGATCGAGCGGGCAGGTCGAGGACCTGCTGGATGCGGCCGAGCGGCTGGCGTTCGCCTCCGGGTTCGAGGTCGGAGAGGTCAGGCGCCTGACCGGCCTGGAGACCTTTCCTTCCGGTTTCTGATCCACCGTCCCGAACGAGCCCCACGGGGGCCGGAAGGTTGCCCATGCGTCTGGTCGATCTCAGCCATACGATCATTCCGGGGATGCCCCAGTGGCCGGGCGACGGCCAGCCCCTGGACATCATCCGTCATAGCGTCCACGGTCCCTCCAGCCACATGTCCAGCGCCCTGGCCCTGGGTTGTCACGTGGGCACCCACATCGACGCCCCCCTGCACTTCCGGGACGGTGAGCCGGGGATCGACGCCCTGCCCCTGGAAGCGTTCTGGGGCCGGGCCGTCCGGCTGGAATGCGGGGATCCGGCCGAGCCGGGCCCCCTGGGGTCCGAGGTCCTGGATGGAGTCGATCTTCAGGGCGTGGATTTCGTCCTGTTCGACACGGGCTGGGCCCGGTTCTGGGGCGATGGGCGGTACTACCGGGAGTGGCCCTACCTGGGCGAGGAGCTGGCGGAGATCCTGGCTGCGGCCGACCTCAAGGGGGTGGGGCTGGACACGCCGAGCCTCGATCCGTTCGCCGGCCACCGTGCCCACGACATCTGCGCGGCGGCGGGCCTGATCAATCTCGAGAATCTGGCCAACCTGCGCAGCCTGCCGCGGGCCGGGTTCCTGCTCATGGCGCTGCCCCTGAAACTGCAGGGGACCGAGGCCTCGCCCGTCCGGGCGATCGGAGTGCTGGAAACCCCCTGATGCGGGGCGGTGGGCCCCTGTGGTATGATCGTTGTTCCCGACCCCCTTCCGCCCGTCTTCCGGCGAATCACGGCTGACGGGCGGATGACTGCCCGTTCCCGGTTTCAGCAAGGATGGGGATGTCCAGGAAGTCCAAAGGCACCATCAACGAGGGCAACCCGGCCGGCCGGACCTACCGTCCGTCGCGGGCCATGGGGCTCTCGCGCGCCCTGATGAAGGCCGGTTACGGGACGCGGCGCCAGACCGACGAGATCGTCCAGGTGGGAAGGGTCCAGGTCGACAAGAAGACCGTGTTCGACCCCCGGTCCCCCGTGGGACCCGAAAACGAGATCCTCCTGGACAACGCTCCGTTGTTGCCGGTGGCCCGCCGCTACTACGCCATCCACAAGCCCCTGCGGGTCGTCTGCACCGCCGCCGATGGTCTCGGGCGCAAGCTGGTCGAGGCGTACTTCCCCAAGGACGTGCCCGGCCTGCAGCCCGTCGGGCGCATGGACGGTCGCACCACCGGCCTGCTGCTGATCTCCAACGACAGCGCCTGGAACAACCTCATCAACCAGTCCCCGGGCCTGGAGCAGGAATACCGGATCCAGATCGAGGGCTACCTCTCCGAACCCGAGCTGGCCATCATCAGCGCGGGCGTCCACCTGCCCAAGACCGGACTTCTGAAACCCGAATCGGTCAAGGTCGTGGAGGAGATGAACAACCGCTGCGTGCTGACCCTGGTCATCCGCGACGGCAAGATCCGCCAGGTCCGCAAGATGTTCAGCACCCTGCGCCACAAGGTGACCATGCTGCGCCGGATCCGGGTGGGCGACATCCGGCTGGGCGACCTGTTGCCGGGGGAGATGCGCCCCCTGCAGGGGAAAGAGGTGGACCACATGAGGGCGGTGTGCCGGAAGTCGCTCGGAGATGATCCCCGGAAGGAATGAGCCCATGGCTGGAACCCCGTCGCCCGCCCTGCTGGTCCCGCTCCTGCTGGTCCTTGCCCTGCTGGGCCTGGGGATCCAGACCTGGCGGCTCCGGCGGCGGTCACGGGCCCTGCGGGAGGCGCTGCTGGCTCTGACCGAGCAGGAACCCGTGGCCATGCTGGGGCGCATCGCGGCCGGCGTGGCCCACGATCTCAAGACCCCGCTGGCCGCCCTCGCCTGCAGCCAGCAGACCCGCCAGCGGGCCCTGGCCCGCCTCGAGGAATCCCTGGACAATCCTCACCCGGCCGCGGACGTTCCCGACCGCGCCGCCTGTCTGGCCGCCCTGAAGGCGACCGATCCCCAGATCGCCGAGGCCCTGCAGCGGATGACCCGGATGGCCGAGACCATGCGCCTGAACGCCGCCGGCAAGACCGCCGCGCCCGAACCGGTGGACGTGAACCAGCTGATCGGACAGACCCTGCTGCTGCTCGACCACCTGCTGAAGCCGCGGATCACGGTCCGCTTCTCCGCGGGCGAAGTTCCGCCCGTCCACGGCCGGCCCGGGCCTCTGGGCCAGGTCTTCCTGAACCTCCTGCTGAACGCGGTGCAGGCCCTCGAAGGCGGCGGGAGCATCGACATCGCCACCAGGGTCCTGGGGGATGAGGTGGAGATCAGGGTTCTCGATGACGGGCCGGGGCTGCCTGCAGACTGCGCCGACAGCCTTTTCAAGCCCGGGTTCACCACCAAGGATGCCCGGGGCGGGTCGGGTCTCGGTCTGGCCATCACCCGCATGGTCGTCGAGGACCACGGCGGCGCCGTCACGGCGGGGAACCGACCCACCGGAGGGGCGGAGTTCGTCGTCCTCCTGCCGGTCCGCGGCTCGGGCCCGGCCGGCGAACATGGTCCAGGCGGGGATTGAGGAGTGGTCCTCGGCCGCCGCATCCGCTTGCTCGACCTGCGTCCGGGGGAAGGCCGTCTGGCAGCCCTGATGGCCCTCGATTATTACCTGCTCCTGCTCTTCTACTACCTGCTGAAGCCGGCGCGGGACTCGCTCTTCCTGGTCGAGGTCGAACCCTCCCAGTTGCCCCTGGTCTACATGGCCACCGCCCTGGTGGCCGCGCCGGTGACGGCGGCCTACGCCCGGGCGGGGATGAGGCGGCGGCTGGACCGGCTCCTGCTGCTGACCACAGCGTTCCTCTGCCTGTCCCTCGTCGCCATGTGGTGGCTGGTGCAGTTGCCTCACCACTGGGTCTACTTCCTGCTCTACGTCTGGGTGGGGGTGGCCGGCGGCCTGACGACGAGCCAGTTCTGGCTCCTGGCCAACGGCATGTACGACGCCGGCGAGGCCAAGCGGATCTTCCCCATCCTGAGCATCGGGGGCATCGCCGGCGCCTTCACCGGCGGCGAGGTGACCAGCTTCCTGGTCGATGCCTGGAACCTGGGAACCCGCGACCTCCTGCTGGTCAGCGCAGGCGTGCTGGCGGCGGCCGGATTCGCGGCCCGCGCCGCCTGGAGGCAGGGAGGGGGGAGCATGGAGCCGGCTCCGGGCCCTGGCGGCGGGGATGCGGTCGGGTCGGGCAAGGGCGGCATCATCCGCGCCATCCTGCGTTCGCGGCATCTGACCCTGACGGTCGGCATCATCGCCCTGACGGTGATGACCGCCTCGTTCGTCGATTACATCTTCAAGTCGGTCAGCGTCCAGGCCTTCACCACGGGGGAGGACTTGACGGCCTTCCTGGGCCGTTTCTACGGGCGGATGAGTCTCCTCAGCCTGGCGGTGCAGATCCTGCTGGCCACCCGTCTGCTGCGCTGGTTCGGGGCGGCGGGGATGGTCCTGATCCTGCCGGCGGTCCTGGCGGGGGGCGCCCTCGCCATGGCCGTGCTGCCGGGCCTGGGCGCCGCCATGATCCTGCGGGGCTCGGACATCACCCTCAAATACAGTCTCGACAAGACCAGCCGCGAGCTCCTGTTCCTGCCCATTCCCCTCGCCCTGAAGAAGCGGACCAAGGTCTTCATGGACATGTTCGTGGACCGCTGGGCCCGCGGTCTGGCCGGCGGCCTGCTCCTGCTGCTGACCACGGTCATGGGCTTCGGGTTGAGGACCGTGGCCTGGGTCACCGTCGGCCTGATCGTCGCCTGGTTCACGGTGGGGCTCTTCATCCGCCGTGAGTATCTGAATTCCTTCCGGGAGGCGGTCAGCCGCCGCCAGATCGATCTGGGCAACCTGCGGGTCCGCCTGGACGACACCGGGACCCTGGGCGTGCTGATCGGCGCCCTCGGCAGCCCGAACCACCGGGAGGTCCTGTACGCCCAGGAGATGCTGGACGGGGCGGTCTCGCCGCGGTTGGCCGAGGCCCTCAGACCCTTGCTGTCCCATCCCCATGCGGATGTCCGCCGTCGCGCCGTCGCCCTGCTGGCGCCCAATGCCGTCGAGGCGGACGCCGCCCTGGTGGAACCGCTGATGCGGGACGGGAGCCTCGAGGTCCGGGAGGGGGCCGTCGAGTTCCTGGCGCGGACGGCCGGGAGCGGAGGGGGGCGCGAGGCCTTCACCGCCAGGGTCGCCGGGATGCTGGGGGGCGAACCCTTGTGCCGGAACGCCGCCCTGGCCTTCATCGACCGGGTGCCCGGAGGAAAGGCGTACGATCCGCTGATCACCCGGTCCCTGGTCGGGGCGATCCTGGCCGAGGCCTCGCCGTGGGGGCCGGAGGGGCGTCGGGTGCTGGGGGGATTCTCCTGGCGGCCCGCCGCCTGCGGCGACGGGGTCTTCGATACCCTGCTCGCCGATGCTGATCCCCAGGTCGTGGAAGCCACGATCCGCGGTTGCGGGCGCCGCCACGACCTGGCCCGGGTGCCGTGGCTGCTGGAGCAGCTG
>JAHJTW010000074.1 GCA_018829565.1 bacterium | reverse complement strand
TGGCCCTGGTGGCGCTGACCCTGGTCCTCAAGGGCGACCGGCAGATCAACCGCTGGATCACCGTCATGGGCTTCTCGCTGCAACCGGTGGAGCTGGCGAAGATCGCCCTGATCCTCTTCATGGCCGAACGTCTCGCCGGCCGCAACGGCGCCCCGCCGCCGCGGGGCCGGGCCCTGGGCGCCCTCATCGGCTGCGGCGTCCTCCCGCTGATTCTGATGCTGAAGCTCCAGCCCAACTACGGCAACATCATGGTGATCGTCGGGGTGACCGCGGTGGTGCTGTTCATCTCCGATCTGCCCCGTCTGTGGCGCTGGTCGGTCATCGTGCTGCCCGCGGCCGCCTCGCTGCTGATCTACGCCGTCAGCCACAAGGTCCAGGAACGGGTGGCTTCGGTGCTGCAGGGGCTCCAGGGCGGGGACTACCAGTACCAGGTGGCCCAGTCCCTGACCGGACTGGGGGCCGGCGGTTGGCGGGGCCTGGGCGCGGGTCAGAGCCACAACAAGTACGCCTTCCTGCCCGAATCCCACACCGACTTCGTGTACTCCCTGGTCGGCGAGGAGTTCGGTCTCATCGGCACGCTGCCCTTGATCGCCCTGCTGGTTTTCATCATCTGGCGGGGGTACGGCATCGCCATGCGCGCCCCCGACGGTTTCGGGCGCATCCTGGCCGCAGGTTTGACCACCGGCCTGGGCGTCTACGGCTTCGCCAACATCGCCATGGTCACCGGGATCTTCCCGGTGGTGGGGGTGCCCCTGCCGTTCGTCAGTTTCGGCGGTTCGGCCATGCTCGGCGCCCTGGCCTCGGTCGGCCTGCTGCTGAACATCGAGCGCAAGAACCGCTCCTACCACGTGGTCCAGAGGCGCTGGGAGAGACGGGGGGTCGTGTGACCAGGGATCCGGCAGCGACGAGCGATCCGGCGCAGCGGCCGGTCCGCCTGCTGATCACCGGCGGCGGCACCGGCGGCCACGTCTATCCCGGACTGGCGGTGGCCGAAGCGGTGGCGCGTCTGGCGCCTGCCGCCGAGGTCCGTTTCGCCGGGACCCGCCGGGGCCTGGAGAGCGTCCTGGTGCCCGAGGCCGGCTACCGGTTGCACCACGTCCCCGCCTCGGGTTTCCGGGGACTGGGCCCCCTGGCCAGGGTGGTCTTCATGGCCAACTACGCCGCGGGGATCCTGCGAAGCATCCCGCTGCTGCTGGCCTGGCGGCCGGCCGTGATCCTGGGTACGGGGGGATTCGCCAGCGCGCCGGTGATGAGCGCCGGTCGTCTGCTGGGGATTCCCTGCGCCCTGCAGGAGCAGAACGCCTACCCCGGATCGGCCAACCGGCTGCTCGGGCGCTGGGCCCGCCGGGTCTATCTGGGTTTCCCCTCGGCGGCGCCCTTCTTCAGGGGACGGGCTTGCGTCGACACGGGCAATCCGGTGCGGGGGGCGTTCCTCGCGGCCGCGAAGCGGCTCGAACGGGAGCCCGGGGAGAACGGGACGGGCCGGCGGGAGCGCTCCGAACGACGCATCCTCGTGTTCGGCGGCAGCCGGGGCGCCCGGACCCTGAACCTCGCCGTCCGCGACGCGGCGCCGGTCTGGGGCGCCAGGGCGGACCTGTCGTTCCGCATCCAGACCGGTCCCGCCGATGCGGACATGGTGGCCGACGCCTGCCGCCGGGCGGGGCCGCGGTTCCGGGTCGAGGCGTACATCAAGGACATGGCGTCCGCCCTGGACTGGGCCGACCTGGTGGTCTGCCGCGCCGGTGCGATGACCCTGGCGGAGATCCAGTGCCTGGGCAAGCCGTCCGTCCTGGTGCCGTTCCCCCACGCGACGGACGACCACCAGCTGCGCAACGCCGAGGACTGCGCCCGGGCCGGGGCGGCGGTGGTCCTGGAAGATGGCCGTTGCGACGGACCCACCCTGTTGGCTACCGTGGACGCCATCCTGGGCGACCCCGGGGCGCTGGAGTCCATGGGACGGGCGGCCGCCGGGCTGGCCCGACCGGAGGCTGCGGCCCTGATCGCCGCCGACCTGCTGGCGACCGCGGGCCATCCCGCCGGGACGCCGGCCGCAGCCATGGGCGAGACGAAGGAGCGGGACGTTGTTCGGTAAGACGCGGCACATCCACCTGGTGGCCATCGGCGGGATCGGCATGAGCGGGATCGCCGAGATCCTCCTGAATCTCGGCTTCACGGTCAGCGGCAGCGACCTGCGGGCCACGGCCGCGACCGCACGCCTGGAAGGGCTGGGCGCGCAGGTCCACGTGGGCCACGACGCGGACCACGTCCGCGGCGCGGACGTGGTCGTGCGGTCCTCGGCTGTGACCGAGGCCAACGCCGAGATCAGCGCGGCGCGCCGGCTGCGGATTCCCGTGATCCGGCGGGCCGAGATGCTCGCCGAACTGATGCGGCTCAAGGAAGGCATCAGCATCGCGGGGTCGCACGGCAAGACCACCACGACCAGCCTGGTGGCCGGCGTCCTGGCCGCCGGAGACCTCGATCCCACGGTGATCGTCGGCGGCGTCGTCAAGACCATGGGCAGCAACGCGGTCCTGGGCAAGGGCGAACACCTCGTGGCCGAGGCCGACGAGAGCGACGGCACCTTCCTCCATCTGACCCCCACCATCGCGGTGGTGACCAACATCGACCACGAGCACGTCGACTTCTATCCCGACATGGATTCCCTGCGGGACGCCTTCCGGAGGTTCGTGCAGCAGGTCCCCTTCTACGGCACCTGCGTGCTGTGCGTGGACGACCCGGAGGTCCGCGCCCTGGTGCCCCACATCGACCGCAGGGTGGTGACCTACGGGCTGGGGCCCGAGGCCTGGATCCGCAGCGATCCGGGCACGGTCGACACCGGGGACTTCGGGCAGGAAGCCGTGGTCTGGGAAGGCGACCAGGAACTGGGCACGGTGCGGCTCGCCCTGCGCGGGCGCCACAACCTGCAGAACGCCCTGGCGGCCGTGGCGGTGGGGCGGGAACTGGGCATCCCCTTCGCCCGGATCCGCGCGGGGCTCGCCGCCCAGCAGGGGGTGGGCCGACGGGCTGAAGTCCACGGCGTGCACGGCGGCGTGATGGTGCTCGACGACTACGGTCATCATCCCACCGAGATCACCGCCACCCTCGAGGTCGCACGCACCTACGGCCGGCCGGTGGCGGTCCTGTTCCAGCCCCACCGCTACAGCCGCACCCAGCGATTCGCCCGCGAATTCGCCGACGCCCTGGCCACGGCCGACCAGATCGCGCTGCTGCCGGTGTACGCCGCCAGCGAAACCCCGCCCGAAGGGGTGGATAGTTCCCTGATCACCGGTCCCCTGGGCGGGCGGCTGCCGGGCCGGGTCCGGCTGCTGACCGGACCCGACGAGGTGCCCGGGTGGCTGGACGCCTGCGTCGGTGACGGCACCCTCCTGCTGACCCTCGGGGCCGGCGACATCGGGCGCCTGGTGGGGGACCTCTGCGACCACCTGGACCGAAGGCCGCGGCCGTGAACGGGGCGGACAGCTCCCGGAACCGGCCCCGGACCGGGTTCGCCGTCAGGCGTCGCCCGCCCCGGGTCTCCCGGCGGGTCCGCTGGACCCTCCTGGGCGGCGCGCTCGGCGTCGTCCTTTGCGGGGCCGGGGCGGTCTTCTGGGCCACGCGCGCCGACGTCTTCGCCGTCACCCGGATCGAATCGGGGGCCTACCGCTTCACCGATCCGGAGGCGCTTGACCGGCGGCTGGGCTCGTTCCTCGGCCGGAACCTGTGGACCCTCTCCGCCGCCGAGGTGCGGGATCGTCTGGCGGATCTGCCCTGGGTCAGGGACCTGCGGGTGGTGCGCCGGCTGCCGGGCACCATCGAGGTCGATTTCCGCGAGTGGCGCCCCCTGGCCGTCCTGGCCCCGGCCGACGACGAGGCCCCGGACCGGCCGCCCCTGGTCCTCGGGGAACACGGCAGGGCTCTGCCGTTCCCTGCGGGGCTGGCGCCGGCGGGCTTGCCCACCCTGGTGGGAGTGCGCGCCCTCCCGGAAGGGGGCGGGCTCGGCCTGGATCTCGATCCCGGCGAATCCGCCGGTTTGCTGGAACTCTTTTCGGCCGTCGCGGATGCGGGGCTGGAGACGGTGAGCCCGGTCGATTTTGTGGTTGTCCGTCCCGAAGGATTCGCTATCGTGCTTCAAGGCGGCCAGGGAAGGCTGCTGCTGGGGCGCGAGGAATTCGCCGCCCGCCTGGACCGCTACATGGCGGCCAGGGATCACCTCGAACCCGGTCTGGAGATCGATCTCCGTTTCGCCGACCGGGTGACCGTCAGGCGTGCGGGAGCCCGTCCCGCCACCGCGGCCGATACCAGTCGTTGACCGTGACGCCATCAGGCTAGATGGCAGCGGAAGGAGCCGCCCCATGAGCCAGGAACGTCTCATCGTCGCTTGCGACTTCGGTACCACCTCGTTTCGAGCCGTCATCTGCGAGGTCGACGACGGCGGCTCCGTCACCATCATCGGTCATTCCGAACACAAGTGCGCGGGGTTCCTGGACGGGGACTTCATCGATCTGAAGACGGGCAGCCGCGCCATCGCCGCCACCGTCAGCGCG
The DNA here is from genome assembly GCA_018829565.1 of bacterium. Lineage (GTDB taxonomy): Bacteria > Krumholzibacteriota > Krumholzibacteriia > LZORAL124-64-63 > LZORAL124-64-63 > JAHJTW01. The sequence goes on along the minus strand of JAHJTW010000074.1, from coordinate 2,221 downwards.
CTCGAGAAATCCACCGACACCTTCGTGACCGGATTCACCTACAACATCAGCGGCTCCCATCTGCGCAGCGTGAGGTCCATGGCCCAGGTCCCCATCGGGCCGGGACCGCGGCCCATCCGGGAAGGCGACCTGGAGGAGGTCCGGCAGCGGGTGCGGTCCCTGGCGATCCCCTTCGACCACAAGATCCTTTCGGTCACGCCGGTGGAATACGTCGTGGACCGGGTGCGGGGCATCGTCGATCCGGTGGGCCGGGTCGGCAGCCAGCTGGAGATGCACGCCCACCTGATCACCGGGTCGCGGACCGTTCTGCACAACATCGAGAACGCGGTGGAGACCTCCGGCTACCAGCCCCTGGGGGAGGAGGTCGACGTCCTGGCCGCCGCTGCGGGACTGCTCGCCCTCCCCGAGAAGGAGGCGGGCGTCATGCTGATCGACATCGGCGGCACGGCGACCAACTGGGTGGTCTTCGCGCAGGGAACCGTCCAGGCCAACGGCATGGTGCCCCTGGGGGGGCATCATCTGACGCAGGATCTGGCCCACGGTCTGCGCATCTCCTGCGAGGAGGCCGAGGACGCCAAGCGGGAGCGCGGAGTGGTGCTGCGCAGCCTCGTGGACGAGGTCCCGGTCGAGGTCCTGTTCGAGGAGGAGCTGCCCAAGGAGACGCCCGGGTTGCTGGCGGCCATCCTCGAGCCCCGGTTCGAGGAGATCCTGGCCCTGGTCAAGCAGGACTACGGCGACATGGGGCAACTGGCCCGGCTGCAGGCGGGCGTGGTGCTCACCGGCGGGGGCAGCCGACCGCGCGGCGCGGCCCAGCTCTGCGAGGAGGTGTTCGATCTCCCGGCGACGACACGCTACCTCCCGCCGGCGCTGGCCGGGGCGGAGAGCCTGCCGCAGGGACAGTGGGCGACCGCCATCGGCCTGAGCCTGGGCGCGGCGGCTGACGCCGTGGAACTGGACGCCCTCCAGGCCCCCCTCGGGGGCGGCGGGATCATTCACCGGATCAGGAACCTTTTCCGCGGCGGCAAGAGGAACCGGGAGGCGCTGTCGGCCAAGGCGTGATCCCCGGAGCGGCGATCCGGCCGGTTCCGGTGGATTGATGATGATCAGGAATTTTCCTGATCGGAAATTTCCCCTTGGCGGGCTGCCCCTGGTGTGCTAGTTACAAGGGAGACGCAGGCGAGGCCTTCCGCCCCAGGGCCGGGAAAGGATTTCCGGCCGGGCGCGCAAGCCCTCGTCAAGGCACACAGCCCAACTCATGGAGGAGGCGGGTGGCATGATGTTCGAATTCGCCGAGGAAATCGAGCGGTTGGCCGACATCAAGGTCGCCGGCATCGGCGGCGCCGGCGGGAACGCCGTCGGCAGGATGATCTCCGCAGGCCTGTCGGGAGTCGAATTCCTGGCCATCAACACCGACCTGCAGGCCCTCAAGGATTCCCCAGCTCACCAGTCGATGCAGATCGGCGCCCAGCTCACCAAGGGGCTGGGCTCGGGCGGTGATCCGTCCCGGGGTCAGGCGGCCGCCGAGGAGGACCGGGAGCAGCTCGCCGCCGCCCTCAGCGGGGCGGACATGGTGTTCGTGACCGCCGGCATGGGAGGGGGCACGGGGACCGGGGCCGCGCCCGTCATCGCGGAGATCGCCCGCCAGCAGGGAGCCTTGACGGTCGGGATCGTCACCCGGCCGTTCGACTTCGAGGGCCGGGTGCGCATCCGCCAGGCCGAGGAGGGCGTGGCCCGGCTGCGCGAAGCCGTCGACACCCTCATCGTCATTCCCAACCAGCGGCTGCTGGAGGTCGTGCCCGCGAGCACCTCCATGCAGGAGGCCTTCCGCATCGCCGATAACGTCCTGTACGAGGCGACCCGCGGCATCTACGAGATCATCTCCCGCCACGATCACGTGAATCTGGACTTCGCGGACGTGCGCACCGTCATGAAGGGCATGGGCGAGGCCATGATGGGCACCGGCCGGGCCGAGGGCGAGAACCGCGCCCTCGAGGCGGCCAGGGCCGCCATCAGTTCGCCGCTGCTCGAGGACGTCAGCATCGCCGGCAGCCAGGCCGTCCTGGTCAACCTGCTCGGACGCGATGTCGGCCTGCACGACACCGCCGCGGCCATGCAGTACATCCAGGAGGCCGCGGGCGCCGACGCACACGTCATCTTCGGCTACGGCAACGACGAGTCCATGGGCGAGACCCTCCAGGTGACCGTCATCGCCACGGGCTTC
>JAHJTW010000073.1 GCA_018829565.1 bacterium | reverse complement strand
TGGTCCGGGAAAAGCCCAGTTCCTTCTGGGCGTAGATCTGGATGGAAGCGAACCCGAGATCCCGGTAGAGGCCGCGGGCCATGATGTCGGCGAACCAGAGGACGGCGCAGTGGCGGGCCTGGTCCATGACCCGGACGGCCTGCTTGAGGGAGGAGTGGGCGGAGGCGGCCGGCTGGCCGGGGCGGAAGACGGGAATGACGGTGCTGGCAGGCATACTTCTCCTCCTGGGAATCCGGGAGGAGTGGACTTGAGAAGATTATAGCGAAAAAAAAGCGAAAACGCAAGGGGAAATCGGAAATATTCCGCGGAAAATCCGGGAGAATTCCGAGGCCGGCCAGCCGGAGAGCCAAGTGGTCCTCCGAAGATTCTGCGGAATTCCCGCCAGACTCTGCCGTTGCTTAGGGCAGGGCTGCCACCGCCACCCCCACCCCCGACATATCCGGGAAAATTCCCGGAATTCGGAAAAAAATTTCCGGCGCACAAGAAAAGATTTCGCTTTTTTTTCGCCCTCGATGGTGCTAGGATTCCGGGAAGTCACCCCCACCCCCACGAGGAGAGAACCACGATGAACTGGACCGATCTGATCCACGCCGAGATGGAGGACGCATACAAGGCCGCCGACGGGCTCATGGCGCTGGTGAACGACGCTGAACTGGACTGGAAGCCCGCCACGGGCAGCAACTGGATGACCGTGGGCCAGGTCATGCTTCACATGGCCTCGGCTTGCGGCACCTGCCAGGTCGGCTTCATCGACGGGCAGTGGGCGCCGCCGGCCGACCTGGGCTACCCCGAAGACATGGAGGGGATGCTGCCGGCCGAGAAGCTGCCCTCCGCCAGGAGCGTCGCCTGGGCGCGGGACTACCTGCAGAAAGACCGTCGGGCCGGACTGGATGCCCTGGCCCGGGCAGGAGAGGAGAGCCTGGCCGAAACCAGGGTGGCTGCTCCCTGGAATCCCGGTCAGGAAGAGCTGCTGGGGCGTCACTGCCTGCAGATGGTCACGCACCTGAACATCCACAAGGCCCAGCTGTTCTACTACCTGAAGCTGATGGGCAAGGACGTGAACACGCTGAACCTCTGGGGCGTCTGACCCCGGGGAGAGAGGGGTAGGGATGGTGAGGCCGCTCGCCCGGGCCTTGCCGTCCCGGCCCCGATGACCGATCATTGACGGGATCGCCTATCTTGCAGCGCCCATGTTCACCGACGTGGATCGCCTGCCGGCTGCGTTCCGGCAAACCGCAGGGGCCGACCACCCCGTCCTGCACTCGCACCGATCCGCGTGATCGACCGGGAGAACATCATGACCCTCACGGTGGCACGCACCCCCCGCCTCGACGTCGGGGACCCCGCGCAGAAACGCGCCGAGATCCTCGCCTACTTCCGCAACACCTGGGACGTCTACGAGCGCCTGTTCGACGTGATGGCCCGCGATGAAGCCTACTTCCGCCGCGCCGACCCTCTGCGTCACCCCCTCATCTTCTACCTTGGCCACACGGCGGTCTTCTTCATCAACAAGCTGGTCCTGGCCAAGATGGTCGGCGAGCGGGTGAATCCCCGGTTCGAGTCCATCTTCGCCATCGGTGTCGACGAGATGAGCTGGGACGACCTGAACGAGGCGAACTACGACTGGCCCACGGTGGCCGAGGTGTGGGAGTACCGCAAGCAGGTGCGCGCAGTCGTCGAGCAGGTGATCGCCGATCTGCCCCTGGAGCTGCCGGTGACCTGGGACGATCCCATGTGGGTCATCCTCATGGGTTGCGAGCACGAGCGCATCCACCTGGAGACCAGCTCGGTGCTGATCCGCCAGCTGCCCCTGGACCTGGTGCGGCCGCGGCCCGACTGGCCGATCTGCACGCGCAGCGGGGAGGCGCCGGCCAACGAACTGCTGGACGTGCCGGGCGGCCGCGTGGTCCTGGGCAAGGACCGCCGGCATCCCCTCTACGGCTGGGACAACGAGTTCGGCCGGCTGGAGGCGGACATTCCCGCGTTCAGGGCCTCGAAGTACCTGGTCAGCAACGCCGAATTCCAGGAGTTCATGGATGCGGGCGGCTACACGACCCGCAAGTACTGGACCGACGAGGGATGGAGCTGGCGCGAGTACAAGAAGGCGGAGCATCCGCTGTTCTGGGTCCGGACGGGGGGCGGCTGGCGGCTGCGCTGCCTCGCCGAGGAGATCCCCTTGCCCCGGGACTGGCCCGTGGAGGTGAACCAGCTCGAGGCCAAGGCCTTCTGCAACTGGAAGGCGGCGGTGACCCGCAAGCCGATCCGGCTGCCGACCGAGGAGGAGTGGTACCGGCTGCTGGACCACACCGGCATTCCGGACCAGCCGGGCTGGGAAAAGGCGCCCGGGAACATCAACCTCGCTCTGCACGCGTCCTCGTGCCCGGTGACCGACCACGTGACCGGCGGGTTCGGCGACGTGATGGGCAACGTCTGGCAGTGGACCGAGACCCCGATCACCGGTTTTCCCGGCTTCGAGGTCCATCCCCTGTACGACGACTTCTCCACGCCGACCTTCGACGGCAAGCACAACCTCATCAAGGGCGGTTCGTGGATCTCCACGGGCAACGAGGCCACGCGCGACTCGCGCTACGCGTTCCGGCGGCACTTCTACCAGCATGCAGGGCTGCGCTACGTGGAATCGGATGCGCAGGTGAAGATCCGCGAGGACATCTACGAGACGGACGACCTGGTCGCCCAGTACTGCGAATTCCACTACGGCGCCGAGTACTTCGGAGTGCCCAACTTCCCGAAACGTGCGGCCGACCTGTGCGCCGAGCTTTGCCGCGGACGCAGGATCGACCGCGCCCTGGACCTCGGCTGCGCCACCGGGCGCTCGACCTTCGAGCTGGCGCGGTTCTGCGAGCACGTCACCGGCATCGACTTCTCGGCCCGGTTCGTCCGGGTGGGGATCGAGATGCAGGAGAAGGGGTACATCCGTTACGCCATCCCCGACGAGGGCGAGCTGGTGTCCTATCACGAGAAGACGCTGGCGCAGTTCGGTCTCGAGGGCCTGCAGGACAGGGTGGAGTTCTGGCAGGGCGACGCCCACAACCTGAAGGATCAGTTCACCGGCTACGATCTGGTCCTGGCCTGCAACCTGATCGACCGGCTCTATGATCCGGCGCGTTTCCTGACCCAGATCGCCGGGCGGGTCAACCCGGGCGGCCTGCTGGTGATCCTCTCGCCCTACACCTGGCTGGAGGAGTTCACTCCCCGGGACAAGTGGCTGGGCGGGATCAAGGTCGACGGCGAGAACGTGACCACCCTCGAGGGTCTGCGGGCAAGGCTGGCCGGCGCCTTCGAGCCGGTGGGCGAGCCGCGGGACGTCGAGTTCGTGATCCGGGAGACCCGCCGCAAGTTCCAGCACACCCTCAGCCAGCTGAGCGCCTGGAGGCGGATGTGACGATGGCGTTGATCATCGCCGGGGCATGGCTGACCCTGGCCGTCGGTGCCGTCGCAGCTCCTGCGGACGACATCCTCCAGGTCATGCGCGACGCCGAGGCCGGCTGGAACGTCGGTGACCTCGAAAAGTACATGGACTGCTACTGGCGGTCGGAGAAGGTCCGCTTTGCAGGCGGGGACAAGGTCTCCTACGGCTGGGAGGCGGTCCTCGGGAACTACCGCAAGGGGTACCCCGATCGGACGGCCATGGGCGTGCTGACCTTTTCGGAGATGGACGTGATGATGCTTGCTCCCGATGCTGCGGTGGTGTTCGGACGCTGGCGCCTGGAGCGGGCGGACGATGAACCGCACGGCCTGTTCACCCTGGTGTTCCGGTCGTTCGACGGGAAGTGGCGGATCGTTCACGATCACACGTCGAGCGCGGCGCCGCCGGCGGCCGACTAGCCGGGCACCCCATCAAGAAGAAGGGAGCGCAGCCGTGGGGCCGCGCTCCCTTGTCATGGTGCATGAAGTCGGTCCGGCCGGACCTCAGCACTTCGCCGCGATGGCCTCGGCCATGGCGGTGGTGGTGCTGGTCCCGCCCATGTCGTAGGTGCGGACCTTGCCCTCGGCGATGACCGCGGCCACGGCGCCCTCGAGCTTCTTCGCCATGTCGATCTCGCCCAGGTAGTCGAGCATCATCTTGGCCGACAGGATCATGGCGATGGGATTGACCTTGTTCATGCCGACGTACTTGGGCGCGCTGCCGTGGCTGGGCTCGAACACGGCGACCTTGTCCCCGATGTTGCCGCTGCAGGCGAAGCCCAGGCCGCCCACCAGCTGGGCGCACAGGTCGCTGAGGATGTCGCCGAACATGTTGCTCGAGACCATGACCCCGTACTGCTCGGGATTCTTGATCAGCCACATGCACATCGCGTCGATGTTGGTCTCCCACAGGTCGATGCCGGGGTAGTCCTTGGCGATCTTGCGGGCCTCGCGGACCATCAGGCCGCTGGTCTCGCGCACCACGTTGGGCTTCTCGACCACGGTGACGGTCTTGTAGCCGAACTTCCTGGCGTATTCGAAGGCGTCGCGGACGATCTGCTGGCAGCCCTTGCGGGTGAAGATGCGCGTCGAGACGGCGATGTCCTCGTTGGCGGTCTCCTCGAGCACCCGCATCTGGGCCGGATGGGTCCGCTTCATCACGTCGCGGACCTCCTGCGGCAGCGGATGCCACTCGACGCCCATGTACAGGCCCTCGGTGTTCTGGCGGAAGACCACCATGTCGAGTCCGTCCTTGAAGTTCAGCGGGTTGCCGCTGTAGGCCTTGCAGGGGCGGAGGTTGGTGCGCAGGTTGAATTCCTGGCGCAGCCGCACGATGGGGCTGCGGTAGACCTTACCGGTGCCGCGCAGCTCGGGGATGAGCGCAGCCTCGGCCTCTTCCTTGGGCAGGCTGGTGATCGCCCCGAACAGGGCGGCGTCGACGTTGTTGAGCATCTCGATGGTGCGGTCGGGCAGGGGATTGGCCTCGGTCTTCCAGAATTCCCAGCCGATGTCCCCGGGGACGTATTCGGCGTCGAATCCCAGCTTGTCCAGCACGATCCTGGTGGCGTCCATGACGTCCACGCCTACCCCGTCGCCGGGCATCCAACCGATCTTGTACTTGGCCATATCCGGACTCCTTGGTCAGGTCCTTGCGCGATGGGCGCCGGGTTTCCTGGGGCCGGCGCGCTCCGTTTGGGTCGCAAAAAGATATCTCCTGGGGACGGGAAAACCAAGCTGAACCGGCGCCCGGGCGGAGGGCTCAGTCGCAGATCCGGTCGACGGTGGCCCGCAGCTCACGGGCTTCCTCCCCCTGGGCCTTGAGCTTGTTGCTGTGGTCGAGCTCGTAGGTGAGGCCCAGGGACATGGCCACGAAGGCCAGGGGGGCGAGATAGGGCACGAACCGGGCCCGCTTGCGGGCCCGGAGCAGGGCGCTGGTGCCCTCGGCGCCGGCGGCCAAAATGATGCAGAAACCCAGGCTGGTCAGGTACAGGTGGCTGAGGTTGAGCCAGGTCCCGGTGATGGTCTGGCCCGTGAACGGCAGCAGGGAGATGTAGGTCCAGGCGATGAAGAACCGGATGGCCTTGCTGCCGAAGATGAAGCCGAAGAAGCTGTAGCTGATGATCGAGAGGGTCAGGAAGATGCGGATCAGGGTGCGGGCCTGATAGACCAGGATCATCCACCCCGGCGCCGATTCCATGATGGGGCTGCGCTGCATGGGGAAGAACATCAGGTTGAGATAGCGGAAGAGGTTCTTGATCGAGATCCAGGAAAAGATCGGGTTGGCCTCGGGGGCGCCGAAGACCGTGGGATGGGTGTATCCCCAGGTGTTCTGGGCGAGCTGGAACAGGACGCCCACCACGGCGATGGTGAGCAGGTCCCGGGAGAGCAGCACCCGCCCTCCCCGCCAGGGGTTGAAGAAGAGCTTGTACGCCAGCAGGCTGAGGATGAGACTGAAGGACGTGGCCTTGGTCAACCCGGACAGCAGGAACAGGAACAGGCCCAGGAGGAAGAACTTGGACAGAAGCTTCCCCTTGTGGCGGAAATCGTTCCGGATGAAGAAATAGAGGGTCAACAGGTGAAGGCAAGACAGCAACAGCGATTCCAGCTGGTGGATGGCCATGAAGATCTTGCCGTAGCTGCCCACCCCCAGGGCGAACAGGGTCGCCGCCAGGATGGCCATGCTCTTGCGCGGAAAGAGCATGTTGACCAGCATGTAGACGATGAAGGCGTTGAAGGCGTGGATGAAGAGGTTCACCCCGATGTAGCCGGCGGTGTCCAGGCCGAACACCCGGTATTCGAGCAGGAAGGCGAGCTGAAGGAGCGGCTGGCTGAAATAGAATCCCAGGTGGCCGAGCATCTCCACGGGGTTCTGGCTCAGGATGTGGGCTTCACAGAGGATGTCCCCATCCATGCCGTGCCAGATGGGGGTGGTCATGATCCGGCCGAAGCAGACGAAGGTCAAAAGCTGCAGCCAGAGGAGTATGGGGCCGTGGATCCGGATTTTTTTCATGGCGCCCGTCAAGATAACCAGGTCCTTCCCGGCGGGGCAAATGCAATATCGTTTCCGCTCCCCGGCAGGTTTCCGAAATCAAGGCCTGCCAAGGCATTCACAGGAGTATAGCATGGTTTCCACCAGGAATCGTTCGCGTTTTATCAGGATCGTTCTCGCCGTCGGGATCGCCGCGCTGACCGCCGGCCGGCCCGCCGGGGCCGCCCCGGTCGCCCAGGCCCCCGGGCCCTTCGACCTGACCCTGTTCCACACCAACGACGGGCACAGCCACTTCCTGCCCCGGCCGGCAGCCTGGCGGGACGACGGCAGGATGGTGGGCGGAGTGATTCCGCTGGCCTGGCATCTCCAGGACCAGCGGCGGACCGCCCCGGCGGACGTCTTCGTGGACGCGGGGGACTTCCTGACGGGCAATCCGGTCTGCACGCTGGAGGAGGACGGAGTGCCGGGCTACGCCGTCGCCGACATGATGACCCTGCTGGGCTATGACGCAGGGGTCGTGGGCAACCACGAATTCGACATCGGGCTGGCAGGCCTGGACCGCCTGGTGGCCCGGTTCGGGTATCCGGTGATGGCCCTGGACATCCTGGGACCCGACGGCCGCGCGCACTTCCCCTCCGAGCCGCTGATCCTCGAGAGGGGCGGCTTGCGGATCGGAATCCTCGCGGTGTCCTGTGGGGGGATGGAGGAGGTCGTCACGGCCGCGCGGCTGGGCGGCCTGACCATGGGCGACCAGGAGGAGATCGTCCGCCGTGAAGCCGCTGCGCTCGACCCGGTGACCGACCTCATCGTCCTTCTGAGCCACAACGGCGTCGACGGCGACAAGGAACTGGCCGCGAACCTGACCGGCGCCGGGGTGGACGTCATCGTCGGCGGCCACAGCCACACCCGCCTGAAGGAACCCCTGCTGGAGAACGGGATCATCATCGTCCAGGCCGGGTCCAAGCTGACGGATCTGGGGAGGCTGGACCTGCGGGTGGAAAACGACGAGGTCACCGCCTACCACGGCCGGCTGGTGACCACCTGGTCGGACGGGACCTTCGCCGGGCCCGAACTGACCGCCCTGGTGACCGGCTTGGAAAACCGGGTCCATGAGGTGTACGGACGGAAAATCGGCACCCTGACCACCGATCTGACCAAGGGCCCCGGCGAGACCGTGCTGGGCAACTGGCTGGCCGACATCCTGCGGGCCCGGGCCGGGGCGGACGTGGCCCTGATCAACACCGGCGGCATCCGCAAGGAACTGCGCGCCGGTCCCCTGACGGCCCTGGACATCCACGAGATCCTGCCCTTCGCCAACGCCCTGATCACCATGGAGCTCAGCGGCCGCGAACTGGCGGCGGTCGTCCAGCGGAACGCCGACAGCGGGGTGGGCGGCGGTCACGGCATCCTGCAGGTCTCGGGACTCCGGTATTCTTACCGGCCCGCACCCGACGGCAAGACCGCCGTGGTGGAGGAAATCCTGGTGGGGACGAAACCTCTGGAAACCGGCGGCGTCTACACGGTGGCCCTGCCGGACTACGTGGCGTCCATGGCGCACGTCTACCTGAATATCGACGTGCCGGCCGTGTATGATTCAGGCATCACCCTGACCCAGGTCGTCATCGAGGCCGTCGAGGCGGCCGGCGAGGTGGGGTCCGCCCTCGACGGGCGCATCACCGAACTGCAATGAGGAGGGATCGGACCATGGCTCACGACATCGAATATCAGATCGTCGGCGACGACATGCAGGCGGTCGTGGTGGAACTGGACCCGGGCGAGGCCGTGATCGCCGAGGCCGGCGCCATGCTCTACATGGAAGACGGCATCCAGATGGACACCGGCACCGGAGGAGGCGTGTTCAAGGGGCTCAAGCGGGTGCTGACCGGCGAGAGCTTCTTCATCACCAGCTTCGTCCACACGGGTCCGGGGAAGGGGCACGTGGCCTTCTCGGCGCCCTACCCGGGCAAGGTCGTGCCCCTGGATCTGGCGTTCCTGGGCGGGACGATGATGTGCCAGAAGGACGCCTTCCTCTGCGCGGCCAAGGGCACGGACATCTCCATCGCCTTCACCAAGCGGCTCGGGGCGGGCATGTTCGGCGGCGAGGGATTCATCCTCCAGAAGCTCGTCGGCGACGGGCTGGCCTTCGCCCACGCCGGCGGAGCGGTGATGCCCCTGGACCTGGTCCCGGGACAGAGCCTGCGCGTGGACACCGGCTGCCTGGTGGCGTTCCAGGAGTCGGTGGACTACGACATCAAATTCGTGGGCGGGTTCACGAACGCCCTATTCGGTGGGGAGGGGCTGTTCCTGGCCACCCTGCGCGGCCCGGGGCGGGTGTACCTGCAGACCCTGCCCTTCAGCCGGCTGGCCGACCGCATCCGGGCCGCCGTGGGCCGCAACCGGGGCGAACACAAGGGCGCCGGTGGAATCGGCGGCGGACTCCTCAAGAATATCATCAGCGGAGATCGTTGAACGCCTTGGCGATACGGCGGGGGGCCGCCCGGCCCCTCCGCCAATTCTCCGACAGGAATCCCTGACGGCCCGGATTTGTGGTATCATGGGAGGGTCCTGGTGAGGATCAGGGCAGCGAACATTTTCCCGGCGCCAGCGTAGAGGGGCAACCCCCGTCACGCACGCTTACCGGCGGATCGTTGCTCAGGCGATCGAGACGGACATCCGGATGGAGGCAGGCCTTCCTGCCCCAGCGGTCGACAACTCCTTCGGCTGGGCCCGATCCCCGCCGGCGCCCGGCGCCTGGACCGGAACCGTCCCCACCGGTTCCGGGCGGCACGCGGCTTGCCGTTTACGAAGGAGGCCCCCTCATGTCGGCCACGATCTACTCTGCGGAATACTACTATACCACGGTCAAGGACGCCCCCGGACAGGGGTGCCGATTCCTGGAAACCCTCGCCACCGAGGAAGTCAACCTGCTGGCGTTCAATGCGTTCCCTGTCGGGAAGGACCGGACCCAGCTCGTCATCTACCCCCTGAACTCCACCTGGCTGGGTGAACTGGCCCGGCATGAAGGCCTGAAGCTGACCGGTCCCCATCACGCCTTCATCGTCCACGGCGACGACGAACTGGGCGCCCTGGTCGGGATCCACCAGAAGCTGTGCGATGCGGAGATCAACGTCTCGAGCTCAAGCGGGATCACGGACGGGCGGGGCGGCTTCCGGTACATCATGCACGTGCACCCGGAGGATTTCGAGCGGGCCAAGTCGGTCCTGGGCGTGGACCTGAACGTCAAATCCCTGGCTGACTTCCACCTCGGGGTGTACCGGCGGTTCGCCGCGAAGAACTGAGGGGTCGGCGGCCCCCCGCAGGGGACCGCCCCGGCTTTCAGGCGATGCAGACCTTGTTCCGCCCCGCATTCTTGGCGGCGTAAAGCGCCTCGTCCGCTTCCTTGATCATTTCCTGGGGATTCGCGTGCTCGTCGCCGCGGACGGACACGCCGATGGAGATGGTCACGTTCCCCTCGAATTCCGGCGTGCTGATGTGGTTGTTCTCCACCGCCGCCCGGATCCGGTCTCCGAGCGCCATGGCGATCTGGATGTCCGCGCCCGGACAGATCACCAGGAATTCCTCGCCGCCGAAGCGGCAGACGATGTCGTATTCGCGCAGGGTGTTGCGCATCACTCCTGCGGTCGAGCGCAGCACCACGTCGCCCGCGTCATGTCCGTAGGTGTCGTTGACCCTCTTGAACTTGTCGATGTCCATGACCATGACCAGCATGGGGTTGCGGGTGCGGCTGGCCTCGGCCCAGACCTGTTCGAGGCGGTCGAGGCCGGCCCGGCGGTTGGGCAGGCCGGTGAGCTGGTCCTCCATGGCCAGGCGTTCCACCTGCTCGTACATCTTCTGGAGTTCCCGCTTCTGCAGGGCCATGGTCTTCAGGTGACGCTGGATGGCCTTCCGGTCCCGGTCGCCGAGCACCTGAAGTTGGATGACCCGGGCCGCCGAACGGACCTTGGCCGCGAGGATCCGGTGGTTCAGAGGCTTGATCAGGTAGTCGTCGATGCCGGCCTCGAAACCTTCCTCGAGTTCCTGCTGGCTGCTGTTGGAGGTCATGATGAGGATGTGGCAGTTGCCCATCTGCTCGGACCGGCGCAGGGTGCGGCACAGATCCAGGCCGTCCATCTCCGGCAGCATCCAGTCGGTGAGGATGAGCTGGGGGTTGGTCTGCAGGGCGAGTCGGAGAGCTTCCCGGCCGTTGGCGGCGGTGATGATCTTGTGCCCCGCGGCGCCGAGCTTCTTTTCGAGCAGCCGGCGGTCCACCAGGCTGTCGGTCACCAGCAGGATCTCCAGCCCGTTTTCCGGATCGTTCTCCGAGGCCGCGCTCCCGGCGGCATCCTTCCCGGGGGTTCCCCGACCCTCGGGCTGGGGCTTGTCCTTCAGAGGCTGATCGTAGGCCCTGGCGCGACGCACCAGGTTCTCCATGGCCGGAACGTTGCTGGTCAAAACGTCGAGGACGCGACCCATCCGGGACCATTCGGCGAGGACCTCGTCGTACAGGGCGATCCACTGTTCCTCGGGAATC
>JAHJTW010000001.1 GCA_018829565.1 bacterium | reverse complement strand
GGCCGCCGGGAGGAGCGGATGGTCAGCAGGGTGTCGTCCGGTCCGTCGGCCGTCCGGGCCAATTCCACCATTTCACCGGCCTCGCCCTGCCCCAGTCCCCGCCGGACCAGCCGGGCGCGGAAGGCCCCCGGACCGGCGGGATCCAGCTCCGGAACCGCCACCGTCCGGGTTCCCGTGAAACCGGATCCGCTCCATTCCCCGGCCGTCGCCGCCAGCAGGGTGAGGAAACGCCCGACCACGGGATCGAGGCGTGTCCATTCCCGGCCCCAGGCGTTCCAGGTGCCGTCGCCGCTTGCGGCCTGGACCACGGTCCAGCCCTCCCCGGACTGGGTCCACAGGTCGCCCCAGCGGCCCCGGTCCGGACCCGCCCGGAGGATCTCCCAGCGGAGTCCCGGCGCGGCGGAGACCAGGCAGAAGGACCCGCTCTCGTCGAGGCCCCAGGACTCGGCCTGCCAGACGCCGAGCCAGAGCTCGGCCGCCCCGTCGGGAAGCGCGGCTCGCCCCGGACCGGCCGCCAGCCCGAGGATGAGCAGGAGAACGGCCGGGGTTCGTTTCATGGCGACCTGGGCTCCCGGCCCGCGGCAGGTGGCAGGCCGTCCAGCATTTCCTGGAGCCGCACCGCATCCCCTCCGACCGCGAGGGCGCGCCGGAACATGTCCCGGGCCTCCTCGGTCTGGCCGAGATCCCGCAGCACGACGGCCAGATGTTCGAGGATCACCGGGTCGTCCGGCAGGACGTTCACCGCGCGGATGAGATAGTCGAGGGCGTCGTCCAGCCGGCCGAGCCGGAAGTACACCCAGCCCAGGGAATCCAGGTAGGCCCCGTTGTTGGGTTCGACGGCGAGGGCCGACTTCACCAGGTCCTCGGCCAGTTCGAGATCCTGGTTCTTCTCGGCGAGAAAATAACCCAGGCTGTTGGCGATCTCCGGGTTCTCCGGATCCTCGCGATGGAGCGTGTCCAGGAAACCTCGGGCCTTCTCGGGGCGTCCGAGTTCGTCCAGGCACAGGCTGGCCTGGATGAAGGCGTTCAGGCGGAATTCCGGATTCTCGCCCGCCAGCTCGAACCGCCAGGCCGCCCGCTCCAGATCACCCACGGTCCGGAAGGCGTAGCCGAGAACCATCTGGCCGGCGTGGTCCTCGTCGGCCACGAGGGAGGTCGCCGCCAGGGCGTGGGTCCGGATCCGCTCCTTGGTCTCCTGCGGATCCGTGACGTCCGCGTTGCCCGGCTCTCCCGCCTCCAGCAGCAGCATGCGGACCAGCGCCAGACGGGCCTCAGGGTCGCCGGGAGCGGCCTCGACCGCCCGGGTGTAGGCGTCGAGGGCGGCGGAATAATTCCCGGCGTTGTCCTCCCACCTCCCGCGCAGGAACCACCCCCTCCCCGATTCCGGCCACCGCGTGACGATGGCCTGAAGCACGGAATCGGCCGCGGCCGACTGGCCGGTCCCCAGCAGCATCCTGCCCAGCCAGAGGGACGGGCCGAGGGCCAGCCCCTCCCCCTCGGCCAGATTCTCCAGGATGCCCTGGGCCCGGGACACCTGCCCGCGCTGGGCGTAGAAGTCGGCCAGCTCCACCAGGAAATTCTCCTCGGGCAAGGCGGCGCCTGACCCGGGGACCGGCGGGGACGCCTCATCCCCGGTGACGGAACCGTCGAGCCCGAAGCGGCGGTCGGCGGCGGCGGCGGCCTCGAGGGCGTTCTCGTGCCGGCCCAGGGCCGCCTCGGCTCGAATCCTGATCAGCCACAGGCGGGGATCGTCGGGGACCCTGGCCAGGGCTTCCTCCATCAGGGGGGGGATGGCGTCGGCCTGCTGGTTCTGCTGCAGGATCCTGCTCATCTCCAGGTAGATCTCGGCGGACGCGTCGGGGAACAGGTGCAAGCCGTCGCGGAGAACGTCCAGGGCCTGGGCCGTCGCCCCCGTGCGGGCCAGCAGGGCGGCCTCGGCGGCCACCACCTCCAGCGAGGGATCGCCCGTGGTCCGCAGGTAGCGGAGGTCGGCCAGGGCGCGGGGGAACTCGCCCATCTGGACCAGCAGTTCGGATCGCCGCAGGCGGTAGGCTTGCGAATCCGGGAAGGCGACGACGAGCTTGTCCATGACGTCCACGGCATCGCCGAGGTAACCCTGCCGGCTGAGGGCATCCTGGAAATCCAGCGCGATGGCCGGGACGTCCGGCCGGGAACGATAGGCGGGATGGAGGTAGCGGAGGGCCTCGGCCACCATCCCCTCCTGGAGGAGCTGGCGGCCGATGAGGTAGCTCGAAGCCTCGCCGTAGGGAACGTCCGGGTCGGCAGCCGGTCCGGCAGGGCCCTCCTGCCCGGTGACCGGAACGGCAAGCACGAAGGCGCTCAGGAGGACCGGGACCAGGACCCGTCCGGAAAGGAGCCTGGGAAAGGAAAGGCGGTTCGAACGAAACACGGGACTCCTTGGGATTGGGGAGACGAGCGCGACACCTGACCCGGTGGTCGGGCCGGTCCCGCTTCAACCAAGCAAGTCCGGGTCCGATTCCAGCTTTTCCAGGGCCTCGCGGGCGGCCTCCTGTTCGGCGGTCTTCTTGTTCTGGCCTTCGCCCTGGCCCAGGACCTTGCCCTCGAACATCACCACGACCTGGAACTGGCGGTCGTGGTCGGGGCCATCCACGGCGACGACCTTGTAACGGGGCGGGCTCTTGTAGCGGGCCTGGATCAGCTCCTGCAACCGGCTCTTGTAGTTGCGAAGGCTCCGGCGGGCCAGGACCTTCTCGCTGCCGCCGAGCACCACCCTCTGGATGACGCCCTTGGCGGCTTCCAGCCCCCCGTCGAGGTAGACAGCCCCGATCAGGGCCTCGGTCGTGTCGGCGAGGATCGAGGACCGCTGCCGCCCGCCCGTGGCGGCTTCGGACCGGCTCATCCTGATATGGATACCAAGATCGAAATCCACCGCAACCTCGGACAGCCGCGCCCCGCAGACCAGGAGGGACTTCATCTTGGTCAGGTCGCCCTCGCTGCGGTCGGGAAAGCGGTGGAAGAGATCCTCGTTGACGACCATGCCCAGCACCGCGTCCCCCAGGAATTCCAGTCGCTCGTTGGACTGCTCGCGGTCCTGCCCCGTGACGTGGATGTGGGAGCGGTGCAGCAGAGCGTTGGTCAGGAGACTGCGATCCCGGAAGACGTATCCCAGGCGCCGCTCGAGCTCCGGCAGGTTGTCGTCAAGGGGCGCAGCTTCCTCCGCCGCGACCTCCGACGGATCCGGCTTGCCGCCCCAGGGAGGCAGGAATCGTCTGAGCGCGTCCCAAGCCATCCAAAACCTCACCACCGGCCACGCCCGGATCCTGGGTCGCCTCTCACCGGCGGGCGCCGAAGCAGAGGGTCACGTTGTGTCCGCCGAAACCGAAGGAATTCGAGATCGCGTGATCCACGGTCGCCCGGACCGCCTCGTTGGGGCAGTAGTCCAGGTCGCACTCCGGGTCGGGCTTTTCCTGGTTGATGGTGGGGGGCAGGATGCCTTCCCTGAGGGCCAGACAGGTGATCACGGCCTCCACCCCGCCGGCGGCCCCCAGGAGATGCCCGATCATGGACTTGGTGGAGCTGATCTTGACCTTGCGGGCGTGGTCGCCGAACACGGCCTTGATCGCCGCGGTCTCGCCCTTGTCGTCGAAGTAGGTGCTGGTGCCGTGGGCGTTGATGTAGCCGACCTGCGTGGGTTCGAGGCCGGCGACGTCCAGGGCCATCTTCATGGACCCGATGGCGCCCCGCGCCTCGGTGTCCGGTTGCGTGATGTGGTAGGCGTCGGCGGTGAACCCGTAACCGCGGAATTCGGCCAGGATGTCCGCCCCGCGGGCCAGGGCGTGCTCCTCCGATTCCAGGACCAGGATGCCGGCCCCCTCGCCGATGATGAATCCGTCCCGGTCGAGATCGAAGGGGCGGCTGGCCTTTTCGGGCTCGTCGTTGCGGGTGGACAGGGCCTTCATGTTCGCGAACCCCGAGACGCCCATCTCGCAGATCCCGGCCTCGGCGCCCCCGCAGATCATCAGGTCGGCGTAGCCGAGGCGGATCTGGTCGGCGGCCGCCCCGATGGCGTGACCGCCGGAGGCGCAGGCGCTGACGGTGCAGTAGTTGGCGCCCCGGAACCCGAACCGGATGGAGACCAGGCCCGAGGCCATGTCGGCGATGGTCATGGGGATGAACATGGGCGAGACGGCCCGGGAACCACGGGCGGCGTAGCGCAGGGTCTGTTCCTGGAAGGTGATCATGCCCCCCATGCCGGAACCGATGATGACCCCGGCCCTCAGGGGGTCCGGCATCTCGGTGATGCCCGCCTCGGCCATGGCCTCCACCGCGGCCGCCATGGCGAACTGGCAATAGCGGTCCGCCTTGCGGATCTCCTTGTCCTCCATGGCCACCGAGGGGTCGAAGGACTTGGCCTGGGCGGCGATGAGCACCTTCATGTCGGTCAGGTCCACGCCTTCGATCCGGGACACGCCGTTGCGTCCATTGACCAGGCCGTCCCAGGTGGTTCCCCTGTCGGGGCCCAGGGCGGTCACCATTCCGGTTCCCGTGACGACTACCTTCCGCAAGGACACGATCCGACCTCCGTGATCTTAAAACCAGGCCCGGCCCCATCCCTCACGCAACGGATGAAACCGGGCAACCAGGGCAAGGCCGCATCAGGACACGGCCCCGCTGGAATCAGGTGCAGGTGCCCGTGGGCGTCCGCTCAGTCCAGGTGGGCTTCGAGATAATCGATGGCGTCCTGGACGGTCTGCAGCTTCTCCTGATCCTCTTCGGGAATGGTGATGTTGAACTCTTCCTCGAGATCCATCACCAGCTCGACGGTATCGAGCGAATCGGCGCCGAGATCCTCGCTGAAGGAGGCCTCAGGGGTGATCTGCTCGGGGTTGACGGACAGCTTGCGCTGGATGATCTCATAGACCTGTTCCTGAATCGACGCCATTTCTGGTTACCCTCCTGGGGTTCTTGGGGATGGACTGTTCAAACAACCATGCCGCCGTCCACCACCAGGGTCTGCCCGGTGATGTACGAGGCCTCGGGAGACAAAAGAAACCGGACCACACCCGCCACATCCCTGCCCTCGCCGAAGCGCTTCAGGGGGATCTGTTCGAGCATGGCGGTCTTGACCTTCTCCGGCAGATCGGCCGTCATGTCGGTCGCGATGAAGCCGGGAGCCACGGCGTTGCAGGTCACGTTCCTGCCGCCGAGTTCCTTGGCGACCGACTTGGTCAGGGCGATGATGCCTGCCTTGCTGGCGGCATAATTAGCCTGGCCGGCGTTGCCCGTCAAGCCGATGACCGAGGAAATATTGATCAGGCGCCCCTGGCGAGCCCGCATCATAAGCGGGGTCACCGCCCGTGTAAAGAAGAAGGTGCCGTTGAGATTGACGTCCAGGGGGGCCTGCCACTGCTCCGGAGTCATGCGCATCAGAAGGCCGTCACGGGTCATGCCGGCGTTGTTGACCAGCCCGTAGATGGCCCCGAAATCGGCGTTTACGGCGGCGACGGTCCTCTCCACCTCGTCCCAGCGGGAGATGTCGCAGGGATAGGCCCTGCAACCGGCTCCCAGTTCGGCGGCCAGCGCCGCCAGGGCCTCGCCGCCGCGCGCCACCAGGGCCAGGTTGTACCCGGCGGCGGCGAGGTCGCGGGCGATGGCCTCCCCGATGCCCCGGCTGGCGCCGGTCACGATGACGGTCCGGTCGTTCACGTTCAACTCCCTGCCGCTTCCCGGGCCCGCGGGGCCTCGGTTCCCTGCATCTCGGCGGCCACCTGATCCAGGTCGGCCACCGTCCCCACGGGAATGAACTTTACGGCGGGATAGGCCCTCCTGGCAAGGTTCGTCAGGACCTTGCCGGGACCGACCTCGAGCACCGCCGCCGGAGGAGAGCCGGCGCCGGCGAAGGATTCCATGGTGTCGTGCCACAGGACGGGCGCGGTCAACTGGGCCGCGAAGCCCCGGCGCAGGTCGTCCGCCCGGGTCACCGGCGAGGCGGAAACGTTGGCCAGCAGGGGCACCTCGGGGTCGGCGATGGGGACTTCCCTGAGGAATTCCGCAAAGGCCTCGGCCGCCTCATCGAGCAGGGGGGAATGGAAGGCTCCGCTGACGTCCAGGGGGATGACCCGCCGTGCCCCGGCGCCGGTCAGGCGACCGCCAGCCTCGGCAACGGCCTCGGGCTCCCCGGAGATGGCCACCTGGGCGGCGGAGTTGTGATTGGCCAGGACGACGACCTTGCCCTCCCTGCTCACCTCCGCGCAGATGGAGGCGACCGACTCGCCGTCGAGCCCCATGACCGCCGCCATGGTGCCCGGGCGCCGGGCCCCGGCGGCGAACATCAGCTCGCCGCGCCGGCGGACGATCCTCAGCCCGTCCAGGGGGGACAGGGCCCCGCTGGCCACCGCCGCACTGAACTCCCCCAGGGAGTGGCCGGCCACCAGGGAGGGGGCGATCCCCCGCTCCCGGAGGGCGAGAGCGACGGCCACCGAGTGGGCCAGAATGGCGGGCTGGGCGTTGCGGGTCTCGGTCAGGACCTCGCCCGGTCCGTCGAACATGATGCCGGTGAGGTTGACGCCGAGGGCGTCGTCGATCTGGAGCAGAAAATCCCGGGCCGGGCCTGCGGCCTCGTACAGGTCGCGGGCCATGCCCACGCTCTGGGAAGCCTGGCCGGGGAAGATCATGGGCACTCGGGGCATGACACTCCAATCCGGAAGCGGCGCGTTTGCCGGATTCAGACCGCCGCGGCCGCCAGCTTGGCGGGCAGGTCGGTCTGGACCTGCCGCCACCCGACCTTCACGGCGTTGGTGATGGCCCAGGCGCTGCTGCGGCCGTGGGCGATGATGCTGATGCCTGCCACCCCCAGGAGCATGGCGCCCCCGTACACCTCGTAGGAGAAGTGGTGGCGCATGAACTTGAGGATGGGACCCAGGCTCTGCGCCAGATCGGGAGGCAGGTCGGGACGCCGGGCCATGCCGGACAGGAAATGGGCGAAGCCTTCGAGGAGCTTGAGGGTGTTGTTCCCGGTGAACCCGTCGGTGACGATGACGTCGCAGGTTCCGAGCATGATCTGGTTGCCCTCGACGTTGCCCGTGAAGTTCAGGATGGAGGCGCTGAGCCTTTCGTGGACCTCGATGCAGAGCTCGGTCCCCTTGCCGGGCTCGCCGCCGATGTTCAGCTGTCCGACGGAGGGATTCTCCACCCCCAGGATCACCTGGGCGAAGACGGTGCCCATCTCGGCGAAGCTGAGGAGGTGGGAGGCGCTGCACTGGAGGTTGGCGCCGGCGTCCAGCAGCAGGCAATCGCCCTTGAGGGTGGGAATGAGCGTGGCGATGGCAGGGCGATCGATTCCCGGCAGGCGCCCGAGGATGATGAGGCTGGCCGCCACCATGGCCCCGGTGGAGCCCGCGGAGACGACGGCCTGCACCCGACCGGCCTTGTGATCGGTCATGGCCCGGACGATGGGACTGTCCTTGCGGGAACGGATGGCGCCGGCAGGCGCCTCCCCCATGGCGATGTCCTGGGTGCAGTGGACGACGGTGATGGGTCGGTCGCCGCAGGACAGCTTGGCCAGCTCGGCCTCGATCGCCCCCTGGTCGCCGTAGAAGGCGATCCCGAAGGGGGAATCCTGTTCGAGAGCCGCGACCGCACCGGGAACCACGGTCCCGGGACCGTGGTCGCCCCCCATGGCGTCAACCGCGATGATGGGCCTCGTGCTGCTCAAACCGCCGACCTCCTTGCCGGATGAACCGTGACCGCCCCGGTCGGGTCGCCAGCCGGGCTCCCCCGCCGGATACCCGCCGTCAGGACTGGACGACGATCACTTCCCGGTCTCCGTAGTGGCCGCACTCGCGGCAGACCCGGTGGGGAAGGCGGGGCGCGCCGCAGTGGGGGCACTTGTTCGGATCGGGTTTGGTCAGGTGCCAGTTGGCCCGGCGCTTGCCCTTGCGGGCGTGGGAAACCTTGTTCTGCTGAACTGCCATGTCCTCATCCTCCGTTAGCCGAAGCAACCACGAAACCGAACGTCAGGGCAGCCCTTCCCAGCGGGGGTCGTGGCCGCCCTGGTCGCAATCACACGCTTGTTCGTTCAGATTGGCGCCGCACTGGGCGCACAATCCCCGG
>JAHJTW010000072.1 GCA_018829565.1 bacterium | reverse complement strand
CCGCCCGAACGCTGGGGACTGAAGGGGCCCTCCCCGTCCAGCCCGTTGTTCACGTCGATGTACTTGCCGCGGGCGTGGGCCCCGATGGTGATGCCCCCGCCCATGTGGCAGACGATGAGATTGAGGTAACGGTAGAAGGTCTCGTGCTCCTCGGCGTAGCGCCGGGCCGTGGAGATCTGGTTCAAGGCGTGGCTGATGACCTTCCGCCGGATGGCCTTCATGCCCGTGATCTTCACCCGTTCGGGAACCTCGTCCACGACCACCGGATCGACGATGAACGCGGGCTTGCCCGACTTGCCCACCAGTTCCCGGGCGATCAGGGCGCCGAGGTTGGAGGCGTGGTCCGCCCCGGTTCCTCCCAGGAGATCTTCGTACATGCGGTCGTTGACGCCGTAGGTCCCGTGGGGGATGGGCCGGACCAGGCCGCCCCGTCCCGCGACCGCGTCCAGATCGCCGACCGCGATGCCGTGATCGCCCAGGACCCTCAGGATCACGTCCTTGCGCATGTGGTACTGCTCGACGATGCGCTTGCCCTCGTAGGGCAGCAGCTCCGCGGCGGAGTGCTGGATCTCCTCCACGAACCGCACCTGGTCCCCCTCGAACACGGCGATCTTGGTCGAGGTGCTGCCGGGGTTCACCGCCAGGATGCGGTGCCGGCGGAAGAAGGTGTCCTTGGGCGTGCGCGACCAGTGGCCGAAGCGGTGCATGCGCAGGATCGAGGCCTTGACCGCCAGGGTGGCGTCGTTGGCCGTCGAGTCCATGGGCAGATCCACCCCCTGGAAACGCAGGCCGAACATGACGCTGAACTTCTTGGCCTCGGGGAACCGGGTGGCGTAGAGGTGGAACAGCAGGTTGCCGGTGTCGAGGTTCGGCACGATGATCACGTTGGTGCCGCCGACGAAAGTCGATTCCTGGCCGCGGCGGTACAGGTGCGCCGAACGCCGGGACAAGGCCACGCTGATCTTGACCTCCCCCTCGATGTGGATGGTGGCGTAACGCTGGCCGCGCGTGATCCGGTCGGCGAGGATCTCCGGCACCAGCCCGGTGGCCTTGCGCACCAGCTCGGGACTGGGCCCTTCGTCCGACCCCTTGTTGGAGTACGAGACCATGGCCCCGTTGATCACCGGCAGCACGTCCTCGGGGATGAGGTCGCGCGCCACCGCGCAGGTGCCCACGGCGCAGTGGGCCAGGGCCTCGGGGTTCATGGTGGCGTTGACTCCGACGTCGCCGACGACCAGGATGTTGTGCGGGAAGATGTCCGACGGGTGGCTGTCCGGCAGCACGATCACGCCCGCCTCGCAGATGATCTCCTGCTTGGCCAGCAGCCGGATCATGGGCCGGAAGTAGTCCCGGGGCTCGTGGGTCGCCCCACCGACGACCATGTCGGCGTGCCCCTGCCGGACGGCCATGATCCCGAACCGTGCGGGCTGGCTGACCAGTTCCAGGGCTTCGTCGAAGTCGCGGGTCCGGCTGAGGGACTGGGGCAGTTCCGTGCAGGCGCGGGCGAACTCCTCAAGCAGGTCGGTGCGCTCCAGGGGGTCGACGAAGGCGCTCTCGGCCAGGGTGAATTCGGCGCGGGTGCGGTCCAGGTGGGGCAGCTGCTCGTGGATGACCTGCTTGACCTTCTCCTCGGAGGCCAGGAAGACCGGACGGGCGAACCGTGGCAGGTGGCAGGCCGCCTCGATGACCCGCGGATCGAGCGCCTCGGTGAACACGACCGCAGGCCGGTTGTTCATCGCCGCCAGGATCTGTTTGTCCAGCGAGGCCTCGATATCGTACATTGCAGCTCCTTGGGACCGGCCGACCTGGTCGATAATTCTTTAACAGTAAAATGGCAGAAATCCGGACCTTGGCAAGAAAGCCCTCCATTCTCCCAGGATCGCCGCCGGACGGCCCCTCGCCGCCCGCCGCGATCCTGCGCCTGGGCGCCTCCAGGCTCGCGGCCGCCGGCCTCGCCGACCCTGCGCGCTGGCTCCTGGTCGCGGTCTCCCGGCAAAGCCTGCATCTGATCGAACAGGGCCGTCCCGTCCGCAGCTGGCAGGTCTCGACCGCCGCGGCAGGGATCGACAACCGGGACGGATCGGGAGGCACCCCGCCCGGCGTGCACCGCATCGCCCGCCGCATCGGATCGGGTCAGCCCCTCGGGGCGGTCTTCGTCAGCCGTGAGCCCACGGGCGAGATCTGGACGGGCCCGGGCAGCCTTCCCGGAACCGTGAACCAGGACCTCATCCTCACGCGCATCCTGACCCTCGAGGGGCTGGAGGACGGGATCAATCGGGGCCCGGGCGTCGACAGCCACGCCCGCTACATCTACCTGCACGGCACGAACCAGGAGGACCGCCTGGGCGAGGCCGTCTCCCACGGCTGCATCCGCCTGGCCAACCGGGCCATGCTGGAGGTCTTCGATCTGGTCGAGGAAGGAGATCCGGTTGTCATCGTCTGAAACCGTCGTCGTCGGGCCGGGATCCTGGCTCCACTTCGTGGGAGCCGGAGGCAGCGGCATGAGCGCCCTGGCCCTGCTGCACGCCGGCGGGTGCCGCGCCGCCGGCGGCCGCGCCACCGGCAGCGACCGGGCTTTCGACCACGGAGAACGCGAGGCCATCCGCAGCGCCTTGGCTGCTGCCGGCGTGGAGATCCGGCCCCAGGACGGATCCGACCTCGCCGAATCATCCGGCCGCCGCTGCGACGCCGTCATCGCCAGCACGGCCGTCGAGGACGCGGTGCCGGACCTGACGGCGGCGCGCAATCTGGGCATTCCCATCCTGCATCGCTCGGAACTGCTGGCCCGCCACGTGGAGAACCACCGCACCGTCGCCGTCACCGGGACCAGCGGCAAGTCCACCGTCACCGCCATGGTGTTCGCCATCCTGCAGGATGCGGGCTGGGGGCCGGGTCTGCTCACCGGGGGCGCCCTGGCGGAACTGACGGCCCGCGGCCACCTGGGCAACGCCTGGGCCCCGACGCCGCCCACCGATCCGGTGGCCGCCGCGGTCCCCGGCCCCCCGTGGCTGGTGATCGAGGCCGACGAGAGCGACGGCAGCCTCGTCCGCTACCGTCCCCACGTCGGACTGGTGTTGAATCTCGGTCTCGACCACAAGCCGCCCGCCGAGGTCCTGGACATGTTCGCCACCTTCAAGGCCCGCACCCGGGGGGTCTTCGTGATGCCGGCGGACGAAAACCTCGCCTCCCTGCGCGAGGGGGCCGCCTTCTTCGGGCTCCAGGACCTGCGGCCCGCAGGGCTGGCGGGCACCTGGGCTGCGGCCCTGGACCTGCGCCCGCGCGAATCCCGCTTCACCATCGACGGCATCCCCTTCCGGCTGCCCCAGCCCGGCATCCACAACGTGCTGAACGCGGCCGCCGCGGTGGCGGCCTGCCGGGCCTGCGGCCTGACGGTCGAGCAGGCCGCCGGACCGCTCGCGAAGTTCCAGGGCGTCGCCCGTCGCTTCCAGCCCGTGGGAACGGCCCGGGACGTCGAGGTGATCGACGACTTCGCCCACAATCCCGACAAGATCGCCGCCGCCCTCGCGACCGCCCGTCACCGCCTGCCGGACGCTGACCGCGGCCGGGTCCTGGCCGTCTTCCAGCCCCACGGTTTCGGCCCCACCCGGTTCCTGCGCGACGCCCTGGTGAACACCTTCGCCTCGTGCCTGCGCCCGCGGGACATCCTCTGGCTGCCCGAGATCTTCTTCGCCGGAGGCACGGTCACCCGGGACATCTCCTCGGCGGATCTGGCGGATGCGATTACCGGCCAGGGCCGGGACGCCCGGTTCATCCCGGACCGGGCCGGGCTGCCCTCCGCCATCGCCAAGGAGGCCGGACCGGGAGACCTGGTCCTGGTCATGGGGGCGCGCGATCCGTCCCTCACCGATCTGTGCCGGGACATCCTGACGGCGCTGGGCTGATCCGTTGATTTCAGACGGGCTGGGGGGATTCGAGGGGGTCGGCCGACATGGGCGATTCCGTCCCGTCGGGTATCCGGTCCCCGCGGCGGTCCATGAACAGGTTGCTGCCGGGGATCTTCTTGGCCGCGTGCTTCACCTCGGCGCAGACAGCCGCCACCTCGACGAAGCGGGTGAAGGGGCGGCTGGTCAACCGGACCCCTCCCATGCTGATCCCCATGATCGGGAAGTGCTGCTCGTTGCCCTGGCGGTCCTGGGCCACCAGGCAGCCCCGGTGGAGATCCTCGTCCCGGTAGAACATCGGGGCCCCCGCGTCGAAGAGCTCCACGATGCGCGCCCCCACCTGTTCGGCCCTGGCGGCCGGGACCAGCAGCACGAAGTCGTCCCCCCCCACGTGGCCGAGGAAGCTGTCGTCCGGACAGATGGTGCGCAGGGCGGTCTGCAGGGTCTCGGCGTTGAAGAGCAGGATGTCGTCCCCCGCGCTGAAACCGTAGGCGTCGTTGTAGGCCTTGAAGTTGTCCAGGTCGGTGTAGATGACCGTCATGTCGCGGCCCTGGTCGATGGCCTCCTGGATGGCGGTCGCGATGGTGTTGTTTCCCGGCAGGTGGGTCAGCGGATTGGCGTCGATGTCGGACTCACGCAGCCTCTGGACCTCCCGCAGGAGGTTGCCGAGATCCAGGTGGGTCTTGACCCTGGCCAGGAATTCGCTCAGGTGGCAGGGCTTGACGATGACGTCCACCCCGCCGCAGGCGAAGATCTGCTCGACGGTCGCCGGTTCGCGGGAATAGGAGACGAAGATGACAGGGACCTGGTGGAGCCGCAGGTCGTCCTTGAACCGGCGGCACAGATCGTAGGCTCCGCCCCTGAGACCGGCCGCCAGGAGGATCAGGTCCGGGACCATGAGGTCCAGGACGCTCTCCGCTTCCTCCACCGAGTTCGCGGTGGTGACCCGGTATCCCCGGGCCTGGAGAGTGACGCGGTGCACGCGCTGGTCCTGGATGTTGTCATCCACCACCAGGATCGCCGCTCCGGTCTGGAGCTTCATGGTCACCCCACGGGTTTCCTGACCAGGGCCTCGATGGCGTCGAGGATCTCCTGGCGCCTGATCGGCTTGGTGAAGGTGTTGTCCACGCCGAAGCGTTCGGCCCAGGCGAGGTAATCCCCCGGCTTGATGCGACCCCCGCCCGAGATGGCGATGATCTTGGCCTGGGGATTGGTGCTCTTGATCTCCCGGATGGTCTCGATGCCCTCTTTCTCGGGCATGACGATGTCGGTGATCACCAGATCTATGGTGTCGGGGTCGTAAAGGGCGACGGCCTGGCAGCCGTCCCCGGCCTCCACAACCTCGTATCCCTCGCGCTCGAACGTCTTCTTCAGCATGGTGCGCACCTGGGTGTCGTCGTCCACCAGAAGAATCCTCGTCATCTCGTTCCACTCCTCGGTAATGGGCGGGGGCCAATCCCCCGTCAATATCGGCGGAAACCGCTGCGGCTTGACACGAAGTAAAGAGATCTGCAATAAATCGCCGATCCCGGCCGAATCGTCCGGGGATGCAAGGGATGGCCATGCGAAACCGGATCCTCCACGTCCTTTCCCAGCGCCCCGGGCGGACCGGCAGCGGGGTCACCCTCGATGCCGTCGTCGAGCAGGCCGGGCGGGCCGGCTGGGACCAGGCCGCGGTCATCGGCATCCCCGCCGGGGAAACGCCGCCCCTGGTGGGTAATCTGGACCCAACCGCAGTGTTCCCCGTTCGGTTCCGCGGGCCCCGGCCCGGCGGCCCGCCGGGCGACCTCGACTTCCCCGTTCCGGGGATGAGCGACGTCATGCCCTACCCCAGCTCGGTCTGGTCGGCCTTGACCGCCGGGCAGCTCGATGATTACCGGCGCGTGTGGACGGCCCACCTGCAGGACGCGATCGATCGTTTCCGGCCCCACCTCATCCACACCAACCACCTCTGGCTGGTGAGCGCCCTGGTGCGCCGGGCGGCCCCGGACCTGCCGGTGGTCGCGACCTGCCACGCCACAGGACTGCGCCAGCGCGAGCTGTGCCCCCATCTGGCCGAGGAAGTGGCGCACGGCTGCCGCCGCATCGACCGTTTCTGCGTCCTGCGGGACGACCACCGCTGGCAGCTGGCCCGGACCCTGGCCGTCGGCCCCGACCGGATCACCGTGACCGGGGCGGGTTATCGCGACGACCTGTTCCACCCCGGGCGAACCCCGGCCGACCCCGACCAGGTCCTCTACGTGGGCAAGTTCAGCGCAGCCAAGGGCCTGCCCTGGCTGCTCGATGCGGTGGAAGCCCT
>JAHJTW010000071.1 GCA_018829565.1 bacterium | reverse complement strand
GGCGATGGAATCCTCACGGGCGATCCACTGGGCGTTGTTGATGAGACGGCGGGCGATCTCGTTCTCCCACTGCTGGTAGATCTGGAGACCGTGCCAGTTGGCCTCGGCCACGATGTCGCTGATGGCGCCCGCGTGATCGATCATCAGGCCCTCGAGTCCCTGGAGGCGGTGTTCCATGTCCCAGCGGAACGCCAGCCCCATGCTCAGGACGATCAGCAGGACGGCGGCCAGGAAGAAGGATTTGCGGACGCTCAGGGCCATGCGAACTCCAGGGCGGCGATTCCAGGGTGGCGCCAGGTGACCGGACATGGTTTCATGCGAGTATACTGACCTCCCTCGATCAGGCACAAGGAAGCATCTCGGACCGCCCGCGGCTGAGCTGAAAGGACATCGCCCCGACTCCATGGCTGCAAACCCGCGCATCTCCGGGCTACTCGGCTGGGGCTGGCTGGCGGCCTGCCTCGGCGCCCTGTCCTGGGCCCAGGCCGTCGCCCTGGGTCCGGCCGAGCGCGCCTACGCCTGGCCCCTGTCCGCCCCGGTTCCGGCGGTGGCTGGATCCCTTGCCTCCTGGGCCGCGGTCTGGTCGGCGATCGCCGCCATCCTGCTGTGGCAGGGGTCGGCCTGGGCCCGCGCCCGGGGAGTCGCCGCGCCCTGGGCCCGCCTGCTGCTGGTCCATCCTCTCCTGCTGGCGGGGATCTGGCTGGTCTGGCCGGCCTCGGGCCTGGCCGGACTGGGTCCCGGTGGTCTGGCCATCCTTAGCCTGGTCGTCGGCGGACTGGCGGCTCACCTGGTCCGCGAGTGGCGGCGCGGCCGCCTCGACTTCGGCCCCCGACCCGGGATCGCGGACTTCGCCAGGGACGCCGTCCTGCTCGCCGTGCTCCTGGCCGGCGGATTGATCGTCGGGGGCGATTCCGACGGCCGGTCCCTGCTCCAGGGCGTCCTCCTCTATCCGCTGTACGCCCTGGTCCAGCTGACCGTCTTCCTCGCCCTGCCGGCCGGGGATCTGAGGCGGCTGGGAGCGGGCCCCGCATCGATCAGGATCATGTGCGCGGTCGTGTTCGCCCTGGCCCACTGGCCCAATCCCCTGGTCACGGGGCTGACCCTGATCGCCATGGTCTTCTGGGCGGGCGACTTCCTGCGGGGCCGTGGGCTCGTCTCGATCGCGGTCTCCATGGGCGTGCTGGCCACCGTCCTCGGCCAGGCCTATCCCGACGCCTGGACGGATCACCTGAGGGTGGGCCCCGGCTACGTGCGGGGCGCCGCCCGCGAGGACCTCGCCAGGGGCGACCTGTGGTTCGCTCCGGCGAACTCAGCATGGGAGGAAGAAGATCCCCGGCCCCTGCCCTTCCTGCAGGCCCTTTATCCCGGGGTCGTCGGCCGCCCCCTCGGCCCGGACGAGGAAAGGGCCTGGACCGCCGCCCTGGACCGCGCCCGGCGCAGGAACATCCTCTGGCAGTTCATGATCGGACAGGAGTACCGCGATGAGCCGCGCCTTGGCCCTCCACCCCACCCCGACGGGCGCGCCCCCGGGGACCGGCGCCACTGGCGGCCCATCGTCGCGCGGATGTCGGCCGACCCGTACTGGGAATCGGCAGGGGGCACCTGGGATGGCTTCCTCACCGCCGTCTACCGCGATTTCCTGGGCAGGTCGCCGGCCCCTGCCGAACTGGCCGCGTGGCCGTCCGGCCTGAACCTGATCCAGCGGCGGCAGGTGGCCGAAGTCCTGCTGGGGAACGCCGGACGCTGGGCGCACGCCACGGCCGATCCCGGGGCCGCCGCCCTGGTCGCGCCTCCGGTTCCCATTCTCCAGGTCCGGTGAATCCGCTCAGAAGACGCGCCGGGAGAGGAAGGTCCAACCGCCGGCACTCACCGTGACGCCCGGCAGCCGGTCGGTATGGAAGGGGTGCCCGCGGGAATCGAGGATCTCGACCTCGAGATCGTAGGTCCCCGGAGGCAGGGACAGCCGGACCATCCGGATCGACTCGGGCAACGTCAGCCAGCTGCGCGTATCCGCCTTCTCGATCGCGGCACCGAAGAGGTTGGTGAGCACTCCCGCAACCGCCCCCCCCGACTTTTTCGCCTGTCTCGAGGCGAGGTACTTGGTCAAACCCCGCAGGATGGTCTTGAAGAAGATGCTGGGCTTCTCCGCATCGAAGGTGATGCGGGCTTCCCGGGCCAGATTCGCCACCTTGACGCCGGCAGCATGGCTTCCGGCGATCCCCGCGCTGACCCGGCAACCGCCGACGACCTCAGGCCGGTCATCCTTCAACTCGGGCGCGGCCACCGAGATCCAGTACTCGATCTTGCGGCCCCCGGCCATGCCCTGGAAGTTGCCCCGGCTCCCATAGTATTCCCAGGCCCAGGAGTCGTGGTCCCGGTAGTCCTCCGACACGAAGACCGGGAAGTCGAACCGCACCTGCTCCTTCTGGGGCACGTAACCCGACTCGATCATCAGGACCACCTCGCCCGTCGAGCCCCTGTCGCCGACCGCCGTATCCGGGGCCGCTGCGAAGACGTCCGGGCAGGATCCCCGCAGTTCGGCCAGCTCCGACCCGAAGCCCAGGCGCGTGCCGGTGCGGATGAGATCCCCGGCGAGGGCGGCCGGGATCTCCACCTCGAGCAGGCCCGACAGTTCCTGATAGGCCACGGCGGCGTTGCGGTAGGCGATGAAGGCGTTGTTGGTCTCCCGGCCCCACTCGTAGAGCAGGCCGCTCCAGTAGAGCAGGAAGGGATCGGCTCTCAGCCTGGCCAGGTCGCCCCGGTCCTCCTCCCGGACGGCGGCCAGGGTGGCCTCGACGTAGCGGGCCTGGACCTCGCCGGCCCGGCGGGCCTCGACCAGGGCCTCCGCGGGTTCGCCGAGACCGATGTAGTTCAGGGCCTTGAAGTAGGGAACCATGGCCATCTCGAAGGGGCGGGCCCGGTAGCTGATGGACCCATCGTTGGTGATCAGCGACAGGGCCCCCTCGGAAACGGACTTGGTGTAGAGATCGTCGGCCAGCTGTTCGGAGAGGGCGAAGGCCTCGTTGCTCTCGGCGTAACGGTCGGCGTAGTGCAGGACCGTGCCCCGCTCCAGGTGATAGAGCAGGCGGTCCTTGCCCCCCGTGTTGTCCTCGACGGTCGCGAGGGCCCCGGCGAAGTCGCCGCCGGCCAGCTGGGGTCTGAGATCGGCGATCCTGGCGGAATACGTGGCGCAGCCGGCTGCGCCCAGCGACAGGGCGCCTCCGGCCAGGAAAAGGGCGGCGAGCCTCAGCGCCGCCCCGGTCCGGCTGCGGGCAAGGTCGTTCATCGGGATCAGGGCTTGTACTTGCCGCGACCGACGACCTTCTTGATCTTCTCGAATCCCGCCCAGACCTTCGTGTTGTCCTGGAGATCCACCAGGTAGCAGTCGACCTGGTAGTACTTCAGCTCCGTGCCTTCCTCGCTGTCGTTCTGGGTGTTGATCTCGCCGATGAGCATGAAGTCGGCGCCGCGCTCGCGCCCCCACTGCTTCATGGTCTCGGGCGAGGCGAACTCCTGCTGGTCGGCGCGCTCGGTCCGGACCTGGTCGCGTTCGTCGGCGGAGGCCACCACCTTGACCCGGCCGCCGTTGATGAACTGGCGCTCGAGGTCAGCGGTGAGGGTCTGGGTGGCGATGTGCTCGCTGGTCTTGTTGGCCACCGGGGCGATGATCACCGTGGGCTTCTTGCCCTTCTCGGCGAGGAAGTCCTCGACCCAGGGCGTGGCCAGGATCTGTCCGACGAGAGCGGCCGAGACCATCTGGCTGTCGGTGTCGTTCCAGCGGCCGGAAAGGTCGATCTGCTCGCCTGTGTCCACCCGGGTGACCTGCTTGCCGCCGCTGCATCCTGTCACGGCCAGCAGGGCCGCCAGGATCATGACGGGAAGAATGCGTGTGATCATGGTCCTCATCGTGGCCGTCCTCCGTAAATGGGGTTTCAAGAACTCTCCTGTTCCTTCATGGCGCGCCACACGCGTTCAGGGGTGGCCGGGATCCGGTAGCACCTGACCCCGACGGCGTCGCAGATGGCGTTGACGATCGCCGGCGCCGGCCCGTCGATGGGCACCTCGCCGGCGGCCTTGGCCCCGTACGGGCCGCTGGGTTCGCTGGTTTCGACCAGGAACGTGACGAGCTCCGGCATGTCCAGGGCGGTGGCGATCTTGTAGTCCAGGAAGTGCGGATTCAAGACTTTTCCCGCCCGGTCCACCAGGACCTCTTCCCAGAGGGCGTAGCCCAGACCCTGGGCGACGGCCCCCTCGACCTGGCCCTCGGCCAGCCGGGGATGGACCACGGTCCCGCAATCCACCGCCGAGACGAACTTCCGGACGAAGACCTGTCCGGTCTCCGTGTCCACCTCCACGTCGGCGAACTGGGCCGCGAACGGGGGCGGCGATTCGTTGCTCATGTGGCTTTCGGTCGCCATCGGCTGGATCTTCGCCTCGTAGAGCGCGAACAGGGCGACGTCCTGCATGGTCATGGACCGGCCCCGGGGCTCGGTGACACTTCCTTCGCTGAAGACAAGGTCTCCGGGATCGCACTCCCACTTTGTACCGAGGAGACCGGCCAGTTGTTCCCGCAACCTGCGAGCCGCCTTGACCACCGCCCCGCCCGAGACGTAGGTGGTGCTGCTGGCGTAGGCCCCCACGTCGAACGGCGTGAAGTCGGTGTCCGAGCTGAGGATCAGCACCTTGTCGTAGGGGATGCCCAGTTCCTCGGCGCACAGCTGGGCGAGCACCGTGTCGGAGCCCTGGCCGATGTCCGTGGCTCCCACGGTCAGGTTCACGCTGCCGTCGTCGTTGAGCTTGACGGTGGCCCCGCCCCAGTCCACCCCCGCGATGCCCGAGCCCTGCATGGCCAGGGCCATGCCCAAGCCGCGCTTGAAGTACGGCTGCGTGGGCGGACGCTTGTCGCCCCAGCCGATGGCCTCGCAGCCCCGCACGATGCACTCCTCGAGGCTGGTGCTGTGGACGACGCGGACCAGGCCCTCCTTGCCCTCGCCCAGCTTGGCGCTCAGGGGATCGGTGTCGCCCAGGCGGATGTGGTTCTTCTTCCGCAATTCCAGGCGGTCCATCCCCAGCTCGCGCGCCACCTCGTCGATGTGGCACTCCAGGGCGAAGCAGCCCTGGGGTGCGCCGTAGCCGCGGAAGGCCCCGCTGATGGGGTTGTTGGTGTAGGCGCAGTCCACGATGAAGTGGATGTTCTTCGCCGGGTACATGGGCAGCACCTTCTGGCCGGTGTTGCCCTGGACGGTCAGGGCGTGGCTGCCGTAGGCCCCGGTGTCCGCGGTCACGTGCATCCGGTTGGCGACGATGGTTCCGTCCTTCATCACCCCGGTGGTCATGACGATGCGCTGGGAATGGCGCAACCGCGCGGCCACCAGTTCCTCGTGACGGGTGAACTCCAGGCGCACCGGCCGGCGCAGGCGCAGGGCGAGAAAGGACACCAGGTCCTCGACCACCAGTTCCTGCTTGTCGCCGAAGCCTCCGCCGACGCGGGGTTTGATCACGCGGATCCGCGCCTCGGGGATCTCCAGGATGCGGGCCAGCATGCGGCGCAGATGGAACGGGATCTGGGTACTGGTGCGGACGATCAGCCGGTCGTCCTCGTCGACCCAGGCCATGCTGACGTGGGGTTCGATGTGGCTGGCCTGCACCTTGGGCAGGAAGTAGGTCCGCTCGACCACCAGGTCGCAGGTCTTCAGGGCCGCGTCCACGTCGCCCACCTGCTTGTCGATGTGGGCGGCGAGGTTGCTCCGGCCGGCCTGGCTGATGCCGCGCGGGTCGGGCGTCTCGTGGATCAGCAGGTCGGTGCGTCGCAGGGCCTCGTCCATGTCCGTGACGGCCTCGAGCACCTCGTACTTCACCTCGATCAGATCGAGGGCCCTCTCCGCGGCGATCAGGGTCTCGGCCGCCACGACCGCCACCCGGTCGCCGATGAAGCGCGCCTTCTCGGGCATCATCACGGTATCGTAGGGCGAGGGTTCCGGGTAGCTCTGCCCCGCGCGCGTGTGCAGGATGGGCCTGGTGTCCCGGTGCCAGATGACGTCCACGACTCCGTCCACCGCGAGCGCTGCGGTCGCATCGACCTCGAGGATGCGCGCGTGGGCGTGGGGCGAACGCAGGACCTTGGCGTAGAGCATCCCCGGGGGCCGGTGGTCGTCGGTGAAGACGGGTTCTCCCCGGGCCAGCTTGACCGCGTCGATCTTGGTGACGTTGGTGCCGACGACCTTGTTCATGACGCGCCCCCCAGCGTGGCGGCGACCGCCAGGGCGGCCTCCACGGGCTTGACGTAGCCGGTGCAGCGGCAGAGGTTGCCCGAGAGGGCCTCGCGGACGTCCCGGTCCGTGGGCGCTTCGTCCTGTTTGAGCAGGGCGTAGAGGCTGATGAGCATGCCCGGCGAGCAGTAGCCGCACTGCACCGCGCCCTTGTCCACCAGCTCCCTCTGCAGGCGCTGCATCAGGGGATCGCCCAGCAGGCCTTCGAGGGTCGTGACGCTCCTGCCTGCGGCGCGGGCCGCGGCCACCACGCAAGAGTTCACGGGCTCTCCATCCAGGAGGACGGTGCACGATCCGCAGTCGCCGGTCTCGCAGCCCAGCTTCACGGAGAACCGGGACGCCCCGCGCAGGGCCTGCAGGAGGTTCTGTCCCGGCAGGATCTCCAGGGCGGTCCGCTTGCCGTCGAGGATCAGTTCGATGGTCATGCCGCACCTCCGTTTCCGCCCCGGCGCAGGTCGTCGAGACACTCGGCGATCAGCCGCCCCGTCAGCACCCTGACCATGTCCCGCCGGTACTCGGCCGACGCGCGGTGGTCGCTGATGGGATCGCATTCGCCCGCGGCGATCTCGGCGGCGTCCGCCACGGCCGCGGTGCAATCCGAGTGATAATCCAGGTCCGTCAGGGCCGTCTCGGCCAGCCCCGCACGCAGGGGCACCGGAGCGACGGCGCCGAGGGCGATACGGACCTGATCCAGCCTGCCCCCCTCCATACCGAGGGCGACGGCCACCTGGACCAGGGAGATGTCCTCGGCCGAACGGGTCAGCTTGCGGCTGCGGCAGACCCGGCGTCCGGCCTCGGCGGGCAGGGCCACCCCCACCAGCAGCCGATCGCCCAGGACCGTCCGACGGGGGCCAGTGAAGAAGTCCACCAAAGGAATGCTCTCCTGGTTGTCGACGTCCGCGATGTAGCAGGTCGCATCCAGGGCGATCAGGACCGGCGCCATGTCGGCCGACGGCAGGGCGTTGCACAGGTTGCCGCCGAGGGTGGCCGTGGAGCGCACCGGCCGGTTGCCGCAGTGGGCCGCCGCATGGCTGACGGCGCCGCCGGCGAAACCCGTCACCAGGGGATCGGTGGTCAAGGTGTGCAGGGTCGCCGCTGCGCCCAGGAACAGATCGCCGTCCGGCGTCGCGGCCAGGCGATCGATGCCCGCCCTGCTGACGTCGACCACGAAATCGCAGGCGGGTGGAAACAGCAACAGGTCGGTGCCCCCCGCGATGAACATGCCCCTGCCCGGACCCTTCCTCAGCAGGGCGACCGCATCCTCGGGCGAGGATGCGTAACGGTATTCCTTCAGATCCCACATGATGCCGACTCCTTGGCGACCCCGCGGGGCCGCAACCCTGGAAATGCGGAAAGCCCATGAATACGCTTGGCTTCCGGTGGCGTCCCCGCTGGTTGGATTATACTTTAACGGGCGGGGAAGGCAAACGGCTTCCCTGCTTTTTCCGAACACCCGATCCTGCAGTCTGGAGAACCCGATGCATGCCGACCGCAAGTTCCTGCTCCAAGGCGCCCACCGACTGGTCACCATGGACGACCGGCGCACCGTCCTGGAGGACGGCTGGGTCGCCGCCGAGGACGGCCTGATCACCGCCGTCGGTGCGGGG
>JAHJTW010000070.1 GCA_018829565.1 bacterium | reverse complement strand
TGACCCGCAAGCTCGAGACCGAGCTCAAGGGCGTCGAGGACCTCAAGGAGATGACCAGCTCCTCGTCCTACGGGATGTCGGTCATCACGATGGAGTTCGAATCCAAGGTAGACATGAGCGACGCCCTCCAGGCCGTCCGCGACCGGGTCGAGCTGGCCAAGCCCGACCTCCCGGAGGACCCGCGCAACGACCTGGTGGTCCAGGAGATCAGCGCCGCCGATGCGTTCCCCGTCATGCAGGTCAATCTCTACGGGGACCTGGACCTGTTCGCGCTCAAGAAGGCGGGGGAGGATCTCCAGGAGAGCCTCGAACAGATCGAGGGCGTCCTGGACATCGACCTGGTGGGTGGGATCGAGAACGAGGTCCAGGTGAACGTGGACCCCGAGAAGCTCGCCTACTACAACCTGGGGCTCGTGGACGTCCAGGACGCCATCGCCCTGCAGAACATGACCATCCCCGGCGGCAAGCTGTCCCTGGGCACCCTGGACTACCAGGTCCGCGTGCCGGGCGAGGTGGAGGACATCAAGGAGATCCTCGACTTCATCGTGGTGCCCGGCGTCCAGCCGCCCGTCCACATCGGCGACCTGGCGACCGTCACCTTCGGCATCAAGGACCGCGAGACCATCAGCCGGGCCAACGGCCGCGACGCGGTCACCCTGGTCGTCAAGAAGCGCAGCGGCGAGAACATCATCCGCATCGCCGAGGAGGTGCGGCGGGTCCTGGAGGAGGAGAAGCCCAACCTGCCGGCGGGCGTCCAGGTGAGCATCGTCGCCGACCAGTCGGTGGCCATCGAACGGATGGTCCAGGAGCTGGAGAACAACATCCTCAGCGGCCTGATCCTGGTGGTCCTGGTCCTGCTGGCCTTCTTCGGGGTGCGCAACGCGGTCTTCGTCGGGATCGCCATCCCCTTCTCGATGCTGATCACCTTCATCGTCCTGAGCGCCCTGGGCATCACCCTCAACATGGTGGTGCTGTTCAGCCTCATCCTGGCCCTCGGCATGCTGGTCGACAACGCCATCGTCATCGTCGAGAACATCTTCCGCCACCGGGGCAAGGGCAAGGACGCGCCCGAGGCCTCGGACGACGGGGCGAGCCAGGTCGCCGGGGCCGTGATCGCCTCGACCCTGACCACCATCTGCGCCTTCGGCCCGGTGGTCTTCTGGCCGGGCATCATGGGCGAGTTCATGAAGTACCTGCCGATCACGGTCATCATCACCCTGGCGGCCTCGCTGCTGGTGGCCATGGTGTTCAACCCGGTGCTCTGCTCCCGGTTCATGGGCGTGCCCAGGACAGGGGAGGAGGGCCGGTTGCTGGGAGACCGTCTGATCGACATCGGCCTGCGCACCTACCGCCCCACGCTGGAATGGGCCCTGCGCCATCGCGTCCTGGTCCTGGTCGGGATGAACGTCGCCCTGGTGGCGGTGTTCCTGCTGTTCGGCCGCTTCAATGCGGGGGTGGAGCTCTTCCCCGACACCGAGCCGGAATTCGCGACGGTGAACATCGACGCCCCCAGCGGCACCCGGATCGAGGTCACCGACAGCTATGCCGCCGCGATCGAGGAGGAGGTGGCGAAGGTGAGCGACCTGATCGCCTACAACACCTCGGTCGGCACCCCGATCGACCAGCAGCTCGGGGGAGGGTCCCTGCCCTCGCACCAGGGAACCATCACCATGCAGTTCGAGCCGATGCACGAACGGGTCAAGTCGTCCCGGCAATCCATCGAGGACCTGCGCACAGCCCTGGCGGGCTTCACCGGCGCCCGTCTGACGGTGGACAAGATGGAGGAGGGGCCGCCGACCGGCGCCCCGGTGAACATCGAGATCACGGGCGACGACTTCAACGTCCTGGGCGAGATCTCCGCCGAGATCAAGGAAGTGCTGCGCGGGATCGACGGGCTGGTGGACATCACCGACAACTACGATCGCGCCCTGCCCGAGCTGACCGTGAGGTCCGACGTGGAGAAGGCGGGCCGCTACGGCCTGCGGACCTTCGACGTCGCCGGCGGCATCCGGACCGCCCTTCACGGCACGGAAACCGCCAAGCACCGCATCGGCGAGGACGAGTACGACATCACCGTGCGCTTCGCCGAACCATTCCGGCGGAAGGTGGAGGACCTGGAGGCCGCGCCCTTCTTCCACGAGGGCAAGATCGTTCCCCTCTCGGCCTTTGCCCGCACGGAGTTCGGGGCCGGCCTGGCCGCCGTCTACCGGATCGACGCCCGCCGGGTGGTGACCGTGTCTGCCGAAGTGGCGGCAGGCTTCAACGGCAACGCCCTGCTGGCCGAGGTCCAGACGGCGCTGGCGGACTTCCGCATGCCGGCCGGGTATTCCCTGGCCTACACCGGGGAGAGCGAGGATCAGGAGGAGGCCATCGCCTTCCTCAGCGACGCCTTCATGATCGCCATCATGCTGATCTTCGTGGTGCTGGTCAGCCAGTTCAGCTCGGTCACCGTCCCGCTGGTCATCCTGTTCAGCGTGATCCTCTCGCTGATCGGCGTGCTGGGCGGCCTGATGGTGACCCACACCGCCTTCGGCATCATCATGACCGGGGTGGGGGTCATCTCCCTCGCGGGCATCGTCGTGAACAACGCCATCGTCCTGCTGGACTACATCATCCAGCTGCGCAACCGCGGTCTCGAACCGACCGAGGCCATCCTCCGGGCCGGCATGACCCGGTTCCGCCCGGTCATCCTCACCGCCGTGACGACGATCCTGGGGCTGATCCCGCTGACCACCGGCCTATCCCTCGATTTCGGGGCCTTGACCGACGGCCGCCTCGGCGACGTCCTGATCATCGGCGGCGAGTCCAGCCAGTGGTGGGGCCCCATGGGCGTGGCGGTCATCTGGGGGCTGGCGGTGGCCACCTTCCTGACCCTGGTCGTGGTGCCGGTGATGTACTCCACCCTCGATCCCATCAAGCAGACCCTGCACGGCTGCTGGTGGTCGGTCCTGGCCGGGGAGTACGCCTCCTTCGCCGGAACAGCCGGCCGCTGGAAGTACTGGTGGTTCTCGATCATCAACGGGGGGCTGGTGCTGGTGTTCGCGGCCTTCGCCGGCGCCGGCGGGCGTTTCCCCTGGGGCGCCCTGGTCTACCTGCTGGCCACGCTGACGCCCTGGCTCGGTCTGGGAGTCCGCAGGATGCGGGATGCAGGTCAGCCCGTCTGGCTGGCGTTCGTTCCGGTGATCAACCTGCCCTTCCTGGTCCGGAAGAGCAAGACCGACGGCGAGTGACGGATCCGGACGGTCGAGCCGAGCATGGAAAGAGGGGGAAGGCCGGGCCTTCCCCCTCTTGGCGCCTGGTCAGGCCGGCTACCTGAATTCCTTCAGGAGGGGATCCTCCTTGTAACCGAGGGCCTTCCAGTCGACCCGGCCGCCGTCCGTGTGGCAGTCGAGGCATTGCAGGGCCTCGGACGCGGGGCGGACCTCGTGGAAGATTCCCATGTACCGGATCGCAGATTTCCATTCGTAGGCCGGATGGTGGATGCCGTAGGCGGCGGCCGCGCCTTCGATGACGGCCTTCTCGATGTCCCCGTCGATGAAGAACTCGTCGACGGCCAGGGGGATCATCCACTGCTCGTGCTGGAGGACGGGCAGGACCGCCCGGTGCACCTTGAAGGCGTGCAGCTTGGCCTGCTTGTCCTTCCGGTCGCCCTGGGGGACCATCACCGGGATGCGGCCCTCGTCGTCGTATTCGATCTTTTCGCCGAGACGGGCGATCCGCGACCGCCCGTTGAACCAGGCCAGAACGGGCTTCACGTTGCTCCCGAAGGTGATCGTCGCCGAGTACTTGTTGGCCTCTTCATGGTGCTTGGGGGTCGACCAGTCGCGCACCATGTCCGTGGAGTCGGCCTTGGCGAACTCGGTGATGTGGCAGACGGTGCAATACAGGCGCTCGGTGTGCCCGTCGAGCACCGGTTGCCCGTGGGGCCGCTCGTCATGGCAGGAGGTGCACAGCAGGGGGTCGTCGGGGTTGTCGGTGCCCGACAGGTCGGTGCCCCGGCCGCGCATGCGGTGGTCGGCGCCGCCGTGGCAGTCGGCGCAGGCCATGTCGTTGCCCTCGGCCGCCATGTGCACGTCGAAGTCCGCATCGCATTCGTTCAGGGCGTACTCGATGTCCCCGCGCTTGAAGTTGGGGCCGCCGCCGGCTCCGCTGTGGCAACGCAGGCACATGGTGCGCTCGGGCATGCCGATCCGCTTGGACACCGAGTCCAGACCCGCCTGGTTCTTCCACAGGATGGGCTTCCATTCCCAGTTGCCGGCCTCATCCTGGTAGAGGTCGCGCCGGTAGCCCGAGGCGTGGCAGATCAGGCAGTCGATGTTCTCCAGCTGATCCCGGGTCATCTCGATCGAGGGCTTCTTGCCCAGCCCCGCATGGCACTTGGAGCAACCCTGGGCGATGATCTTGCCGTCGCTGTTGACGGCGTTGCCGATCCAGCTGGGCATGGGGTTGGTGCAGAAGTCGTTCATCGTGTTCAGCTTGCCGAGCTTGTCCCCGTGGCTGTTGACGATGTTGGGAGCCTCGCCCTGCCACTGGTAGTGCTGGGAATGGAAGAAGTCTTCCGCTTCCTCCTGGTGGCACTCGAGGCAGGTGCTGGTCCCCTCGTAATGCTCGAAGTATTCCTGGTGGCTGTAGGTCTGCCGCGCGGCCGGGGATGGCCCGGCCAGCGCGGCGACGATCACCAGCGACACTGCGAGGGTCGCGGTGGTTTTCATGGCGACTCTCCTTCTAGAAGCGGGCCGTGAAGCCGAGGGACAGCTTGGAGGCCTTCTTGTAGGTGGGGAAGCCGAGGACCTGCGCTTCGTCCAGGTCCTTCGGAGCGCCCACGTGCCAGCCCGATCCGGAGTAGTCGTAGTCGTAGTTGATGTAGCCCAGCTTCACGATGAACTTGTGGTTCACCCGGTGCGTGAGGTAGGCCTCGATCACGGTGCCGCGGGTGCTGGTCTTCGGGGCGATGATGTCGTCCTGGGCGGGGGCGAAGTTGAACCAGTACTGGGAGCCCTTGTTCCACTCGAGGCCGACCTTGGTCATGTCCTCGTTGAAGTTGAAGCGGGCGCCGAGATAGTACATGGAGCCGGTCCGCTCCTCGGCCGTTTCGAAGGGGTCGGCCATCAGCCCGCCGAACGGGGTGGTCACGCCATCCTCCGGGCGGCTCTTGCACCAGCTGCCGGTGACGAACCAGTCCACCGGACCGTCGCGCCGGGCGAGCAGGAGGCTGGCCAGGTCGAAGTCGCCGAGGTTGGCCGAGGGATTGTAACGGGTCACGATGGGACCGGGCATGGGATTGCCGGTCACCGGGTCGTTGGGCATGATCACGAAGCCGTTGAACCCGTCGGTCACGTCGAAGGCCCGGGCGATGGTGGTCTGGACCTGCATCTCCGGGGTGTTCCAGGCGTCGATGTTGAAGCCGAAGAACGCCGCATCCTTCAGGCGGTCGGCGGGGCGCTGCAGGAGCGTGCCGTTGCCGTACTGGGATTCGTAGCCCAGCCCGTAGCAGGCCCTGACGATGACCTCGTCGGTGAAGTCGTAGCCGAAGGTGGCGCCGTCGAACTGGAAGTCGATGATGCTTCCCATCGGGGTCCCGGCGCGCAGTTCGTCCTGGCGGAAGTGCAGCGGGGGACCGGCGGTGCTGGGCCGGCGGCCGAGGCTCAGGTACATGGGCTTGTCCGCGATGTCGCGCCAGGTGAAGTAGGCCCGTTCGACCTTGAGGGTCTCGTCGCCCGGAACGCCGGGGCTGTTGGCGTCCATGGCCAGGGTGTTGGCCTGCCCGTTGAACATGCCGACCTGGGTGGATGCGCCCCAGGGCTTGTACATGGAAAGGCGGCCGGCGAAGCTCACGTTGCCGGCGACCTTGGCGTCCATGTCCAGCCGCAGCCTGGTGGTGTACAGGATGTCGTTGTCGGTCTTGTAGCCCTCCTGGAAGACTCCGGGGACCATCATCATCATCTGCATGGCCCCGTTCTGGACGGCGGCCCAATCCGCCGGCGTCATGGTCATCGGGTCCAGGCCCTGGGCCTGGGCCATGGACGTCAGCAGGGACTGCATCTCGGCGGGGAAGGTGGTGTCGAAATCGAAGGCGGCAAGAAAGGCCTGGTAGGCGCCGTAATCGCTCCCGATGGCCTCCCCGACGGCTTGGTAGTTGAAGGTCCCGTCCATGTTCATGGGCAGGGCGGTGGGGCCGCCGCCGTTGACGCTGTGGTAGAACATGGTGTTGACCATGATGTTCTGCAGCATCATGCCGTCGTAGTGATCGGGCACCTCGCCGGTGATGGTGTGCGCCTCGACGCGCAGGTCCCCGCCGAGGTCGATCTTGTTCTTGGCCGACCTGACTTCCAGCTGCTGGAGGCGCTTTTCCAGGGCCTTGATCCGCTTGTCGGTGTCGGTCTGGGCCTGGCTCCCGGTGGCGGTCGTCAACAGGACCAGGACCGCCGACAGGATCAACAACGTCTTCGTCATCGGATGATCTCCCTTGTTCGGAACTCGTGATCCGGCCCGGATCCGCGGGGCATCCCGGCCGCTACCTCGGCTCGGGTCACCATCAACCGCAGGTCATGGGCTGTTCGCTGTCGGCGGCATGATCCACGCAGAACTTCTTGATCTTCTTGATCAGGTCCTTGTCCAGGACATCGGTGACCTTCTTCGTCTCGTCCTCGGGGCAGACCAGGTCCTTGTGGGATTCCGTGAAGCCGGCGTCGAAGAAGTCCTCCCACTGCTCCATGATCAGGGACATGGGGGTGTACTCGCCGGCTTCGGCGCCCTCGGCGTGGCAGACCTTGCAGAGGGTCTTGTAGAGGTCCTTCCCGTCCATCTTGGCGATCTTCTGCGCGGGGGATTCGTCCTCTTCGGCGATCGCGAGGCCCGCGACCATGACCGATCCCAGCAGGGCGATCATGATGACCAGATTCCTGTGCTTGAACATGCGGCATCTCCCTTTCGTGGTTTGCGAGAGTTCCGGCCGGGCCGGACGAGGAAATTCAAACGTTCGAGACTTCTAATCCGTTACCTTATTGACCGTGAAATTTGTCCGATGAGGGGGCCGAGTCAAGAAGAGATCCGCCTCGCGCAAGTCCCTGCATTTCAACGGCCTCGGGACTATGGGAGTGATTACCTTTATCAAATTCAAAGTGCTTGAAATGACAGAAATTCAATAGGTCATGAATGCTCGAGGTGGGGTTTTCCCTCTTCCAGACTTGGCCGGTACCTCGGCTCGCATTCGTCGTGAGGCGGCAAGCTCCCCTCTTCACCTTGCCGGGAAAGCCCGGCGGGGAGACCTTCCTGCCATACGCGGGACCATGGGACGAGCCCGGGCCGATTGCAGTCCAGCTTGGGAAGGGGAGGAGGCTCAACGGATTGGTCTGGAATTTCCAGCATCCTTGGGGGAATATCCTTCACACGATGACGATCCGCCCGTCGCACCCAGTCCTGGAGCGTCGCATCGCGACGCCGGCCAGGCCAGCAGGCAAAGGATTCCACCATGCCCCCTCGTCCGATCATCTTCGAGGACCACGCCCACGGCAGGATGCGGCCCCTCGCCTGGTCACGTCCCATCCAGGACATCAGGTGCGGAATCTGCACCGCCAGGGAACGGCTGCAGAAGACGGCCGGGGAAGCGGAGGTCCTGTCCCTGGACCGCTTCGCCCTGGCTGCGGGAGGTCTCCAGGGCGCCTGGGCGCAAGCGCCGGATAAGGCGTCAGGGGAGGACGGAGACCTCTGGATCGCCGGTCGTTTCGGCCCCGCCTGGGGCGTGCTCGCAGACCTGCTGGATCTGGCCGGCCGTGGCGTTCCCCCTTTCGCCTGGACCGACGGCCATGGGCTGGTAGCCGCCTGGTGCCGGAGCCCTCAGGCCGGTTCCCTCGGCCGGTCGTGGAGCGCCTGGACGCGCGCCGATCTCGATCACCCTCGCGCCCACCGGCCCGACCGCCGGCCCGATCCCTGGGTTCCCGATCTCGAGGGACTGGGTTTCCGGCCTGCCGAGACCAGCGACGGCCACACCCTGTTCTTCGCCCCGTCGGATCGGGAGTCCGGACGCGCCGCCGAGCTCGCCGGGGCCTGGCGGCGCTGGCTGAAGGAGCCCCATCTCCTGGTGGACTGGATCTGGGACCTGGTCCCGGCGACCGGTCCTGCCGTCGAAGCCGACATCGGTCGCTTCGGGTCGGGATCCCTCGTCCGGACACCCTTCGGTCTGACGCCCGCGACGGGCGCTCCGGTATGGGGCGGGCCCTGGATCTTCACCCATCCGACCGTCGACCAGGGCGGCCCCGTGATGCAGATCATCGGCGAGCGGGACCGCGTGTACCTCGGTGAGGGGGTCACGGCCGAA
This sequence comes from bacterium, assembly GCA_018829565.1. Classification (GTDB taxonomy): domain Bacteria; phylum Krumholzibacteriota; class Krumholzibacteriia; order LZORAL124-64-63; family LZORAL124-64-63; genus JAHJTW01. Next base: position 2,001 of record JAHJTW010000070.1, on the reverse strand, counting down.
CCGGGGGTGGTCATCGACGCCGCCCGGGGCGCCGTGGTCCTGGACCGTGGCGTGTCTATCCAGGCCCATTGCCGCCTCGAAGGCCCGCTGTACGTCGGACCGGGATCCATCATCAAGGCCGGATGCCGGATCTACGGCGAATCATCCTTCGGAATCGGGAACCGTCTCGCGGGAGAGATCGGGGAAAGCGTCACCGGGGACTTCGTCAACAAGCAGCACGACGGGTTCATCGGCCATGCGGTGCTGGGCTCCTGGATCAATCTCGGTGCGCTCACCACCTGCAGCGACCTGAAGAACAACTACGGCGAGGTCCGCGTCGATCTGGGCTGGGGCGCGCAGGCTTCCGGCCGGCGGTTCGTGGGCCTGCTGGCGGCCGACCACGTCAAGACCGCGATCGGAACCCTCTTCAACACCGGCACCTGCGTGGGCTTCGCGTCCAACATCTTCGGCGGCGGCATGCCGCCCAAGTTCGTGGACCACTTCAGCTGGGGAGGGCAGGCCGATGCGCCCCGCTACGCGGTCGATCGGGCCCTGGCCACCGCCCGCACCGTCCTGGGGAGGAGGGGGTGCCGCCTCGACGAGGTCCAGGAACGCCTTTTCCATTCCCTGGGAGGGGAGTGATTTCCCCTGCGATCCCGTGATGGCTCCTGGGGTTGCAGAACGCCCTGTCGTCCCCGGGTGTTCCATGCCGAATGAGTTCCAGGCGGCCCCTTGCGGCCGTCCGGTCGGATGGCTTCGGCCCATCCATCCCGCCTCGGTCTGACTCCAACGTGTTCGATGACAGGGTGTTCGGGCCGGGGGACCGCACGGTTCACGCCGCCCGGGAAGGAGCCCGGGGGATGGCACGCAGGTTGCGAAGGGTGGAGAAAATGTTCTCTGCCCTGTGCGGGCTTGGCTGTTGAAATACCTGCGCTCTCCGTGTTGCAGGTCCATGTCGGCAGTCACCCGGCTACCGGTGGAGAACATTTTTTTTCCTTGGTATTCATGGAACGATGTGGTATTTCTAGCTGTCCTAACTCTCACCAGCAAAACAAGGTAGGGCGACCGCCCCCCGGACGCTCCAGAGGAGGCAACGAATGACCAAGGCCGAGTTGGTGGAAATCATCTCGCAGGAGACGGGAGTCAGCAAGAAGGACACCGGGATCATCGTCAACCTGATCATGGAAAACATCGGTCAGGCCCTGGTCCAGGGAGACAAGGTCGAAGTCCGCGGTTTCGGCAGCTTCAAGGTCAAGACCCGCAATTCCCGGTTGGCCCGCAATCCGAGGACCGGCGATTCGGTGGATGTCCCGGCCAAGCGCGTTCCGTACTTCAAGGCCTCCAACGATCTGAAGGAACGCCTGAACAAAAAAGAGGATTGACGGCAACTTCCGGGTTGTCTGGGGGGATTCGATAGCCTATCTTGTTGCCTCGTTTAGGGACACGGCGGATCGCCGCCGTGCGGTTTCGTATGCCGCTGGATGCTGAAGCCAACGGGTTCGCCCCCAGCGAGTTGAAGAAAGGACCGCTATGCCGAACGGGCGTAAGCGTAAGCGCAAGAAGATCGCGACTCACAAGCGGAAGAAGCGGTTGCGCAAGAATCGTCACAAGAAGAAGTAGGACGCCCGTGAGGCCGGCCGCCGGTATTCCCGGGGCCGGCCCGTGGCGCCTGAGGACAGGCGGCGCGGGTTTTCCTCAACCTTGTCCCGGACGTGACGAAGGTCAAGGCAGGGAAGGGAGCTTCTTGTGAATGCCGACAATATGGAAAGACGGCGAGCCCAGCGGGTCAACGCGAGCCTGAATCTCGAGGTCAGGGTTCCGCGGGTGGACGGGTCCGAGCTGACCGCCAGTCTCGAGACCATCAACATCAGTTCCTCCGGCATCTATTTCAAATCCGACCATTTCATCGAACCCATGACGAAGCTGGCCATGGTGCTGGAGGTTCTCGTGTCCTCCAACGGCGGGGATTCGTACGCCCCGGTGCCGTGCGAGGGGCTCGTGGTCCGTTCGAATCCCGAGGCC
>JAHJTW010000010.1 GCA_018829565.1 bacterium | reverse complement strand
TGCGCACCGCCGCCCGGCAGGTGACGAAGCTGCGGCCGAGCATCCAGTTCACGGGCAACTTCGCCGACCAGCACGATCCGGCGGTCCGGCAGGCGGGCGACTCGGACGACGTCCGCAGCGTCAGCAACAACGGGAACTGGGACCTGCGGTTCGATCTGCCCTTCGGAGAGGCCGTCAAGTCGGTCATTCCCGAGAAGAAGATCACCGCCACCGAACGCAGCCGGATGATCGAGGAGCAGCGCCGCCGGGAACAGCAATCCCTGAGGGGATCCGGCCGGGGGCGGGGAAGCGCCGCGGCCGACAGCACGGGTGTCGGGGGACCCGGCGCCGGAGACCTCGGCGGACTGACCCCCGAGGAGCGCCGGCGCCTGGAGGAGGAACGGCTCCTGGAGGAGGCCCAGGAACGGCTGGAGGAGGAGCAGGCCCAGGGACTGGGTGCGACCCCCGAGCCAGCCGCGCCGGTCGAGGGGGAGGGGGATGGGGGGCGCCTCGATCCCCTGGTCATCCTGAATCCCTTCCTCAACATCCTGCGGGAATCCACCCCGGTGAAGGTGACGCTGTCCGACAAGAGGAGCAGCAGCTACACGCGCCTGGAGGACACCGCTCCCTTCTGGTACATGGCCGGTCTGGAGAATTCCCTGGACGTGCCCGACACCATGTATGCCGCCCGGGCCTCTCAGGAGAGCCGGAGCCTGAACCTCTCGACCACCACCAAGATCAACCGCAACGTCGGCTTCGACGTGAAGTACGGGGAGACCAATTCCCTGCGGGACCAGGTCGGCACCCGGAGCAGGAGCATGAAGACCGACTGGCCCGACGTCCAGTTCACCCTCAACGGCATCGAGAAATGGGGCGTGTTCGGGAGCCAGGAGGACGACCCGAACAGCGGCTGGTTCCGTTCCTCCAATCTCAACCTCAGCTACAAGCGCACGAAGACCGTCAACAACTACACCGAGGTCTCCTACAACCCGAGCGTTTCGACCTCCATCGGTCCCCGCTGGACCTTCAACTTCCACAGCGGGCTGACGGCGACCCTGAACAGCACCCTGAACAAGGACGAAAGCCTGTCCAACGGCGTTCTGACCACCTCCAACAAGATGCGGTTCGGGCTCCAGTTGCGGCACCAGTTCCGGGCCCAGGGCCTGCTCGCCAAGCTGGGCCTCTATCGCCCGGGCAACAATCCCACCGTCAACATGGACGTGGACATCTCGTACCAGCGCGACCGGACCGAGCGTCTCAATCCCGGGGGCAGGCCGGCGGCGCCGACGGGTCAGACCAGATACAGCGTCAATCCACGTTTCAGCTACCAGGTCACCCGGAACCTGAACGGGGCGGTGCGGTTCATCTACAGTCACACCAAGAACGTGGCGACCGACCAGTCGACCACATCGCTCGGACTGGGAGTGGAGGCGACCTTTGTCTTCTAGAGTGCCGGATCCCGCCGGGATTTTCCTTCCGCTCCGGTTGGCCGCCGCGGCCCTGGCCTTGGCGCTCCTGGTGTGGCCTGGTCGCGCTCCCGGGGCCGGATCGGAAAAGGACGTTTTCTCCGGCGAGAGGGCCCTGGAACTGGTGGTCGCCCAGTGCGAGCTTGGTCCCAGGATTCCCGGGAGCCCCGGCAATGCCGCCCTGCGTCGCCTGATCCATGACACCGCCGGCCGCTGCGGATTCCCGAGCAGGGAACAGTGCTTCCCCGCCGTCCTGCCCCTCACCGGCGATGAGGTGGAGATCTGCAACGTCGTGGTGTCCATCCCGGGAGGAGGCGACGGACCGGGACTGTGGGTGGGCGCCCATTTCGACACCCGACCCCACTGCGACCGCGATCCCGATCCCGCCGCCCGCCTCGAGCCCCTGGTCGGCGCCAACGACGGGGCCAGCGGGGTGGCCGTGCTGCTTCACCTGATGGAAGTCCTCGCCGGCAGGGTTCCTCCCGCCGGCGTCGAGTTGCTGTTCTTCGACGGGGAGGACGCCGGCCTGGGCGGCGACCCCCGGGGATTCTGCCTGGGCAGCGGCCGGATGGCCGAATCCTGGGGGGAGTTCGGGAGCCCCTTGCCCCAGGCCGCCCCGCGGGGGTTGATCCTGCTGGACATGGTGGGGGACCGCGACCTGCTCATTCCCCAGGAAGCCTATTCCCTGCAGTATGCGCCGGAGTGGACGCGGACGGTCTTCGAACGGGCCCAGGCCCTGGGCCTGGACGCCTTCCAGCCTTTTCCCGGACCGCCGGTGTTCGACGACCACGTACCCTTCCTGCGCCGGGGCATTCCCGCCCTGGATCTCATCGATTTCGACTACCGGTTCTGGCACACCCTCGAGGACACGCCCAACAAGTGTTCCGCCGGGAGTCTGGCGCAGGTCGGCAGCCTGGTCCTGGATCTCATCCTGACGCCATGACCGCCATGCCGCACGTCCGGATGGCATTTCGCGGCCCTTCAAACAAAGCTAAATTGTTCCCGGAACCTGTCGATCACTGGGTTGACGGAAATTCTTTCGACCCAGGACGCTGAGGAGGAGCGGGGATGATCACCACCTGCACCGAGTGCCAGGCGCGTTACCAGTTGGATGCAGACAAGGTTCCCCACCGGGTCATCAAGGTGCGGTGTCCGGGCTGCCGGGGGGTCTTCACCCTGGACGGAACCGCACGCCCGGCCGAGGTCCCGCTGGAGATCGAACACGGCGGTTTCGCCCAGATGGCGGGAGCCGTCCCGCCGACCGCGCCGGCCAAGGCGCCCGCGGCCCGCACCGAGCCGGTTGCGGCCCAGCCCGCAGCAGCCGGCGTCGCCGTCCTGGACAGGCAGGAGACTTCTGATGCGGGATCCGGGGGAAGGGGCGTGCGCCGTCGCCGGAGCAAGGAGGAGATGTACGCCCGGGCCCTGGTCTCCGACATCCTGGCTTACAATCGCGAAACCCGCGACAAGGCCCTGCGTGACGGCAATCTGGTCGAGGCGCTCGGGGCCGAGATCAAGAAGAGCTGGGAACTCTACAAGGAGAAGGTCACGCCCGAGGTCGCCAACAGTTCCGACCACTTCCGGGCCGCCCTGAACGAGATCCTCGCGGACGGGGCCAAGGTCTTCTGATTCATCTCAGGCGTGAAAAGGGGCCCGGGCCGACGGCCCGGGCTTCTTGGCGCCATGCCGCCAGCGGTCAGCCCCCCCACTTGTTACGGCTGATCTCCCCGAGGATGTCATCGATCTGCTGCCGCACCCGGACGTTCTGGTCCGGCTCGAACAGGGCCTGCTTGACCCTGCCGTGCTCGTCCTTCTTGACGTACCTGAGGCTCTGCAGATCCTCCATCGACATCAGGATGTCCTTGGAAACCCTGACCTCGACGGCCTTTCCCTCCTCGTTCTCGCAGGGATTATGGAAGGGGTGCATGCCGTTGCCCCAGCCGTGAACCACCATGGAGCACAGCAGGGCCCGGAAGGTGTTCTGCCCCTGGACGGTCTCGAGATCGAAGTTGCCACCCACCTTTTCCGTCACGCTGTCGATGACCGCGCAGAGCTTGGCGGCCAGGTTGTCGTCCACCTTCATCTGGAGCAGGCGGGAAAACATGGTATTGAGGATTTTGTCGGTATTGGTGGTCATCTGGCCACTCCTGGTTGCCGGTTCGGCCGGTAAACCGCCTCCTGGGGGCGGAAATCGAGGGGTACGGGATGGACCCGGGTTCCTTCCGGCCGAGGTATTGCAAAATGCTTGCCCAACTTGGGGCTTTTCCGGAATGGGCCCTGATCCGCCTCCAGGAGCCCCCCAAACAAGTGGCATATCCCTTGCTTCAACTGGAAATGGAAGCCAAGAGGCGTTCTTTTCGCAGCGGCATCGCCGGATCCAGGGAGAATCCCTCGTGACCACAGCATCGCTGACAGCCACCAGGACCTGCAGACTGCTCTATTACGGGCAGCCGGGAACCGGCAAGCGGGAGAACCTGCGGCTCATCCACCAGTTCATTCCGCCCGAGCAGCGGCTGGTGGTGGCCACCGACGACCCGGAGCGCCAGATCGCCTTCAAGTTCCGCCAGGAAGGGAAGAGCGAGTGGCAGGTGCTGGTCCAGGCGGTGGACGTGGGCAAGGAACGGTTCCGCGCCGCCGGGATGATGGAGCGGCCTCCTTTCGACGGGGTCATCTTCGTCGTGCCCTCGGTGGGTTCGCAGCTGGATCAGTCGCTGGCCGCCTTCGAGTCCCTCAAGACCTTCCTGGATACCTGGGGCCTGGACCTGATGCGGGTCCCGGTGGTCCTGCAGTACAATCGCCGCCCCACCGGGGAAGCGGTTTCGGTCGACAGGCTCGAATCCCTGCTCAACCCCTGGGGCCTGCTCTCGTTCCCCTCCAACACCCTGAAGGGCGAGGGGGTCAGGGAGACGCTCAAGGCGGTCCTGGGCCTGGCCATCAACCACATCAACGAGAAACGCAGCAAGCTGGAGGACCCCGACCCCATCGAGGTCTCCATGGTGCAGGCCTCCCATGCCCGGGACATCCCCGCCGAAACCCTCGGGTTCGACAACGGGCCGCCGGTTCCGGGCCGCGAGCCCATGGACGCGACCCGCCTGCGCAGCGAGGCCATCTACAACGAAATGAGCCCGCCGCTGGTGGTCCCGGTCCGCATTCCCCGCAGGCTCCTCCAGAACCACAAGGGCCAGCTCAGGATCCTGCTCGAGGTCCAGATCGAGGACTGAGCCCGGAGGATCGCGCCCTGACGGGCGTTGACCGCCGGGCGCCGCTGGATTAAAGTTCCAGCCATGGAGACACCCAGGCAGGACATCACCCCGAGCGGGACCGGACCCCAGACCAGTGCAGAGCTTTTCGAGGAGGGCCGCAGCCTGGAAAAGGCCGGCCGCTTTGCCGAGGCCTGCAGGGCCTACCTCGCGGGTCTGGACCGCGGACCCCGGGATCACCGCTGGCTTTACCGGCTGGGCTGCGCCTTCCTGAAACAGGGGCGGGCGGGCGAGGCGGAGACCGCCTTCCTGGAGGCCCTCGACCAGGATCCCGCCAACAGCACCTACCTGACCAACCTGGGCGTCGCCCTGGACCGTCAGGGGAGGCGGGAGGAGGCCATCCGGGCCTACAAGAAGTCCAATCTCGACGGCCGGGGCACCGCAGTGGCCAACCACAACCTCGGTGCGATCTATGCCGAACAGGGCAGACGGACCGAAGCCATCCGGGCCTTCGAGGCTGCCATCGCCCTGGACCCCGATGCCGAGGGTTACCTCAACCTGGGCCTGGTCCACTACGCTCACGAGGAGTACGGGGAGGCCCTGAGCTGCTTCCGCCAGTGCGTGGAGCGGGATGCGTCGTTCGCCCGGGGCCACTACTACTGCGGCCTGTGCTTGATGAAGAGCGGGAACTACCGGGAAGCCTGCCGCAGCTTCGACCGGGCCTGGGAACTGGACGCCAGGCTGGTCCGGATCCCCTTCCATCTGGGAACCTGCCAGCACAAGCTGGAGCGCTTCGCCGAGGCCAAGCACAGCCTCGAAAGGGCCCTGGAGTTCTTTCCCGAGGACGGCCGTCTGCATTACCAGCTGGCCCTGACCTGCGACGCCCTGGGCATGCACCAGGAAGCCCGGCTCCATTACGGGCAGTCCCGGGACGCGGGCCGGGACGGCTGACCCGCACGGCTTTTTGGCGGCCCCCTGATCCGGCTCTCGACCTCCGACCACCCGACCGAAGGACGCGGACTTGCCCGAAATCATCAATCTCCTGATCCTGGCGGCGACCCAGGGCTTGACCGAATTCCTGCCCGTCAGCAGTTCCGGCCATCTGGTCCTGCTCCAGCATTTTCTCGCCACAAGGGAAGGGGACGTGTTCTTCGACGTGATCCTGCACGTGGGGACCCTGGGGTCGGTGATCGTGGTCTACAGGCGGGAACTCCTGCGTCTGCTTCGCCTGGACCGGGCGGCCGTCGGTTACATCCTCGCTCTGGGGGTGGGAACGATCCCGGCGGTGTTCGCGGGATTGCTATTCAAGGATTTCTTCGAGGGCCTCTATCAGGACCCGATCTTTCCCGCCGCAGCGTTGTTGCTGACGGCAGCCCTGTTGTTCTCCACGCGATACGCCCGGGGCGGACGCGCTCCGGCCCAGGCGGAATGGGAACCGCGTCCCCTGCCCCTGGGCAAGGCCTTCCTCATCGGGTGTGCGCAGGCGGCGGCCATCTGCCCGGGCATCAGCCGGTCGGGTTCGACCATCGCCGCATCGTTGTGGCTGGGACTGGTCCGGGAGGAAGCCGCGCGGTTCAGTTTTCTGCTGGCGGTGCCCGCCATCCTGGGAGCCCTGGTCCTCAATCTCGCGGACGGGGTGGCCGCGACCGGTGCGGACACGGTCCCCTTCGCCCTGGCGGCGCTCACGGCGTTCCTGGTGGGACTGGTGGCCATCCGGCTGACGGCCCTGGCGGTGGTGCAGGCGCATTTCTGGAAGTTCGGCTTCTACTGCGTGGCCGTGGGGGTCGTGACCATGCTGTTGCTGGTCTTCTGACCGGGGGCCTTTCAGCCGAGGCTGGTGGCCAGGAGGTGCTCCAGGGTCTCGGTCACCCGCTCCTGGTCGAAGGGCTTGATGATGAAGTCCCTGGCTCCGGCCTTGAGGGCTGCGATGACCTGTTCCTTCTGGCCCAGGGCGGTGATCATGATCACCCGGGCGTCCCCATCCACGTTCAGGATGTCCTTCAGGGCCTCGGTTCCATCCAGGGTGGGCATGGTGATGTCCAGGAGAACCAGGTCCGGGCGCAGGCGTTCGAACTGCTTGACGGCCTCCTCGCCGTCGCCGGCCTCGCCCACCACGACCAGGCCCATGTCCTCCACGATGTCCCGGAGCATGACCCGCATGAATTCTGCATCATCGACGATGAGGACGGTGCTGCCCAACGTGTACCTCCGCAGGGGCGGGATCGCGGCGCCACAGGGATTCCTTCGACACCGGGAACGCAATTGTTGTATACCTGTTGAAACAGGTCCATACCTTGATCGACATGATCCAGGCGAACTTTAGTACCGCCCTTGGACCCGATCCGCCGCCCCGGCCCCCGGCAGGGCGGCGGGGATGCCCGGGGAAATCGGCAGGGAGGGAAACCATGGGTATCACGCACAAGAACGGCCTGATCCTGGCGACGCTGGCCGTCGCCGTCCTGACGGCGGTGGGAGCGGATGCCGCGGGGCAGATCCCCGTCCTGAGTTCCGATTCGAGCGACCGGACCCGGGTGGACATCACCGTCTACAACCGGAATCTGGCCCTGGTCCGGGAGATC
>JAHJTW010000069.1 GCA_018829565.1 bacterium | reverse complement strand
TAGGCGCCGCCGATGGCGTAGTGGTTGATGGTCAAGATGGCCTCGAGATCCTGATTCTGGAAGAGGGTGTCCTGGGGAGCCCCCTGTGCGTCGCGCAGGATCATCACGTTGCGGTCAACCTTCGCCCAGGAACTTCCGGCCAGCCTCAGCAGGATCCCGTCCCGGCCCCCGGCATGGACGTTGCCCAGATAGGAGCCGAGGGTGTAGAGATCCAGGGAGGTGCCTGTCTCCATGGAGGACCAGGCGGTTCCGGAATTGCGCCAGATCTTCCCGCCGTGTCCGCAGGCGTAGAGCGCGCCCGCCGGGTCCCGGTACATCCGGACGATGGCGCCATTGGATCCCATGTCCACGGCCTGCCACTGGGCGCCGTCGAAATGGAACATGGCGCCGTTGTTGCCGCAGGCCCAGATGTCGCTGGGGCCGGTCCCCTCGATGTCGAACAGCCAGTGGCGGGCTTCGGGAACGATGGGCTTGGGGAAGGTGGGGTCGTCGTCGCCGTTGCAGGCGGGCAGCGATCCCAGGGAGGCCAGCAGGAGACAGGCGAGCAGGGCCCTGCCGCCGAGCTGCCGACCGCGTGCCCGGGCACCGGGCGAAACAGGGGAAATGTTCTTCATTGCCGGTAATTCCTCACGTTCAGCTGGTGGGGAGAACGGTAACGGCCGGCCACCGCAACCGGTCCGGTTCCAGATGGGGTCCGGACCGACCCATACCATGCCCACTGGGAGGCATTGGCCGCATTTCCAACCCATGAATATTAAGACCTGAACCGGGGAAAGTCCATAGCGGTTGCGTTCTTTGTGCAATCCCCCTTGCAGAACCGGACCCGTTGGGCAAGATTGTGCGCAGGCGTCCCCCTGCGGTAGGGGAACCCGGGATGGGCCCTCCGGCCCGCTGCCCGAAAGGCTTGACCGATGCCCAGCAGGCACCCCGAACTTGACCCGGGCCTCGATCTCTTCGCCGAGATCGATGCCCTGCGCCGGCGGCTGAACGCCGTCATCCTCGCCCATTACTACCAGGAACCCGACATCCAGGACGTGGCCGACCACGTGGGGGACAGCCTGGCCCTGGCCCAGCGGGCGGCGGAGACCGAGGCGGACGTGATCGTCTTCGCGGGCGTCCACTTCATGGCCGAGACGGCCAAGATCCTCAATCCCCACAAGCAGGTCCTGCTGCCCGACCTCGAGGCCGGTTGCAGCCTGGCCGACGGCTGCCCGCCCGACGAGTTCGCGGCATTCCTCGCCCGCCATCCGGGGCACAAGGTGGTCAGCTACATCAACTGCTCGGCGGCCACCAAGGCCATGAGCGACGTGATCTGCACCAGCGGCAACGCCCTGAAGATCGTGGCTTCCTTCCCGGCCGACCAGCCCCTGATCTTCGCCCCGGACCGGTTCCTGGGCGGCTGGGTGGCCAAGCAACTGGGCAGGGACCTGGTCCTGTGGCCGGGGTCATGCGAGGTCCACGAGGTGTTCAGCGAGAAGCGGCTCGTGGAGCTGAAGGTGGCCCATCCCGAAGCCGTGGTCGCCGCCCATCCCGAATGCCCCGAAGGGGTCCTCCAGCACGCCGACCATGTCGGCAGCACGGCCAGCATCCTGGCCTATGCCCGGGAAACGCCCTCCCGGCAGATCATCGTCGTCACCGAACCCGGCATCCTCCACCAGATGCGCAAGGAGAACCCGGACAAGGAGCTCATCCCCGCGCCCGGAGCCGACGAGTCCTGCAACTGCAACGAGTGCCCGTACATGAAGCTCAACACCCTGGAGAAGCTCTACCTCTGCATGCGGGACAGGACCCCGGAGATCGTGGTCGATCCGCCCACGGCCGCCAAGGCGCTGGTCCCCATCAACCGCATGCTGGAATTGAGCCGTTGAGCCCGCGCGCACCCATCTACCTCGACCATCATGCGACCACCCCCCTGGATCCGCGGGTCCTCGAACTCGTCCACCAGGTCCAGCGGGACCACTTCGGCAACGCCGGCAGCGCTGGCCATGCCTACGGCTGGGCTGCGGCCAAGCTGGTGGAACAGGCCAGGGAGAAGGTGGCCGCCCTGATCAACGCCTCCCCGGCGGAGATGGTCTTCACCTCGGGGGCCACCGAAGCGGATAACCTGGCCCTGCTGGGGTTGGCCGACGCCTGGGAAGACCGGCCGGGGCAGGTCGTCACCTCCACCTTCGAACACGAGGCCGTGGCCGGGCCCGTGGCCGAGCTGGATCGCAGGGGCTGGCGGGTCGCCCGGGTGGGGCCCGATCCCGGGGGCGTCCTGGAATGCGGGTCGGTGGAGGCGGTCCTGACTGCGGATTCCCGGCTGGTGACCGTGATGGCAGCCCAGAACGAGATCGGGACCATCCAGCCGCTCGCGGAGATGGGAAGGCTCTGCAAGGATCGCGGAGTCCTGTTCATGACCGACGCCGCCCAGGCCGCCGGCCGGATCCCCCTCGACGTCCAGGCCATGGGCATCGACCTGCTCGCCCTGTCCTCCCACAAGATCCACGGGCCCAAGGGAGCGGGAGCCCTGTTCGTGCGCCGGCGGGATCCCCGGGTGGTCCTGCGTCCCCGCCAGTTCGGCGGCGGCCAGGAGGGGGGGCTGCGGCCCGGCACGCTCGACGTCCCGGCCATCGCGGGCTTCGGCGAGGCCTGCCGGCTTGCCGCCGAGGGCATGGCGGATGAGGCCGCCCGGTTGTCCGCCCTGCGGGACGATCTGTGGCAGCGGATCTCCACCGCCCTCGAAGGCGTGACGCTCAACGGGTGCCCCCGGCGCCGGCTGCCGGGCAACCTGAACTTCAGCGTCGCCGGGGTGCCGTCGCACCGTCTGCTGGCGGGATTGACCACCCTGGCCGTCTCCTCCGGTTCGGCCTGTTCCAGCGGGTCCACCGAGCCCTCGCCCGTCCTGCTCGGTCTGGGCGTGCCCGCGGACCTGGCCCGCTGCAGCCTGAGGATCGGTCTGGGCCGTTTCACCACCGCAGAGGAGATCGCGGAGGCCGGGGACAGGATCATCGGCCTGGTCCGGAAACTGCGCGGCGCCGCCTCCTGAAAGGAAACGGCGCCGGTGGCGGGCTGCAGGGACGGGATCAGTCCCCGTCGTAGTCGGCGGCCTGGCGGCGGGAAAGGGAGATCCGCCGGCGGTTGAGGTCGACGTCGAGGATCCGGACGGTGATCACGTCATCCTCGTTGAGGACCTCACGCGGGTGGATGATCCGGCGATTCGCGAGTTCCGAGATGTGGATCAGACCTTCCACCCCGGGCTGCAGTTCCATGAAGACGCCGAAGTCGACCAGGCGGGTGACCCGGGCCTCGACGTCCGTCCCCGGGGTGAGGGAGTCCGCGGTATCGGGCCAGGGATCGCTGGCCAGGGCCTTGATGGACAGGCTGATCCGTTCCGATCGTCCCTGTCCCAGGTTCTGGATCTCAAGGACCTTCACCTTCACGGTCTGGCCGACCTTCAGCACGTCCGAGGGATCGCCCACGCGCTGGTGGGAAATCTGGCTGATGTGCACCAGGCCCTCGACTCCGCCGATGTCGACGAAGGCCCCGAAGGGGACCAGCCGGGTGACGGAGCCCTCGAAGGTCTTGCCGAGACCCAGGTCGGCCCGGGTCTCGTCGCCCTGGGACTTCCGGGACTCCTCGAGCAGGGCCCGCCGGGAAAGGACGATGTTGCGCCCGTCATCGCTCAGTTCGAGGATCTTGAACTTCAAGGTCCGGCCGACGAACACCTCGGGCTCGTCCACCCTCCGCAGGTCGATCTGGCTGAACGGACAGAACCCACGCTTGCCTCCCATGTCGATGGAGAAGCCCC
>JAHJTW010000068.1 GCA_018829565.1 bacterium | reverse complement strand
GCGACGAGGCCCCCCTCGCCGAACCCGAGATCGAGCCCGTCCCGGCGGCGGTCCACGCCGCCGAGACGGGCGAGGACGCCTACGAAACAGCCGAGGCCGTCCCGGCCGAGGCGCCCCTGCTCCGGATGGAAGCCGCCGGCGGTGGGGAGGACAGGGATGCCGCGACCCGGCGGTCCCCCGAAGAAGCGACGCCGCAACCGGAATCCCCCCTGGGTTCGTTCCTGCGCCGCGTGGGGACCCGGAACATCGGGCAGGTGGAGGTTCCCGAGCCCCAGCGGGAGCCCGCACCCCTCAGCCAGCGCCAGACGGCGGGATTCGGGTCGGGTTCGCCCCGGGACGATCTGAGCGCCCCCGCCTACACGCGCAAGTACATGGACTGAGATGTCCATCCTGGACCGGTTCTTCGGGTTCAGCCGTTCCCACGCCTACAACGAGGGGCTGGCCCTGCTGGAGGACGGCCGTTTCGCCGAAGCCGTCGTCATCCTGCGGAAGACCGTGGGCGAGGGGATCGCCCGCGGCACCGACGATCCCGCCGGGAATCTCCTGCGGCGCGCCCTGATCGCCGAAGGACGGCGCCTGGCCCGGATGGGCCGGGTCACCGAGGCCATGCCCCTGTTCGGGGAAGCGGCCGCGATCTGGGACACCTTTCCCGATCTCCACTGGTGGCATGGAGCCGCGGCTGCGCTCGCGGGCGACCACGACACCGCCCTCCAGGACGCCCGGACCGCCCTGCGCCTCAACCCCGACTACGCCGAAGCCCGCCTGCTCGAAGCGGTGGCCCTGACGGGACTGGGCCGTTCTCGCGAGGCCGCGGATGCCCTGAACGCCTTGCGGGAATCCGGGCGCAGGGTCGACCACTGGCTCACCCAGGAGTGGGGCGGGGACGGCGCCGTCACCGCCGACAACCTTCCGGCCGGTTTGCGTGACGAGCTGGAACGCATCGTCCAGGGGGAGACCGACAAGGAAAAGCTGGCCTCGGCCGTGGCCCTGTGCCGGGCCGGCCACTGGGACGAGGGCATCGCCGCGTTCGGCGATCTGGTGTCGCGGCGGCCCCGTTATCCCGACTACCGGACCAGGCTGGCGGCCGCCCTCTTCCACCGGGGGCGCGGGGACGAGGCGCTCGCCGAGGTGGACGCCGCCCTGGAGGCGAATCCCGGTTACGGAGCGGCCATCGACCTGAAGGCCCTGATCCTGGCCGACCTGGCGCGATATGCCGACGCCTCGGCGATCCTCGAAGGGGCGGAACGGCGAGGTGACGCCGCCGGCGACGCCAACCCTCACGAAGCGCTGTTCAGCGCCTACCTGCGGGGGGTCCTGGATCTCCTGCTGGGGCGGGCCGATCAGGTCGAGGGGCTGTTCAGGGAGTGGAGCAACCTGGCCAAGAGCTTCGCCCGGGCCGAGATGCTCATGGCTGCGGCGGACGACCTGCAGGGCAGGCAGGCCGCGGCCGGCAGCCGGTTGCTTGCGCTGTTCCGGGAATGGCCGGCCGAGCCGGAATTCGCCTTCCTGCTGGCTTGCCACCAGCTCGGATCCTCCCGGCCCGAGGAGGCTGCCGCCACCCTGCAGCGCTGGCCGCGGGAATCGGGCACGGGCCCCGACGCCAGGCCCCTGTTCCTGCAGGCCAGGTTGGCCCTGCGGACCGGGCGCATTCCTGATCTTCCGGACGTCACACGCTTCCCGGCGGACGGCCCGGACGAGGCCGGGGACGGTCCCCGCCTGCGCCGCCAGCCCTCGTCATCCGCGTGGTCGGTGTTGAGGGCCGAGGCCGCCCTGCTGAAGGGCAGGGTGCAGGAGTGCCGGGAGATCCTGGAGGGCCTGGCCGCCGCGGGGCCCTTGACCGAGCAGGTCCTCCGGTTGCTGATCCTTTCCGCCACCCGCGAGCCCCTGCCCGCCGAATGGACCTGCGATCCGGTCATGCCCGATTCCTGCCTGCCCCCTGCCTGCGCGCTGGCTCTTATGCGGGGCGACGGCCCCGGCCACGCCGGATTGCTCCGGCCGGTCGCGGCTCTGCAGCCGGATTGTCTGCTGGGTGTCTGGCTCGATCCCCGGTTCTGGCTCGAACCGGTGCGGGGCTGGATCGCCTGATGGGTCTCAGGCGGTGGCGCTGCGGGAGGCCAGCAGGCGCGAGACCTCGTCCGTCAGTTCGTCCAGGTCGTAGGGCTTGCTCATGTAGGAATCGGCCTGGTACTGGAAGCCCTTGATCCGGTTCCGCTCGTCCTCGCTGGCGGTGAGGATGAGGATGGGCAGGTCCTGGAGGTGCATCAGGCTGCGGGTCCGCTTGAGGAATCCGAAGCCGTCCATGACGGGCATCATCAGGTCCAGGATCACCAGGTCGGGCACGGATTGCTGGACGCAGGCGAACCCCTCGGCACCGTTGACGGCCTCGGCGACCTCCCAGTTCTGGCTCAGCAGCTGCAGGCGCAGGATGGTGCGCAGATCGGGATCGTCCTCGACGACCAGGATTCTGGGTTTCATGGATTCAGACATGGCTCTATCTTAACCCTTCACGCTCGCGCGGTGACCGGCCCGGGTCGGCCGCGGCGCCGGCTGGTTTCCGGCGTCCGGCGATTCCGGGAACTCCCCTTCCCTCTATCCGGTTCCTGGAGCAGTTATCGGCCGGGGCGATCCGGACTTGAACGCCAAACCGCCGACCGCCATCCCGCGTGGACAGGAGTACGGAAAGACGTGAACACCCTGGTGGAAAGATTCCTGCTGGTCCTGACGACACTGTGCGTCCTGCTTGCGTCCGGGGGGGCGCCCGGTCCGGTGAGCGCCCAGCCCGCCGATCCCCAGCCGCCCGCTGCCGATCCCGTGAGCGACGTCTGCGCCCGGGGCAAGGACCTGTACCGGGCCGGCAAGTTCGCCGAGGCCCGGACGGCCCTGAAGAACTGCCTGGAGCAGGGAGGGGAGACCGTCGAGGTCCTGTTGCCCCTGGCCGTCATGGGATTGCGTGAAGGCAGGCTCGAGGAGGCCGTGGAGTACGGCAAGCGGGCGGTCGCGGTCGCCCCGCAGGATCCGGAGGCCCGATACTGGTACGGCCGTTGCCTGCTGCGGTCGGGCCGGGTCGAGGAGGCCAGGGGGCAGTGGGAGAGCGGCCTCCAGGTGGACATGACCCACAAGGGCATTCTCGAGGGGCTCGCCCGGCTGTCCATCCAGGACGGGGACCCCGCCAAGGCCTACAACCTGCTCAACCAGATCCGGCAGCAGGGGCTCGACGAGTCCTGGCTCCACCGCCTCATGGCGGACCTCGCGGCCAGCAAGGGCATGTGGGCCCAATCGCGCGGGCACCTGATGGACGCCATGGCCCGGGACGGGGCCAACGCGGCCGACCTGCTGTCGGCCTCGGAGCTGAGCATCCTGGGCGGGGAGCCCCAGGCGGCGGTCGGGTATTGCCGGCAGGCCGTCCTGCTGGAACCCGGGCCCCCCACTTTCGGCGGCCTGGGCGAGGCCTACTTCGCCACCGAGAGCCTGGATTCGGCCCTGGTCTACCTGCGCCTGGCGACCGAGGACGACGAGGGCGATCCCCGTTTCGTGTTCAACCTCGCCAACGCCCTGGAGGTTGCGGGCCTCTACGATGAGGCCGGGGTCCAGTTCGAGCGCTTCCTGGAGCGGGTCCCGGACGATGCGGTGGGGCACTTCAACTACGGCATCCACCTGGACCGGATGGGCCGGTCGGCCGCCGCCATCGCCCACGTGTCGCGGGCCATCGATCTGGACGCGACCATGCTCAGCGCCCGCGTGGTCCTGGCCCAGATGATGGAGAACGCCGGGGACATCCCTGGGGCCATGGCGGTGGTGGGCGAACTCAAGAGGTTGGATCCGGACAACACCAGAGAGTTGAACCTCTGGGAGCAGCGGCTGGCCGGCAAGCGGGGCCGGCTCCAGGAGGCCCAGGCGGCCGGCAAGATCCACCTGCTGCACATGGTCCTGCCCACGGCCGAGGCGGTGGACCTCGTCAGGCAGGAGCTGGCGGCCGGGGCGGATTTCGCATCCCTGGCCGTCCGGTTCTCGACGGGGGCGGGAGCGGCCAGGGGCGGGGACATCGGCTGGATCAAGCCCGCGGAAATGATCGAGCCCCTGCGGTCGGCCATCAGCGGCCTGGAAATCAACGAGACAAGCCCCCCGGTCGAGGCCGGGGGGCTGTATCACCTGTTCAAGCGGGTTCCCTGAGGGCGGAAGAGGAAGGGGCTCAGACGACCTTCTTGACGCTTCCGGTCCGGATGCAACGGGTGCACACGTAACCGCGCTGCACCTTGCCGTCCTGCTCGAACTTGATCTTCTGGAGATTGGGCAGCCAGCGGTGCCGGGTCAGGTTGTGGGCGTGGCTCACCCGGTTCCCGTACTGAGGGCCCTTGCTGCAGACGGAGCACTTCCTGCTCATGACCTACTCCTTTTCGGGGGCGAGAGTCCAGGGGGACCCGCCCGCGAAATCCCGAAAGGTTGAATTCATAAGGGCGGGAATTTAACATCCGGACGGCCCGTCAGCAAGGAAATATCTGTAAACCCGGAGCTTGGCCCCTTTGATGAACAAACCGATCGAAACCTCGACCCCCGTCCAGTTCCTGCGCTCGGTGGGGCCCGCCCGCGCCCGCGACCTGGCCCGGCTGGGGATCGAGACCATCGGGGACCTGCTCGCCCACTACCCCCGGCGCTATTTCGACCGCAGCTGCGCCGTTCCCATCGGCCGCCTGGATCCGGACCGCGAGGCTACCGTCCTGGGCGAGGTCCTGACCGCCGGCGAGCGCCGCACCCGCCGGGGAGGCTCCCTCCAGACCGTGACCCTGGGCGACGCCAGCGGGATCCTGTTCTGCGTCTGGTTCAACCAGTCCTACATCCTGAAGCAGTTCCGGGCCGGTCGGAAGGTCATGGTCAGCGGCCGTCCTTCCCGGCATCAGGGGCGCTGGCAGATGGCCCATCCCGACTACGAGATCTTCGCTCCCGAAGCGGACGACGGGGGCGGGGGCCACTCGGGCCTGCATACGGGCCGGATGGTCCCGGTGTACGGGCTCACCGCCGGGGTCGGCCAGCACTGGCTCCGGGGGCTGGTCGACCAGGCCCTCGCCGGCCTGCAGGGGCGCCTCCCGGAGACCCTGCCGCCGGGCATCCTCGCCGCCCGCGGCTTTCCCGGGCGTGAACAGGCCCTGCGGGAGATCCATTTCCCCTCCGGACCGCAGACCCTGGCTGCGGCCCGGGCCCGCCTGGTCTACGAGGAGCTGTTCCTGGTCCAGATGCTCATGGCCCTGAGGCGCAGCGACCGCCGCGAGCAGACGGGCGTGCGCCTCGAGAAGCCGGGCGACCTGACCCGCAGGCTGGTGGAATCCCTGCCCTTCGCCCTGACCGGCGCCCAGCGGCGGGTCCTGGCGGAGATCCTGGCGGACATGCGGTCCGGCAAGGTCATGCACCGCCTGCTGCAGGGGGACGTGGGCTCGGGCAAGACCCTGGTCGCGTTCATCGCGGCCCTCTTCGTGATCGAGCAGGGTTACCAGAGCCTGCTGATGGCCCCGACGGAGGTCCTGGCCCGCCAGCACGGACGCAGCCTGGACCGCCTGGCGCTGCCCCTGGGGGTCACGGTCGAGACGCTCACCGGATCCACCCCGGCCGCCGAGAGGCGCGCCGTCCTGGCCGGGGTCGCGGCGGGGGAGATCGACCTGCTGGTGGGGACCCACGCGATCATCCAGGACCAGGTCCACGTCCCCAACCTGGGCCTTTCCATCGTGGACGAGCAGCACCGCTTCGGGGTCAGGCAGCGGGGCAAGTCGGCCCAGGCCGGGCAGGACGGGGGACTGGCCCACGTGCTGGTCATGAGCGCGACGCCCATTCCCCGCAGCCTGGCCCTGACGCTGTACGGCGACCTGGACCTGAGCCTCATCGACGAGCTGCCGGCGGGGCGCCGGCCCATCCTGACCCGGATCGCCAGGGGCAGGGACGAGGAGGCGGTCTGGTCGGATTGCCGCAGGGAACTCGCCGCCGGGCGGCAGGCCTTCGTGATCTACCCGGTGATCGAGGAGACCGAGGGGATGGACCTCAAGGCCGCCACGGTCGAATTCGAACGGCTGCGGGCCGAGACCTTCCCGGACCGCCGGGTCGCCCTGCTGCACGGGCGCCTCAAGGGCAAGGAGAAGGACGCCATCATGGCGTCCTATGCCGCGGGCGAGATCGACGTCCTGGTGGCCACGACGGTGGTCGAGGTGGGAGTGGACGTTCCCAACGCCACCGCCATGGTGATCCACCATCCCGAGCGGTTCGGTCTCGCCCAGCTGCACCAGCTGCGGGGCAGGATCGGCCGGGGCGCCCACCCCTCGACCTGCTGGCTGCTTTGCGACCGGTTCCTGGCCGAGGAGTCCTTCGCCCGGGTCCGCTTCTTCGCGGATCATTCCGACGGCTTCGCGCTGGCCGAGGAGGACCTGAGGCTGCGGGGGCCGGGCGACGCCTGGGGGACGAGGCAGCACGGCGCCCCGGGCTTCCGGCTGGCCAATCCCCTGCGGGACCAGGCGGTCGTCCAGCAGTGCCGGGCCGACGCCCGGGACCTGCTGGCCGCCGACCCCGGCCTGGAGGGGGCCGAGGGCGCCCCCATCCGCATCCGACTCGACGAGGCCTACGGGAAACTGGCCACCTTCCAGGCGGGGTGACCGGATGTTGCACCGTTCTTTTCAGCTTGCAGGAACGTCCCCGAACCGGTATATTGGGGCCGTCTCCCAGTCCCCCCTTTCGGGTGGACGGCTTGGAGTGGGCGTAAGTCCACTTCTTTTTGTTTCGACGAGGGGTCCCTGTGCCTGCCGACGCCCATGGAAACGACCGGAATCGTGATCAGGAACCCCCAAGGCTGAAGGCCACCGAACAGAGGGACTTGGGCCGCCGCATCCTTGACCTGCTGGAAGCCGATCTGGCCCGCGAAGGTTATGAACTGCTTGACGTCCGGGTCTTCCTGGGCGGCGGCAGGATGCAGGTCCGCATCTACGTCGATCTGCCCGAGGGCGGCATCACCCTGGACGACGTGGCCAGGGCCTCGCGCACCGCGGGGATGCTGCTCGAAGAGGCCGATCCGATCCCGGGCAAATACGTCATCGAGGTCAGCTCTCCGGGAATCCGGCGGCCCCTGCGGACCGTCGCCCACTTCCAGGCCGCCTGCGGTCAGCGGGTGGATCTGAAGGTGGGAAGCGGCGGGAGTACGCGCCGGGTGCGCGGCGTCCTGCTCGGGGTGGATCAGGCCGGTCTGACGGTGGAGCCGCCGGTCAAGGCGGGGACGGACGACGATCCGGCCCCGGAGACGGTCGCCCTGGCGGAGGTGGTCGAGGCCAACCTCGATCCGGACTTCGACGCCCAGGCGCTGATCAACGCGGACAGGCGGCAGCGCAAGGACCAGAAACGGACCGAACGCAAGGCCAAGGCGGCCGAGAAGGCCCGCAAGCGCCGGCCCCGCAAGGGCTCCGGCCCCGCGGGCAACGATGAATCCGGCGGGTAGGCCGGCAGCAGCAAGCAGGAGATTTCCAGCATGGATCACAATATCCTCAACGCCCTGACGCAGATCACCAGGGAAAAGAACATCGACAAGGCCACCATCATCGAGTCCCTCGAGGCGGGCCTGCAGTCCGCCGCCCGCAAGAAGCTGGGGACCGAGGCCAACATCGACGCCCGGGTCGATCCGGACACCGGCGAGATGGTCGTCGAGCAGGTCAAGACCGTGGTCGAGGAGATCGACGATCCGGACACCGACATCTCCCTGGAGGAGGCCCAGATCGAATTCGGCGAGGAAGTGGAGATCGGGGACGAGGTCCGCTGGGAACTGCCCCTCGACGAATTCGGCCGCAACGCCATCCTGGTGGCCAAGCAGATCCTCGTGCAGAAGGTGCGCGAAGCCGAGCGGGCCCAGATCTTCGAGGAGTTCAAGGATCGGGTCAACGAGATCATCGTCGGCACCGTCCAGCAGGTCGACCGGGGCAACGTCCTGGTCAACCTGGGCCGCACCGAGGCCCTCATGCCGTTCCGGGAGCAGATCCGGGGCGAGAAGCTGCACCAGGGCAAGACCATCCGCGCGTTCATCACCGAGGTGCTGGACAGCGCCAAGGGGCCCCAGGTCATCCTGTCCCGCAGCCACCCGGGCTTCCTGAAGGCCCTGTTCGAGCAGGAAGTGCCCGAGATCCAGGAAGGCATCGTGGAGATCAAGGCGGTGGCCCGCGAACCGGGCACCCGCTCCAAGATCGCCGTGGTCAGCAACGACGATCGGGTGGATCCGGTGGGGTCCTGCGTCGGCATGAAGGGCAGCCGGGTGCAGGCCGTCACGCGCGAACTGGCCGGCGAACGGGTGGACATCGTGCCCTGGAGCGCCGAGCCCAGCCTGCTCATCAGCCGCGCCCTGAGTCCGGCCATCGTCAGCAACATCATCCTGCGCCGGGAGCGCAAGGAAGCCACCGTGGTCGTGGGCGAGGACCAGCTGAGCAAGGCGATCGGCAAGGAGGGCAAGAACGTCCGCCTGGCCGCCAAGCTCACCGAGTGGAAGATCGATCTGGTCAGCAGCCGCGAATACGGCATCCGCCAGCGCGTCCAGGAAGAGATGTCGATGAAGCTGAGCGAGATGGACGGCGTCACCGAGCAGCTGATGGTCGTCCTGGAAGCCGTCGGCATCACCACCATCGAGGATCTGGCGGCCGCCAGCCCCGAGCGCCTGGCAGGCATCGAGGGACTGGACCTGGAGGCCATCGCCACCCTCCAGGCCACGGCCGAGGTCACGGTGGAGGAACTGCGCAAGATGATCGAGAAGGTCGTGGCCGAGGAGGTCGAGCGCGAGGCCGCCGAGAACCGCCCGCTGTTCGACGACGAGGCCCTGGCCGCCGGTCTGGATGACGAGGACTCCGGCGGGGACGACGCGCCTCTGGCCGCCGAGGACGTGGTCGTCAAGGACGACATCTTCAAGGATTTCCCCGGGAAAGCGGACGGGGATGGCGAAGGCGACGACGAGGATCCCGAGGACAAGGTCGATCCCTTCGCCAATTCGGAGCTGGGGGATTGACAGCCGGGGAGAAACCCGGCGCCGTCCCGGAATCCGGCGAGCCGGATCCCGCCCGGGAGCGGGACGAGAGCCTGTCGCGGTTGCTGGGTCTGGCCCAGCGGGCGGGCAGGTTGGCCGTGGGCTTCAGCGCCGTCGAGCGTCTGGTCCAGCGGGGCGAACGCCCGCTGCTGGTCCTCGCCGTGGACGTCGGTCCCGGCCAGCTGAGCCGGATCGAGCGCTGGACCCCCGTCAATGGGCTGGTCCGGACGGGAATGGGAGTGGACGAACTGGGGGCGCTGCTGGGACGCGACAAGGTCGCCGTCCTGGGAGTGACGGATCCCGGGTTCGTGAAGGGAATCGGGAAACTGGGATACTGAATCGGCCGCCGAGGCCGCTCAACGCCTGCCGCAGGTAGTGCAGGAGGTACCGGATTTTGTCGAGGAAGCTGAGGGTCTACGAATTGGGTCGGCATTACGGTGTCGACAGCAAGCAGATCATGAACCTTCTGCAGAAGATGAAGGTCCAGGTCAAGAGCCACATGAGCGTGATCGAGGACGAGGACGTCGACCGGGTGCACGCGGTCTTCCAGCGGAAGCGCGAACTCGCCCGGGAGAACTACGCCAAGGCCCATGGGCTCAATCCCGAGCAGCTGAAGAACGTCGCCGCCCTGAAGCCCCTCGAAAGGCCGGTGGCTCCCGACGAACCGGAACCGGAGGCCAAGCCGGCCAAGAAGAAGGTGGCCAAGAAGAAGAAGGCCCCGGCGAAGCCCAAGGTCGTGGTCATCAAGAAGGCCGGCACGATGACCAAGGTCGCCCAGGCGTCCCAGGCCGCGAAGGATGCGGAGGAGAAGGCCAAGGCCGAAGAAGAGGCCCGGCGGCGAGAGGAGACCGCGCGCCAGGAGGCCGAACTGGCCGCCAAGCGCCAGGAGCACGCCAAGGCCCGCATCGTCAAGAAGGCCGACGTCGAGAAGGCCAAGGCCACCGAGGAGGAGTCTGCGCCGGTGGACGAGGCCGTGACCGGCACCCCCGCCGAGGTCGCCGCTCCGGGGGACGTATCGCCCGAGGAACGGGTCGAGGAGGCCGCCGCCTCCCCCGCGGACGAATCCCTTCCCGTCGCGGAGCCCGAGGCTGAGGAAGACGAGGCCGCCTCCGGGGAGCCGGCTGAGCCGGACGAGGACGAGAGCCGGGAAGCGCCCGGGACCGCCAGGCCCGTCGATCCCCTGGAACTCCTGGGAACCAAGAAAGCCGACGGGTTCAAGGTCGGCGACATCATCCGCCCGGCCCCGAAGGTCAAGAAACCGGCCGCCGAGGCCCCGGTCAGCAGCGAATCCGTACGGGACTCCATCAAGGCCGCCATCCGGAGGCGTCAGGACGAGGCCGCGGCCCGTGAACAGCCCTCGCGGCAGACCCGGACCCGCAAGAAGAAGAAGAAGGTCGACCAGGCGGAAGTCGATCGGCAATTGAAACAGACCATGGCCGAACTGGAAGGCGCCCGCGGCAAGAAACGCCGCAAGAAGGGCGGCCCGGGCGGCGAGGACGAGATCGTCGAGGTGACCCTGCTGAAATTGACCGAGTTCATCACGGTCCAGGAGCTGGCCGACAAGCTGCAGGTGCGCGCCCAGGAGCTGATCGGCAAGCTCTTCGGGGTGGGCATCATGGCGACCATCAACCAGCGCCTGGAAAAGGACCACATCGAGATGCTCGCCTCGGAGTACGACCGCGAGGTCGAGTTCCTCAGCGAGTACGGCGAGGAGGTCCTCGAGGGCGAAGAGGTCAAGGCCGAGGACCTGACGGACCGGCCGCCGGTGGTCACCGTCATGGGTCACGTCGACCACGGCAAGACCTCGTTGCTGGACAACATCCGCAAGACCAACGTCATCGCGGGAGAGGCCGGCGGCATCACCCAGCACATCGGAGCCTACACCGTCCAGACCGACGGCGGGCCCATCACCTTCCTGGACACCCCGGGCCACGCGGCGTTCACCGCCATGCGCGCCCGCGGCGCCCAGGTGACGGACATCGTGATCCTGATCGTGGCGGCCAACGACGGCGTGATGCCCCAGACCACGGAGGCCATCAGCCACGCCAAGGCGGCCGGCGTCCCCATCATCGTGGCGGTGAACAAGATCGACCTGCCCGACGCCAATCCCGGCAAGGTCAAGCAGGAACTGCTGGCCTACGGCATCACCGTCGAGGATTTCGGCGGGCAGGACCTGTGCGCCGAGATCTCGGCCAAGAAGGGCATCGGCAT
>JAHJTW010000067.1 GCA_018829565.1 bacterium | reverse complement strand
TACCCGAGGCCACCGCGACCGCCGTGATGTTCTCCATGTCGCCGACCGTCCCGCCATTGGCTTTCATCAATGTCTCGATGTTGATCTTCCGTTTGCGCGGGTTGATGACCTTTGCGGAACCGCCCATCGGAAACGAGCACGGAGCGCAGATCGCCTCTCCGACAGCATTGGAGAGGGGCGCCCCCGTCGTCTGGTCGAACAGGTACAGGTCCACCGCGGTGTTCGTGGCCGGATCACCCGTGCCCCCCTGAAGACCGCTCAGGTTGGTGATGAAGATGGTCGTGTCGAAGGTCGGGCTTCCCGTGCCGCTCATGTCCTGCGTTTCCAGGAGATGGGGAAACACGAAGGTCCTGCAGGCCTCGGGCGGGCTGGACGGCTCGATGGGATCGGGTGGGACGGCTCCCGCCAGTTCACGGCCGCTTGGCGTGAAGACGTACACGGCTCCACCACCCCGGACCGGGCCCGAACCGCCGGCGCCAGTTTCGAGCACTGCCATGGCGTTGAGAGATAGGCCGGGGGACATCCCGGCCGCCACCATCAACTCGACCATGGAGATCCGGGTTGGCTTGACGGGATCGCTGGGCCAGGAGCAGGGGAAGCAGACGGGTTCGCCGATGTCGTTTGCCAGGGGCGATCCGAAATCGTCGTAGATCCAGAGGAGAGCCTCGTCGGCGGGATCGGGCCCGTCGCAGTCATCATCCCGGCCCCAGACCAGGTCGATGACCGTTTCCAGGGATCCCTCGGTCTGGGTCAGGCTGGCGCCGGTTTCCAGGAGATGGGGAAACACGAAGGTGTCGGCGAGGGCGGCGCCGGGTAGGAGCAGGACCAAGGACAGGGCCAAGGACGGGGCCAGGAAAGCAGGACGCATGGTCGGACCTCCGAAGACGGGGGAAGGTGGATTTAATTCGTCCTGTTTTGAGCTTAGCAGATATCTTTCAGGAAATGTCAATATTTTGTAAACGAATTTCGTTTTCACCCGCCTCGGTCCCCTGTTTGGGACATGGTCGTTCACCCACTCCCACAAATCCGGTCTACCCAGGAACTCCAAAACAGCACGGGAAACCTGGATTGAAGGCTGTTTTCGGGGATGTAGGTCCCCTGGGGGGCGAATTTGGATACCATTATCAGAAAACAGGAGGGCGACCGAACCCAGATAACGCCCTTTCGGCGCAGATGGGGTTTTGACTGGGGACACCTGAATCTGAAAACCAATTTTGGAAAGGTCTGTCTGGAGGCAATCGGGTGAAAATGGAAAACCCATCCCCGCCCTGATCTCAAATCCTCACTTTTTGATGGCCATTTTCCGCGGGCCCAACTAAACTGGACGATTTATCTCATCAATTCTCTATTGAAGGCGGCGCGGCATGCTCGGCACGACCCTGGCCGTTACGGGGTCACCGCCGAGCCGCATTTCCTGATCCACCGGAGAAACAAAGCCATGAGATTCAGCCTGACCGCAGCCTTCCTCGGAATGATCCTCCTGTTGCCCGGGTGCGGCGATGATCCCGCCCAGCCCCAGGGTGCCTCCCCTGAATTCAGCCTGTTGTTCGAGGCCTACTTCGAGGACTCCCCCGAGCTCGCGGTTCTCGATCCGGCGACCGGGGAAATCCAGCGGCCCTGGGGGCCGGCGATCGGCGCCGGCGAGCCCTCCCCTTCGCCCGACGGGAAGTCGGTCCTGTACTCGGTCCAGGATCTCAGGGAGTGGACCGGTGACATCTTCAGGCTCGATGAGGGAGGAACGGCACCGACCCTCCTGACCGATTCGCCGTATCTTGATGACCGGCCGGCCTGGTCGCCGGATGGAGGCTGGGTGGCCTTCAGGAGTTTTCGCTCGGAGGGAAGCGGCGACATCTGGACCATGAGGATCGACGGCGGCGACCTGAAGTTGTTGACTCCCGATCCCCTTCCTGCGGTGACCGAGGAGGACCATCCCGCCTGGTCCCCCGACGGCTCGCTGATCGCCTATGCCTGCAACGCCAACGGAACGACCGACATCTGGGTCATGAACCGGGACGGCACCGGGCCACGGTTCCTGACCGATCACGCGGAGTTCGAGACCGAACCCGCCTGGTCGCCGGACGGGCGGACCATCGCCTTCCGCCGGGGAACCCTGGATACGACCACCGACCTTTGCCTCGTCCCCGCCGAGGGGGGCGAGGTCACCGTTCTTCCGCTTCCCGGCATCCAGCGCCTGCCCGTCTGGGATCCCAGCGGTGACCGGCTGGTGTTCGTCCATCAGCCCACGCGGTTCGATCGCCCGGATCTCTACTCCATGACGGCGACCGGGGAGGATTTGCAAGCTCTGGTGACCGATGCGGTTCCCGGCGGTTGCCTCAATCCGGCGTTCATCAGGAAGTAGTCCGGCGATGACCTCAAAGGCGTTGCGTCGGGGATTCCGCCAGGCTGGCCCGCACCAGGGCATCGATCGCCCACGCCAGGGCCGAGCGGATCTCCTCGGGCGACATCTGGCAGACGTCCCTTCCGGCGAAATAGGTCTCCTGCCCCACCATCATGGCGAGGACCAGGATCAGCCGCTCCCTGGCCGCCGGAGTCAGGGCCTCGTCACCGGGGGCGAGGGCCGCCTCCAGCAAGGCCATGCGCCGCCCACCGCGCAGGGGGCTGTCGACCTTCCCCTCCTGAGTCAGCCAGCGATCCATGACGCCCCGCATGAACTGGCGGAAGGCCGGCTCCCTGTCGGCCGTCAGGCGGTGAAGGTGCTCCATGACCCGGGCCGCCCTCTGGCCGGGCTCGCCGGACGCATCCGGAAACATGGCCTCGGGGGTGATGACCAGCTGGTGCAGCTCGGTTTCCAGGAGGAGAGCATCCGGATTGGGAAAATACCTGTAAGCCGTTGCCCTGGAAACCTTTGCTTCATCGGCCACCTCGGGGATGGCGACCGGTCGGCCTGCAGCGACCAGGCGGGCGGCTGCCTCGATGAGAGCTTTCCTGGTCCGGAGCTTCTGATTGGTCCGGCCTTTTTTCAGATCGGGTCTTGACATGATCGCCCTTTCGTGAGATATTAATCTCACAACGAGATTGTTGTATAATCTTAGTCGTCCCGTGGATCGGAGGCAAGTCATGGAATACGGAAAATCGCGCTGGGTGCTCGGGCACCACGTCAAACCCCTGGAAACCGCCGTGGAATTCGCCCTGATGGAGATCCGGTCCCCTGCCGGGGTTCCCGGACCACCGCCTCATTACCACGACGCCATCAGCGAATTCTTCTACGTCGTGAGGGGCCGCCTGGACCTGATGACCGACGGCGAATGGCGGACCTTGAACCCGGGAGACAGCGCCGTGGCGCCTCCGGGAACCGTCCACACCTTCATCAACAACGGCGAGGAGGACGCGCTCTGGCTGACCACCTTCAGCCCCCGGGGATTCGAGAGGTTCTTCGAGGACTTCGGGGTCACCGAGGACGGGGAGAAGGGGTTCCTGGCGTCCGTGGCTCCGGATGTCCTCGCGCGGGTGGGGGCCACCTGCGGGGATTACGGCATGATCATCAAGGAGCACGTCCGATAACGCCCAGCCCGGCCCGGGGCAACTCCCGGGCCGGACACAATCTCGGCGGCACAACCTGAGATTTTGAAGGCGCCGGCCTGCCGGATCCCCTATTGTTGGAGGGTGGAGATTCCATCCCATCCAACCTGACCGAAAGCCGGCTCCCGCGTCCATGCTCAGACTGACCTTTCCCTTCCTCATCGGCCTGCTGCTGGTGCTGCCCGCGCTGCTGATCGCCTCGCTGACCCGGCGCTGGTATCCGCGGGTGTGGGGGGTCACCGCGCTGCGCAGCCTGCTGTGGTCGTTGCCGGTGCTGGGGTTGGTCTGCCTGGGCCTCGGCCAGTGGGCTCCGCGCTGGGGATACGATCCCACCCAGACTCCCCTGACAACGCTGATCTTCCTGTCGCTTGCCGCCCAGTTCGCCCTGCTGCTGACCTTGCCGGTGTCGCTGTTCGTCCTGAAGTCCGGATCGCGCCGCAGGAAGCTCAGACCCCTGAGCGCCAAGAACGCCGCCATCGCGGAGGCGGCGACCGAGGTCGAGTTACCGCCGGAAGCCGAGCCGGTAGCCGCGGCCGAGGCCCCGCAGCCCGGACCCGCCGACCCCGGCCGCCGGCGCTTCCTGCAGATCGCCGCGGCCGCCGTCCCTGTGGTCGCGACCCTCGGGACGACCGCCGGCATCGCCGGCACCATCGACGGCCCCCGTTGTCCCCTGGTGCGCCTGGAGTGGAACGACCTGCCGGGTTTCCTGGACGGGTTGCGCATCCTCCACCTGAGCGACCTGCACCTGGGCCTGTTCACCACCCTGCCGCAGCTCGCCACGGCGATCGATCGGGCGCGCATCCACCGGCCCGACCTGGTGGTGGTGACCGGGGACATCGCCAACGACCTGAACCTGCTGCCGGCGGCCATGGTGATGATCAGCGAGCTGAATGCGCCCCTGGGGATCTTCTCGACCCTCGGCAACCACGAGTACGGCACCAACGTGGAAATCGTCCGGGACATGCTCGCGGTGACGCCGGGAACCCTGCTGAGGAACTTCGGGATGCCGATCCAGGTGGGGAACGGGGACCTGTTCCTCGCCGGCGTGGACGACCCCGAGGGCCGGCCCCTCGGCCAGAGCGAGGAGGACTACATGCGCGATGCGGTGGACCTGGCCCTGCAGCGGGCCCGCCCCTGGATGTTCACCATTCTGCTCACCCACCGCCCCTGGGTGTTCGACCTGGCGGCGGCGCGCGGGGTCCACCTCACCCTGGCCGGACACACCCACGGCGGTCAGGTCGGTTTCGCGGGTTTCTCGCCGCTGGAACTGTTGCCGGGCAGGCGCTACCGCTATCCTCGCGGTCTGTACCGGATCGGCAACCGACAGCTTTATACGAGCGCGGGTGCGGGGCACTGGCTGCCGTTCAGGCTCGGCTGTCCGGCCGAGGCTCCGGTGTACGAGCTGCGGAAGTCCGAGGCGCTCGCGCCGGATCAGGTCTGATCCGCCAGGAGGTCCGACAGACGACGCCAGGGGACGACCAGGCTCGACCTGATCCTCCCCGGTTCACCGCCCCCGAAGACCAGCCAACGGTTGACGGCCTCCTCCGTCCAGTGACACCCGACCCGCTCCAGTTGCTTGACGGCCCCCGGAAAGACGGTTCGGCCGGATTTGCACTCGACCAGGTCCACCCGCCCGCCGCCCTCGCGGATGAGGTCCACCTCCTGGCCGTCGTGCGTCCTCCAGAAGGACAGGGTTCGCCGGCGGCCGGCGTTCAGATCCGCCTTGAGGATTTCCGCAGCCACCCAGTTCTCGAACACCGCCCCCCGCAGGGGATGGGTCGCCAGATGTTCGGGTTCATGGATTCCCAGAAGATGGCAGACCAGTCCCGAGTCCAGGAAATAGAGCTTCGGGGCCTTGACCAGCCTCTTGCGGAAGTTCCGGTGGTAGGGCGCGAGCCTTTTCACGAGGTAACTCGCCTCGAGGAGCCCCAGCCAGCGATCGATGGTGCGGGCGGTGACCCCCACGTCGCCGGCCAGTCGCGTGGAGTTGATCACCTGTCCGACGTTTCCTGCCGCCAGAGCCATGAACCGCTGGAACTGGATGAGATCCTGGACCGAACCGACCTGGCGCAGATCCCGTTCCAGATAGGTGGCCACGTAGCCGGCGTACCATCGGTCAGGGTCGATGCCTCGGTCGTGGACCGGAGGATAGGATCCTGCCCACAAGGCCCGGTCCAGGTCGCCCGCCAGGAAACCGCCACCTTCCATCTCCGCCAGGGCGAAGGGGAGGAGTTCGAGGACTGCCGTCCTGCCGGCCAGACTCTGGCTGACGCTCTGGGCCAGCCCGAAATGCTGGGAGCCCGTCAGCACGAACCGCCCCGGGCGGGGATCCTCGTCAACCAGACCCTGGATCCAGGAAAACAGGTCGGGAACCCGCTGGGCTTCGTCGAACAGCGCACCGGAATCGCCGATCCGCCCCAGGAAACCGCGGGGGTCGTCGAGGAAGGCCGCCCTGACGTCGGGCAGTTCGAAGTTGACGTAGAGGTGGTCGGGAAAGGTCGACCGGGCGAGGGTTGTCTTCCCCGATTGCCGCGGTCCGGTGATGGTGACCACAGGGAACTGCCGTGCACTTTCCTGGATCTCCCGGGTCATGTTCCTTGGAATCATGGCAGCCTCCAGAATCAACACAAATCCCGAATTGTATTCTTGATTTTACAAAAAATTTTAAATATTTCCACAATTTTTCCAAAAAATCTACTATGCCATTCCCGATTTGTGGATTTTTTCCAGCTCGGATCTCATCATGGCCAGCGCCGCCATCCCCGCCACGGTGTTGGCCAGCACCGCCGCCCACCACACCCCGTCCAGACCCAGCAGCCAGGCGCCCAGATAGGACAGGGGCACGTTGAGGACGAACATCTGGAATCCCGCCAGCGCGGCCGCCCGCCCGGGCTTGAGCATGGCGTTCAGCACCGTGCCGGCCACCGCCAGGGCCGCGGACATGGCCGCACCCAGCGGCACGATCCGGAAGTAACGGACCGCCGCCTCGATCACCTCGGGATGGTCGTTGAAGACCCCGGCGATGGGCCGGGCCAGGAGGGCGACCACCACCCAGGTGGCCACGCCGTAGGCCGCGCCGAATGCGGTGGCGAGCCAGGCGGCGCGGTGGACCCGGTCGGGTCGTCCGGCCCCCAGGTTCTGACCGATGAACGGGGCGAGCGCCGCGCTCAGGGCCATGACCACCGCGAACACCAGCATCCCCACCCGCGACCCCACCCCGAACGCGGCCACCGCCGTGGGACCGAAGGAGGCGATGAGACGGGTGATGATGCCGACGCCGAACGGGACGATCATGCGGGTGGCCGCCGACGGCAGACCGACGTGGAGGATGCGCCGCCAGCTGGCCAGGACCGCCGACGGGGTCATGCCCTTGCGGGAGATCATCTTCTCCCGGAATCCCAGCACGTACACGGCCGCCGACAGCGAAGAGGCCCGCGAGACGGCCGTGGCGATGGCCGCGCCCTCCATCCCCATGCTGGGAATCGGACCCCAACCGAAGATGAGGATGGGATCGAGGATCACGTTGGTCACCGCGGCGGAGAGCATGACCAGGCTGGGGGTGCGCGTGTCGCCGGTGGCGCGCACGGCGCTGTTGCCCACCATGGGGATGACGACGAAGCCGACGCTCCAGTACCAGATGCGCATGTAGCGACCGACCATGGCGTGGATTTCGCCTTCGGCCCCCAGGGCCCGGAACAGGGGATCGATGGTCAGAAGCCCCGCGCCCGCGCAGGCCACGACGATCAGCACCGACAGCACCAGGGAGTCGGTGGTCAGGCGTTGCACCCGATGCTGGTCGCCCTCGCCGATCGCGTTGCTGATCACGGCGGACACCCCGACGCCCAGCCCCAGGGCGAGGCTGGCCAGGGTCATCACCACCGGGAAGGTGAAGGTGATGGCGCTGAGCGCCTCGGTGCTGTAACGGCCAAGGAAGAAGGTGTCGGCAAGGTTGAAGGCCATGATGCCCATGATGCCCAGGAGCATGGAACCGGTCATGCGCGTCAGGCGGGCGCCGATGGGGCCGGTGGTCAGGGTGGCGGCATGGTTCACGATGGCGATCCGGGACGATCTTCGGGAGGGTGTTCGTCGTCACGCGATGGGAGAGGTGCGGCCTTCCCCGCCAGGATCAGGTAGACCTGCCTGAAGGCGGCCGCCAGGCCGAAGAGGACCCCGGCCACGACGCCCCAGGGCGATCCGCCCCACCAGTGTTCCGCCAGCCAGCCCAGCCCGTATCCGACCGCAGGACCCGCCAGCAAAAGCATGGGGATCAGGGTGTAGGTCCCGATGTCCATGAACTGCTTGCCGCGTTTCTGGCCACCGAAGCGGCGCCCCTCGCGGGCGCGCTCGGCGCGGCGGCGGGCCAGGTCGCCGTCCAGTTGCCGGCGGATCTCCTGGATGCGGCGGGGATCGGGAAGTTCGGGGTAGACGGGTCCAGGCGGGGGGCTATCGTCCTCCGGCGGGGGGGGAATCCTTCCGTCTCGATCTTCCATGGGCACCCCGAAAGTGACGCGGTGATCGTTCCCTGGCTATTGTAATCGGTCCGGTAATGCTCCCCAACCTGAATTCCACCCGAACGCTTGGCGGCGGTCCGCAGGGACCGCCGCCGGGCTTTGAACCTCGGTCACCGAACGATCACTTGTCCTTGAAGCCCATGATGGACTTGCTCATCGAGACCTGGAAGTTCACCGAGGCCGTCTGGTTTTCCAGAACCGGGATGGGCTGCAGGTATCCGGCATTGGTGAGGTACGCCCCGTAGAAGTCGCCGTCATCGATCCGGCCGGTGTTGTTGAAGTCCTTCCACACGTCCAGGTAGTAGTTGCCGGGATTCAGCGGACCAACCCTGAAGGACCAGTTGTTGCCGCCGGCGTGGGAAACCGCGGCCTGGGCCGTGAAGGCATCGGCGTAGAAGGATTCCGGGGAGTCGTAAACGGCCACCCGGGCATTGGTCAGGTCAAGACTGGAGCCCGGATCAGTTCTGATCGTTCCGGAGATGAAGGCTCCGGCCGGACCGACCGGATCATTATCGCGGGGAATGGGAGCGGGATCGGGCGCCGTCGGGCTGTCCTTGCTGCAACCGGTGAGAAACAGGGCGGTGATCGTCAGGGCGGTCAGCAGGACCAGGGTCATCAGCTTGCGGGTCTTCATGTCTTTTCCTCCTCGTTCAGGTTCAGACTGTTCGGGGCTTGAGATCTGTCTGATCCGACAACGGAGGGGGGCGGAGTTTTCGGAAAACCATTCAAAAAAATCGCGCGGGCGGCAGCTGGCGGGATTTCAGGGGGTAATCACGTGGCTGGATAGTCCTGGCCGGAACCGGGAAGGTCAGATCTTTCTGTTTCCGATGCCCAGCTTTTCCATCTTCCGATAGAGGGTGCTGCGGCTCATGCCGAGCCGGCGCGAGGCGACCAGGCGATTGCCGCCCGCCTCTTCCAGGGCCAGGAGGATGCGCGCCCGTTCCCGCTTGGGGTCATCCACGGAGAGTTCCAGCAGGGCCGGGCCCGCATCGGCGGACAGATGACCCGAGGCGCCCTGCAGAACGTGACCGACCGTGACGCCGCCCCTGGCCTGTCGCTCCATGACCGCACGCCGGGCCACCATGGCGACTTCGCGGACGTTGCCCGGCCAGTCGTACTCCTGGAACTCCCGCAGGGTCGTGCGGTCGAAGAAATCGGCGAGGTCGGCCGGCCGGCCCGAGCAAAGGCCGAGGAAGTGCTGCAGCAGAAGAAGGACGTCCTCCCGCCTCTCGCGCACCGGCGGCAGGTGCAGCTCGAGGATCTTCAACCGGTACAGCAGATCGGAACGGAAGGAACCCTCCTTGGCCATCCGGGCGAGGTCGGCGTTCGTCGCGGCGACCAGGCGGAGGTCCGCCCGCCGTTCGCGAGGATCGCCGATGGCCTGGAAGGTTCCTTCCTGGATCAAACGGAGGAGCTTGGGCTGCATCTCGAGCGGAAGTTCGCCGATCTCGTCGAGGAACAGGGTCCCCCCGTGAGCCCGGGCGGCGAATCCATCCCCGTCGCGATCCGCCCCGCTGAACGCGCCCCTGACGTGCCCGAAGAACTCGCGTTCGAACATGGCGGAGGGGATGGCCGCCACGTTGACGGTCACCAGGGGGCCCGCGGCGCGCGGTCCGCGCTCGTGCAGGCGGCGGGCGATGAGTTCCTTGCCCGTTCCGGTTTCCCCGGTGATCAGGACGGGTTCGCCGCTGACGGCGAACAGGTCGCAGAGCTGGATGAGATCGCGCATCACCCCGCTGTTGTGGATGATCACGTTCGCGGCGGTTTGCGGGCCTCTTTCGCCGGCGATGGCGGCGGCCCGCAGGCGCTCCTCGTGGGCGGCGCGACGCCCGGACACGCCCTCGGCGAGGCGCCGGCCCCGCGCCGTCCACCAGGCGACGTCGACCTTGAGCAGGAGGTCGAGGGCGCGGGTGATCTGGTCCCACAGCCGTTCCAGGTGTTCGCTCCCTGTATCCAGGACGTCGGACCTGCCCGCGGCCACCAGCCGGTCGAAGGCCTCCAGCCCGATCTCCACCCCGGTCAGCAGGCTGACGGCCAGCTCGTGGCGGGCTCCGATCTCGTCCAGGAGGGCCACCGACCGCTCGATGTTGGCCGCGGCGGCGGATGCATCGCCGATCGCCCGGGCCACCTGGGCCATGACGCGCAGGGTCACGCCGGCCTCGTACCTGTCACCCTGGGCCCGCGCCATCTCCAGCGCCTGGACCAGCGGGGCGGCGGCGCCTGCTGCATCCCCCTCGTGCAGCAGGCACTCGCCCACCCGGCGCTGGATCTCCATGACGATGTCGCCTTCGGGGGCGATGCTGCGGGCGATGGCCATGGCGCGATCGTAGAAACGCCTGGCGTCGGCGGGTTTGTTCTCGTCCCGGTAGACGTCGCCCAGGAACTCGAGGGACAGGGCCTCTTCACGGAGGAAGCCCAGCTCCTGGGCCTGGCCGTAGGCCGTGTGCAGGAGGCGCCTGGCCTCGCGGAACTGCCGGGTCAGCCGGTAGACGTTGCCGAGGGCGATGTTGGCGAAGCATTGGCGATGGGTCCAGCCCCCCTCGACCCCGATCTCGAGAGATCGGTTGAGGGATGCGAAGGCCGCCGCGTAGTCCCCGACCTTGTAATGGGTGACCCCGATGTTGAGGTGCACCATGGATTGCTTGCGGAGGAGCTTGGTCTGGGAGTAATACCGCATCGAGCGGTTGTACCACTTGAGGGCTTCGGGGTAGTCAGAAATTGACCGGTTTAGCATCCCCAAAAAATTTGCTGACCTTGCGGCTTCAATGGTTTTTCCAAATACCCTAAAAATCGCAAATGAAGACTCACAATCTTCGATAGATTCCTGTGTTTTCCCGAGCGGAAAACCCGAGTAACTTTTTATGAACAAAAAGTCCGGTAAAATTTCCGGCAATTGGTCATGTATTCTATTTGCTAAGTCCGAACTTCGGTCATACGCTTCTTGGTTATGGCCCTGCATAGCCAAATTCCAGATTGACATCAATTCAATTTCGTCACTAAAAATAATATCAGGATATTGGGTTTGGACTTGGTTTTTCCAGCATTCAAAAGCTGAAAACTTGCGAAGAAAAACCAGATTCCAGCCAAATAAAATTATGGCGTCAAAAAGACAATAACCACTATTCGAAATATTTAAAAATGTGGTCCCAAAAAGGCGGTTGAGAGATTCCAACGATTTTTCATACTGCTCATTATTGAAGAAACCAAGAGCTTGTTTGAAAAAATGCTCCGGCACCAAGGTTGTCTTGGGATCTTCATTAAAAATATACTCGGGGAGAATCACTCAAATACCTCCCCAAAATTTGGAAATAATAGTTTTCCAGGAATCAGTGCGCCGCTAATTGGGTCCCCAAAAAGGACTATGGTCCCCTGGGTCCACACCTGGAGCATTAAACTTGAATCATCGCCGTTTTCTTTTGGGTCAAAGTTTACAAGACCCAAATCCTCAATCGAATCAGACCCACCACCGCCACCCGAATACTCCAAACCATCACCAGGATCCCCCTCAGTCATCCCGCTCCCGCATGTGTACTCCGGCCCGCGGGCAAGCGTCGTTCCGGGGCCCGCAAGCGCCAGCAGGAAGACGCACATGATGGTCCACAGCAGGAACCGGGGGGCCGTCGGGTTGGTCAGGTGCTTCATGGTCAGGCTCCATGGAAAGGGGGAGGATCCACCGGTCCCGGGTAGAACCCGGTGGAGAAGCCTTTCGCGGTATAAGCTCCTGGTTGCGGAATCGGGCTTCGGATAACGGGCGAACGTTCTGCGAATCATACCTGATCCGCAAACTCATTGTCAATTTGATTTTTGAGGTTGCTGGTCCCCGACCACTGCTGTCCAAGATCAATCGGTTTTCCCTTTGTCCCGCCCCTGAACCCGCCCCGATCCCCTGTTTGGGACGGGTCGTTCACCCATTCCCACAAATCCCGGTAACGAACGTGCGGTCGGAACCCTGAAACGGAGTGCCTCGATCATGTGATGGTCTTCAACCAGGACCACCTGCGCCGCAGCCTGAAATCCTACCTGGAATACCACCCCGGCTCGCGCGAAGGAGGATCGGTCTACCCAGAAACTGGAAAACAGCACGGGAAACCTGGATTGAAGGCTGTTTTCGGGGATGTAGGCCCCCCGGGGGTCAATTTTGGATGCTATTATCATAAAGCAAGGGGGCGCCCGAGCCAAGATCACACCCTTTTCGGCGCAGATGGGGTTTTGACTTGGGACACCTCAATCTGAAAACCTGTTTTGGACAGGTCTGGGCCCCCGACCCCGAGTATCCCTCAACTTCCCCGCCACGTCGCCGATAACCCACGGGAATGGATGTACCCGGGAGGAGGGCCATCGGTTTGTCCCCATTCGAATTGAACCACCGGGCCGCCGGCCCGCCCCGCCCGGCGGAACCGGACGATCCGGCCGTGGACCCCGCCTGCCACCGGGAGGCCGCCGAGGTCCTGCTGGCCGTCGACCGGCTCATGACCGTCGGGACCTACTACGAGCCCGGCCACGCCAAGTACCGCGCAGTCTCCCGGGAGTGCGAGGCCGTCCTGCATGCCGCCCTCGCCGCCCGTCAGGGGGTGACCATCAGCCTGGTCGAGGGTGGGCTCGCCGTCTTCGGGCAGCGCTTCCCCGCCGGATCACGGGAAGCCCGCCGCCTGTATAGCCTGATGGACCCGCTGGGCCTTGGCCTCCTGGAAATCCATCCCGGGGTGACGGCCGACGAGTTCCTGGCCGCCCTGGCGATCCTCCAGGAACGCCGCAACGCCCTGGCCGCCGCGACCGACTTCGAGGAGATCCGGATCCAGGGGCTGCCGACCACGGTTTCGGTGGTGACTCGCGGCCTTTTCATGCGGACCCGGAACCCCGATCTGCCTCCGGGGGGCGGTTCACCCACCGGGGGAGCCGAAGGCCCCGCCACCGATCCCACCGCCATGGACCCGCACCTCATCCCCGCCGAGTTGCTGGTGCAGGGGGCTGACCTGCAGAAATGCGAGCGGGAATTCCTGAAGATCGTGGACGGGCTGGTGAAGACCCCGGCCCGGAGTCTGAACCGGGGCGGGGGGCCAGGCGGCGGGCCAGGCGGCGGGCCAGGCACTGGACCGAGTAGCGGACCGGGCGGCGATTCGGCCGCGAACACCGGCAAGCCGGCCTGGATTCCGCCGGAGATCCTGGGCTCCATTTCCGAAATCGTGGCCGCCCTGGGGGGGACCAACAGCGACCCCCTGGTCTTCGAGCACCTCATCGCCCACGCCCGCGAGGCATTGAAGGCGACCGCCGACGCCGCGGTCGTCGACTTGCTGTTCGAGAACATGCGGCGCGAGGTGATGACGCAAGGGTCGGCGCGTCCCCAGCTGGTCGGGGCGAGCAGGGCCCGCAAGCGCCGGAATCCGGAACCTGTCTTCACCATGACCGCCGCCGAGCTGGCCGGAGCCTTCGCGGGACTCGAGATCCCCGCCGGACCGCTCGAGAATCCCGCCGCCCTGGACCGCGCCGGGGCCCTGGGCCTGTGCGTCCTGCAGTTGCAGGGCGAACCCGGGCCCGACCTCATCGAGGGGGTGCGCCTGACCATCAACCGGATCGTCGGGGACAAGGGGTTCGGCGGACCCGAGCGTTCCGCCCTCGCCGCCGCCGTGGCGGCGATCTTCTCCCGGGAACCCGACGAGGCGGCCCTGACCGTGTTCGAGATGCTGTGGGAACCCCTGAGGACCATGCAGCCTCACGCCGTCGGCCCGGTCTGGCTCGAGGTCTGGCGACGGCTCAAGCCGGCCCATCGCCGGCATGCCTGGCCCTACACCGTCAACGACATCCTGCTGGGGCTGGCCTGGCGCAATCCCCTGGAGGCCCTGGCCCTCTACGGACAGGTCTCCCGGGTCCGCGCGTCCGAGGATGCGCGGCTGCTGTACGTCCTCGAATCCCTGCCCGCCCTGAAGGAAGGACGGATCGGGAAGGAAGTCTTCGCCCCGCCGCCGCCGCTGCTGTTCCCGGTGCTGCAGGTGCTGATCGGATCCTCGCTGTCGGCGAAGCTGGGGCCGCCCCTGCACGACCACCTCCTCAAGCTGCAGACCCACCCGCTGGCGGTGGTCATGCTCGAGGCCGCCACCGAATACCATCCCGGCAACCGGGTGGTCTACCAGGCCATCCTCGAGCAGGGGGTCAGGGAGAAGCTGACGCCCCGCATGGTGGAACTGGGTGGCCGCCTGCTGACCCTCGCGATCCTGCGCCTGCCGCCCGGCTCCCGCACCGAGCCCTGGCTCGCGGACGCCGTGCGCTGGCTCGGCAAGCTCGCCCCCAGGGACGCCACCGACGCCCTGAACAGGATCGTCACCGAGAAGAAGCTGTTCGTCATGCCGGCTTGGCCCAAGGAACTGCGGCTGGCCGCCGAACAGGCCTGGCTGTCCCTGGGCGAGGAGGGCGGACGGTCGAGCGCGGCCGATCGCCTGGGGGCATACGACGTCGAGAACGAGGATCCCGACATCTTCGCCGAACCCGTCGGTTCAGGTTCGCCGGCCGCGCCGGCCCAGGAAGGGTGATCCCATGGCCTCTCGATTCAGCGATCTGATCATCCTGATCTCCGGCGGCATCAACCAGCGCCGCCTCTATTTCGACGACCATCCGCGGGTGCGCGAACAGGCCCGCGCCATCATCCTGCGGTTCGAGGACGTCTTGCAGCAGACCGGGGAAACGGGGTTCTTCTTCGGGATCCACAAGGGGAAGTTCGTACGCAACGGCAAGTTCATGGTGGGGCCGTCGATCGCCGGCCGCAACCTCATCGAGC
Organism: bacterium; assembly: GCA_018829565.1. Classification (GTDB taxonomy): domain Bacteria; phylum Krumholzibacteriota; class Krumholzibacteriia; order LZORAL124-64-63; family LZORAL124-64-63; genus JAHJTW01. The sequence continues at coordinate 14,716 of JAHJTW010000067.1, read as the reverse complement.
TGGCCCGGCAGCTCGCCTGCGGAGGTTTCCTGCTGCGACGGGGACTGACCGAGGACGAACTGCTTGCCTTCTTCCGGCTGGGCGCCGTCCTGAACGCGCCGGTCAACAGCCTGCAGGCCGCCAAGGACCTGTTCCTGAGGGAGGGGATCGGGCACATCGATCCGGCCCCCCACTTCCAGGAAACCGCGGCGCCGGCAGGGTCGCACGAGGCGGCCACCATCGATCCGGGCCTGATCACCTTCGATTTCGAGGACGGACCCGCCGGCGGGCCTCCGCCTTCCCTCCAGAAGGAGCTCGAACCCCTGCTGCCGCTGTTCCAGACCATGTTCTCCGCGGTGGAGAGCAACACGGTCGAGGCGGCCCGGGACCAGTCCCTGGATCTGGACCGCAATCTCGATGCCGGACAGGAGCTGGTCGGGCGGATCGACCCGCAGACCATCGACATCATGAACCTGATGCGGTATCCGGACTACGACAGCTTCACCGTGGGGCACGGCGTGCGCATGGCCACCCTATCGGTGACGGTGGGGCGCGGGCTCGGGTGGCCCGCCCACCTGCTGACCGAACTGGCGGCCGCCGCCATGCTCCACGACGTGGGCAAGGCCAAGATCCCGGCCGACATCCTGTACAAGCCCGGAGCGCTCACGGACGAGGAGCGTCGGGTCGCCGAAAGCCACGCGGAAATCGGGGCGCGCATGCTGCTGGCCCAGGGCTGCGCCCGCCCGGCGATCATCGCCGGAGCCTGGGGCCACCACCTGCGGCACGACGGTGCGGGCTACCCGGTCACGCCCGACTGGATCAGACGCAGCCCCACGGCCGCCGTGCTGAAGGTCTGCGACGTGTTCGAGGCCTTGACGGCGGCGCGCCCCTACAAGGCGCCCCTGTCCCCGCGCCGGGCGTTCGAGATCATGATCGGGGATGCGGGCGCCTTCGACCCCCGGATCCTGACCACCCTGTTCGCCACCATCGGCCTGCATCCGCCCGGCAGCCGGGTCGAGCTTTCCGACGGAAGCCGGGGGTACGTCCGCGAATCCGGGCGGAACCAGGACCGACCGCTGGTCCTGGTCACCACGGCGCCCGATGGCCGAGATCTGGAAATTAACGATCAATTCCTGGTCGATCTGGCCGAAGAAACGAACCTGGAGGTGGCCGACTTCCAGTCGGTCGCCATGGAATCCTGTATGGCAGAAGATTTCTGATTCGAGGGAGAATCCGGTGGGCGCATCGACCTATGCCAGCGAAACGATCCTGGACGTCCAGGACCAGCCGCTCAAGCAGGGGATGTCGAATCTCCTGAAGGCGTTCGACCGTCTGATGACGGTCGGCACCTACTATTCGACCGACCACGAGCAGTACAAGGAGGCCTCGCGCAAGGCCTGCGGGATCATCGTCGAATCCATCGGGGGCCGCAGTTCGGTCATCCTGGAAACCGGGTCGGCCGGGCTCATGCTCGAAGGCCAGGTGGTCAACCCGCAGCACCGCAACGTCCGCCAGCTCCACGAACTGCTGGTCTCGCTGAACATCGCCCGCCTGGAAATCGACCATGGGCTCTCGCCCGAAGATCTCCGCCTGGCCTTCAAGGTCCTGCACGAGCACAAGCTCGCCCTCGGCTCGAGCACGGATTTCCGGGAAGTGAAGGTCCAGGGACTACCCCCGACCGTCCGCGTCCTGGGCGCCAACCTGGTGCTCCGCGACGAGGAGGACGGCGGCATCGACGACCTCCTGGCCGACATCTTCGGAGTCGAGGACGTCAGCGCCGTCTCCAGCCCCGAGCAGCTCGCCAAGCAGTTCCTGGACCTGATCACCCGGGTGATCGAGAACCTCCGGGACTACGAGAAGGAGAACGGCGGCGGCGCGAGCGGCGGCGCGGGAACGGACAAGCAGGAAATGTCCCCCCAGCTGCGCCGGCTGGCGGAGGACCTGCGGAACCTCGTCCTGGTCGATCCCGACCCCGAGAACCTGCTGCGCCTGGTGCACAACGCCAGGCGGGCCCTCGATCTGAGTCGCGATTCGCGGTCGGTGGACCTTGTCTTCCGCATGCTCCGCAAGGAGGTGTCCCGCGCCAAGCCGGTCGCCGATCCGGAGAATCCGGACCGGCCCGCCTTCAACCGCGACAACCATGACCTGGAACTGTTCCGCGCCGAGCTGGATCGCGTGTCCGCCGCCCCGCGCGGGACCTGGGTCGCCGAGAATCCCGTCCGCCTGGATTATCTGGGCATCTGCTTCCAGATCCTCCAGTCCGAACCGCCGCCGTCCCTGGAGATCCACCTGCTGGCCGCCCTGGAGGTCGCCCTGGGCGAGGAATCGACGGGACCCGAGGTCATCGATCTGTGCGCCGCGGCGGTGGCTGCGGGGGTCCGCACCGGCCATCCCTCGGCGGCCGGTCGCCAGATCCAGGCGGTCGCCCACATCCTGCGCGCCCACCATCTCGACCTCCTGGCCCGATTCTGGTACCGCCTCTGGAGCTCCCTGGACAACGGGGGCCGCGGAGCGGCCTGGCCCTACCTCGCCAACGACGTCCTGCTCGGAATGGACAAGGCAGACCCCGCCGACCTGGGCGCCCTGCTCGAGGGGCTGGGCTCCGTCCATCTCCATGAAGCCAGGCAGAGCCAGGTCGTGCTCTTCGGGCTGCCCTGCATGCAGGAAAAGTCGGCGTCGCCGGCGATCTTCACCGTCCCGGCCGTCAGTCTCTACGCCCTGCACGTCCTCCTGCTGGAGTCGCCCCTGGCCGATTGGCACGGGCCGCGCATCTACCGGCTGATGATGCGGCAGCCGCCCAATCAGCTCACCGGTCTGGTGATCCAGGTGCTCGGGGAATACCGGGCCGAGGACCGGGCCCTGCTGACCCGCCTGCTCGAGCAGCAAGCCAAGGGCACCATGTCCGGCGAGTTGAAGGTCTGGATCGTCCAGCTCCTGCTGGGCCAGCTCGAAACCCTGCCCCAGTCCCGGCGCCGCGAGGAGTGGGTGGACCCCGCACTCTTCTGGCTCGGCCAGCTCGACCACGAGGCGGCTCGTTCGGTGTTCGAGCGCGTGCTCACCGAGAGGCGCCTCCTGTTCTTCAAGGCCTGGCCGGAGGAATGCCGCTCCCAGGTGGAAAGGATGGTGGAATCGTGGAACAACGCTTCAGCGACCTGATCATCCTGCTGGCCAGCGGCATCAACCAGCGGCGGATGTACTTCGACGAACACCCCAAGGTCCGGGCGTTCGCCGCGGACTTCAGCCTCCAGCTCTCCCGGCTCCTGGGCGAGACCGGCGAGCTGGAGTTCTCGTTCGGCGTCTACAACGGGAAGTTCATCCGCAACGGCAAGTACCTGGTCGGCCCGTCCATCGCCGGTCGATCGCTGATCACCTTCGCCGAAAGACTCGGCTGCGGCGGCTTCGCCTTCCGGTTGCCCACCGAACCCCACGACGCGGCGGCCTTCTTCAACCTGGGCGCAACGGTGAAGGACAAGGTGGGAACCCTCGATGACGCCCGCCGCCTCTTCGACCTGCGTGGCGTGGGCCACATCAGCCTCCTGCCGCCCTACGGCGAGGACAAGGGCAAGCCCGAGGACCAACCTGACGATCTCCTCGAAAACGAGGAGGACCTGGGTGACGATTTCAGTCCCCTGATGGCCGTCTACCAGTCCCTGTACGAGATCGTGTCGCGCAACAACGAGCTGTCGCGACGCGGCCACGACGTGGACATCCAGGATGCCCGGAGTTTCGGCGAGACCTTGACCCGCTCGACCGGCGACGTGCTGGACGTGATGCAGTTCATCCGCTATCCCGATTACGACAGCTACACCATCGGGCATTCGGTGCGGGTCGCCGCCCTCGCCACCGTGGTGGGGCGCAGGCTGGGGCTCGACGAGGATCTCATCGGCGAGCTGTCCACGGCGGGACTGCTGCACGATCTGGGCAAGGGCCGCGTGCCCGAATCCATCCTGTTCAAGCCGGCCAAGCTGGATCCCCAGGAGCGGGCCATCATCGAGTCGCATCCCGCGCTCGGCGCCCAGATCCTGATCTCCAGCGGGGATGCGAGCGAGTTGATGGTGTCCGCGGCCTGGGGTCATCACCTGCGGGCCGACGGCGGGGGCTACCCCAGGATGCCCGGCTGGCACCGGCCCAGTTTCGCCGCGTCCATCATCCACGTGTGTGACGTTTTCGAGGCCCTGACCGCCATGCGCCCCTACAAGCGGTCCATGTCGCCGCTGGCCGCCTACGAGATCATGTTCCGCGACCGCGGATCTTTCGATCCCCGCCCGCTGTCGGCCCTGGTGCACGCCCTGGGCCTGTTCCCCCCGGGCAGCGAGGTCGTGCTCTCGGACGGCCGCCGCGCCGTGGTCTCGCTGAAAGGCCACGACCTCGACCGGCCGCGGGTGCGCATCACGCACGAGCGCTCGGGACGGGCTCTCGATCCGGCGGCGCGGCCGCTGATCGACCTGGCCGGCGAGCCCGGCCTGGAGGTCGTGGACATCGTGCTGATCGGGGCGACGGCCTGATCCCGGTCAGTCGCCGCGAGCGAAGACCAGGGTGAAACCCTTGCCGTCGGATCCCGAAACGGTGACGTTCATCGTCCCGTCCCCGGCGAGGTCGTAGGCCAGTTCGGTGGGAAAATCATGGGCCGGGTTCGCGAAACGGACCCGGCCCTCTTCGCATTCGACGAGCCGGAAGGCCACCGGCAAGGGGTTGTGGTCCACCTTGGCCAGGTAGAAGATCTCGCCGGCCATGTGGACGATGCGGAGGGACTCGGTGGTCCCGCCGACCGTCGCCCGGCCTTCCCAGGTGTCGGGAGAAAGGGCGGTCCAGGTCTCCTCGGCGCCCCCTTCGGTGTCCACCCAGCGACCGAGCATCCAGGCCAGGGGATCCAGGGGCCCCGGCCGTTCGGCCGCAGGCGTTCCGCCGACGAGGAGCAGCACCAGCAGCAGGACCAGCGCTAACCACCCGGATCTCATGGCGATCTCCCTGGCCCGGACGCATGACGGCCGGCGCCCCCGGGGCAGCCGGCCGTCGTTATACATGCGCGAGAAACCGGGGGTCACTTCTTGTCCGGGCCACCCTGGGGCGGGCCGCCGACCGGGCCGCTCGGCGGCGCGACCTTGCGCTGGTTCGAACCCATCGAGCAGTTGCCCTCGAAGAACACGCCCTCGTCGATGACCAGACGCTTGGTCTTGATGTCCCCCTCGACGTGGGAGCCGCTCTGCAGTTCGATCTTGTTCTCGGCGGTGATGTTGCCGAAGAGCTGCCCGCCGATGATGGCGTTCTTGACGGTCACGTTGGCGTGCACGACCCCGGTCTTGCCGATGACGAGGCTCTCGGGATTCCCGATCGTCCCCTTGAATTCGCCTTCGATGCGCAAGGTGCCCTTCACCTCGACGGTGCCGTCGAACTTGCAGCCCTGGGCGATGATGGAGGTCTGCCCCGAGGCGACCGCCTGGTTTTCCGGCTCTTTTCCGAACATGTCTTCCTCCTTGGCTCGACACGACGACAGGGAAACTCTATTGCGGGGGCGGATCACCGGCGAGAACGCGGCGCGGATCCACGGCTTCCCCCTGATCCCAGATCTCGAAATGGAGATGCGGCGCCGTGACCTGACCGGATTGCCCCATGTAGGCGATCACCTGGCCGGCCTGAACCCGGTCGCCCCGGGCGACGGCCAGCCGGGCACAGTGTCCGTAAACTGTTAGGTAACCCAAACCGTGCTGGATTTCAACAAAGTTTCCCAGGAAATCGTGGGTTCCGGTGCGGACCACCTCGCCCGGGGCGGCAGCCAGGATGGGGGAATTCTCCGGGCCGGCGATGTCGATGCCCGGATGGGGAAGATCCCCCTCGACGGTGTTTCCCCGGTCGAATTCCCGGGTGACGAACCCTGCGGCGGGCCACAGCCTGGGCGCCGGGGTCACCGCCAACGTCGCCGCCCGCTGCAGGTTGTCGCGAGCCGATCCCGCCGGCTGGTCCCCCGCGGCTCCCGGCGACGACGCCAGGGCCGAATCCGGCCGCACCCCCAGCATGAAGAGCAGCTTCTCCTGGAGCGCACGGGTTTCCTCCAGTTCCCGGCGCAACTGGGCGGCGGTCCGGACCTCCAGGGTCGCCGCCGCCAGCTCCTGTTCCAGGGCGTTCAGGCGCAGGCGGGCGTTCTGCTGCCGGGCGAAGGACACCATCAGGACCCCCATGGTGATGGTCGCCAGGGCGAGCAGGACCGCCAGCATGATGACCATGCGCCGGCTGATGCCGTACTCGCGGGCGCTCTGTTCGTCGTCGGGGATCAGGATGATCCTGGTGTGGGCCGGCAGTCGCACCTCATCCTCCTGGGGAGTCCTGCGGGGAAGCCTCATCCTCGATGAGGGCGGACAGACCGCGGCCGTCGCGGGCCCGCGGGAAGGTCAGCGTGAACACGGTGCCCCGGCCCGGCGCGCTTTCCAGCTCGATGTGGCCCCCGTGCTCGTGGACGATCCGCGCCACGATGGACAGGCCCAGTCCCGTTCCCTTCCCGTAGTCCTTGGTCGTGAAGAACGGCAGGAACACGAGGTCGTGCTGGTCGGGGGGAATGCCTTCGCCGTCGTCCTTGAAGCGCACCCGCAACTCGCCGGGCACGGGCTCGTCGATCCTGATATCGATGCGGCCGCCGCCCGGCAGGGCGTCGAGGGCGTTGGCCAGCAGGTTGAAGAAAACCTGCTCGAGCTCGTTCCGGTTCCCGAAAACCCAGGGATCGACGGTGCTGGCGACGCCCACCTCGACCGAGCCCACCTTCAGGTTCTTCTCCATGAGGTACACGGTGTCCTGGATGGCCTCGGCTAAATTCATGCGGCCGCGCTCGCTGCCCGTGGGGCGGGCGAAGTTGAGCAGGCCCTTGATGATTCCCCGGCACTGCTCGGTCTGGCGGATGATGCGGCGGATGTCCTCGGCGTTGTCCTCGTCCTTGATCGCCTCCTCGAGCATCTGGGCCGAAAGTAAGATCGAGCCCAGCGGCGTGTTCAGCTGGTGGGCGATGCCGGCTGCGAGCTGACCGATGCCCGCGAGCTTCTCCGTCTCGCTCATGCGCGTTTCGAGCTGCTTCTCGGAAGTAATATCGCGGGCGATCACCACGAACGATCCGCTCTTCTCGGCGACGGGGCCCGGTCCCGGCGCGATGCGCGAGAACGCGAGGCTCAGCTGGGAGGCCGTGGGCCGGTCCCGGGCGTCGCGCCTCCTCACCTGGGTCTCGTAGGTGAGGCTGCTCTGGACCCTGCCGATCTCCTGCAGCGTCTGCGTCAGATCGAGATCCAGCCCCAGGGCCAGATCCTGGATGCGCCGACCCAGGACGTTGCGCCGCGGCAGGGAGAAGACCCGCTCGGCGGCCTTGTTCCACTCCAGGACCCGGCCTACCTCGTCCAGCAGGAAGATCGCCTCGCCGGCGTGGTTGATGATGGTCCGGTACTTCTGCTCGGATCGTCGCAGGCGGAGCTGGGTCATTTCCCGCTGCCGCAGGCGCAGGTACGAGGTCCAGCCCATGGCCAGGATGAAGAACTGGAAGGCGCCGGAATCCAGGATCTCCGTCAGGATCCCTCCGGAATTCCATTCCCGCTGGAGGAATTCCGAAAGATGAGCGGACTGATCATAGACTTTTTTAATTTCCACGACATTGTATACGATATACAGGGCCGTCAATGCGACGAGCAGCACCAGGAACAGCCGCAGCCTGGCTGCCCGGCCGAACCTCCAGAAATCGATTAATTTGTTTAAATTCAGCATCTTACCACATCAGGAAAGCTCGGTATCCACACCCATGATGTTCAGCAGGCGCACCAGATCGGAATCCGAGTAGAACCTGACCGTCACCATGCCCTTGCCGTTGCCCTGATCCCGCTCGATGGCCACCGGCGACCCGAAGACCTGTTCCGCCCGCTCCTGGAGGGCGCGCAGACCGGGGTCCTGGGCCCGCGGCATGGCGGAAGGCTTCTTCCGTGATTTCTTGCGGGGCCTGGCCCCCCCCTGGCGAGCCCGCTCCTCGCAGTCCCTGACCGAGAGCCCGCGGGTGTGGCACAGCTTGGCCAGCTGGCCGCGCCCGGGGCCGGCCGGCATGGACAGCAAGGCCTTGGCGTGGCCGCGGGTGATCTTGCCCTCCTGCAGCAGGTCGCGGATGTCGGGTTCCAGGCTGAGCAGCCGCAAGGTGTTGGCCACCGTGCTGCGCCGCTTGCCCAGCATCCCCGCCAGTTCCTCCTGGGTCGCCCCGTAGGCGGTCATGAGGTGGTCGTAGGCCTCGGCCTCCTCGATGGGACCGAGGTCCTCCCGCTGGATGTTCTCCAGCAGGGCGATCTTCAGCGCCTCGGTCTCCTCGTAGGTGCAGATGATGGCGGGGACCTCGGTCAGCCCCGCCAGCCTGGCGGCCCGCACCCGGCGTTCGCCCGCCACCACGCCGAAAACGAGGCCCCCCGCCGGGAGATTCAGGCCCGGATGGGGAATCAGGTTCTCGGCCCCGTCCAGCTTCCGCAAGAGGACCGGCTGCAGGATCCCCACCTGGCGGATGGAGTCGGCAAGCTCTTCCAGTGAGCTGTCATCAAAGAACTTACGTGGCTGGTCGGGGTTGAATCCGATCTTTTCGAGGGGAATACGACGCAAGCTGTCGTGGCCTCCGGTCCCCGTCCCGTCACCCTTGAGGTCCGCCCCCTGGATCAAGGCTGAAAGTCCCTTGCCCAGCACCCGGTTCTTGCTCATGGTCATGATTCCTTCCGCCTGTCGGGTCGTCACCCCTCGGATCGGGCCTTCTCTTCGTTCCGGACGATGACCTCGTGTGCCAGCTCGAGATAGGTCTGGGCTCCCACGCACTCCACGTCGTACAGGAGGATGGGTTTCCCGAAGGACGGCGCCTCGCTGAGCCGCACGTTGCGGGGTATCTTCGTCTCGTACACGGTGGTGCCGAAGAAGTCGATGGCCTCTTCGGCGACCTGGTTGCTGAGGCGAAGCCGGCGATCGAACATCGTCAGCAGCACCCCCTCGATGCGCAGCGCAGGATTGGTGCTCCGCTGGACCAGCTGGACGGTGCTCAGCAGCTGGCTAAGCCCTTCCAGGGCATAGTATTCGCACTGGATCGGGATCAGCACAGTATCCGCCGCGGTCAGGGCGTTGAGGGTCAACATGCCAAGACTGGGCGGGGTGTCGATGAGGATGAAATCGTACCGGTCCCGCAGGGGCGCCAGGGCCCGCTTGAGGAACCCCTCCCGGTTCTCCTGGTCCACCAGTTCCACCTCGGCGCCGGCGAGCCGCCGGTCGGCGGGGATGATGTCCAGGAACGGGACCGTCGTGTTCTGGATGCCCTCCCCTGCTCCGGCCTCACCCAGAAGGACTTCATAACTCGTTATGTCCTTTTGGGCTACACCGACCCCGCTGGAGGCGTTGCCCTGGGGGTCGAGATCGATGAGGAGGGTGCGCTTCTCGGCGACGCCCAGGCTGGCGGCAAGATTGACGGCGGTCGTGGTCTTGCCGACCCCGCCCTTCTGGTTGGATATGGAGATCACCTTGCCCATTCGACGACCTTTCAAAAAAGAGGGTCCGGTTTTTCATCCGGGAGGAGGGAATCTACGGGGAGGAGATCGTTTCCGTCAAGAGACCTGTGGGCCCGCCGCTCCTTGTTCCACGTGGAACAAACCCGGCGGTGGCCCGCGTGTGTTCCACGTGGAACAACGGGCCGGGAGGGATCAGGATGCCCGGGCGTACTCCGAGAAAACCAGGGATGTCGCCATCCTTCCGGATGTTGGCCCCAGGAGACGGGATCCCTGATGCACCAGGGCGGAAAAGGTTTCCGGAATCCCCCGGCCCGGCTCGGGAAATTCCAGCGCTCGCCCCAGGTCGCCCGGAAAAACCTGATCGGGCGGATAAAACCGCGCGATGATCACGCGGGCGGGCCCTGCGGCAGGGTTGGGGTCGTGGCCGAGTCCAGCCAGCAGGCCCGCCATGACGTCCACGTCCTTGAGCCGCAACGCCTTGAGGGAGATCAGAACCGTCAAGGCCCCGGCGACCTGTTCCTCCCCCGCCACACCGACCACCGATCCCCCCCCCCAGCGACCTGCGAAGACCCCGTAGGGCGGCATCCCCTCGAGAGCGCCCACCCTTTCGAGGAACCACGCCCGCTTGGCGCGGGGCTCCACCAGGGTCGTCCGCGGGGAAAGGCCTCGCCGGTTCATCGCCAGGTGCCAGATCACTCCGGGCAGCCCGGCCCCCGAGCCCAGATCGAAGTACCGGAGGAGACCCGGACCCGACAGGCGAGCCCCACAATCATCCAGGAGCAGCCCAAGGGCTTCCTCGCACTGGCGGCACAGGGCGGGAACGGCCTGCGCGCTGGATTGGCGGGTCACCAGGTTGATGCTGGCGTTCCAGCGCAGGATCTCCTCCTGATAGGCCCGCAGAACCTGGTCGCAGCCCGCACCGGCGCCGCCCCCGTTCATCGGTCGGCCTCCCCCGATGCCGCGTACTTCTTCATGTAAACGGTGAGGACGGCGAGATCCCCCGCCCGGACGCCATCGATCCGCCCGGCCTGTCCAAGGGTCGCCGGGCGGATCCGGTCGAGCTTCTCCCGGGCTTCGAAACTCAGGGCGGTCATGTCCCTGTAGTTCAATTCAAGGGGCAACTCCAGGTGGTCGAGGTGCTCCCTGTGGCGCAAGAGCTTGTTATGCTTGGCGATATAGCCGTCGTACTTGATGTCGTTCTCCACCTGGGCAAGAGCTCCCTGCACCAGGTGGCCGGCACCCCCAGCCGATAGTTTTTTGGTTTCGAAGTCAACCATATTCCAGAACTCATCAACAGTTTGCGTGCTGGCGCGAAGCCCGGCCCAGGAGCCCTCGGGGAAGCGCAGGTAGTCGGACGCCATCACCCGCAGCCCCCTGTCCTTGAGGAAGACGCTGGTCCGGCGCAGCTGCCTTTCCACCGCGGCGACCATGGCGCTCCGCAGGTCGAGCAAGTCCAGGGCATGGGCGGGCAACAGCGCGACCTCCCGGGCGAGATCCCCGAGCCTGGCCTCGACGTTGTCGCAGCGCAGGTGGAGGCGATGCTCGGCGCGGGAGGTGAACATGCGGTAGGGTTCGTTGATCTCCTTGGTCACCAGGTCGTCCACCAGCACGCCGATGTAGGCCTGGTCGCGACCGAGTTCCAGGGGCGGGCGGCCGTCGAGGCTGCGCACCGCGTTGATCCCCGCCACCAGGCCCTGCGCAGCCGCCTCCTCGTAACCCGAGGTTCCCAGGATCTGGCCTGCCAGGTAGAGGCCGGCCACCGGTTTGGTTTCGAGGCTGGGGTGCACCTGCCAGGACGGCACGCTGTCGTACTCCACCGCGTAGCCGTACCGCAGGATCCGGGCCCGCTCCAGTCCGGGAACCGAGCGGACCACCGCCTCCTGGATGTCGGCGGGCAGGCTCGTCGAAAGGCCGTTGACGTAGATCTCCTCGGTGTCCAGGCCCTCGGGCTCGAGGAAGAGCAGGTGCCGGTCCTTGTCCGCGAACCTCACCACCTTGTCCTCGATGGACGGACAATAACGCGGGCCCTGGCCTTCGATGACGCCGCCGAACAGAGGGGAGCGGTCGAGACCGGCGGTGATGATGCGGTGGGTCTCCTCGGTGGTGTAGGCGAGATGGCATTCCACCTGGTCCACCACGAGGGCGGCGGTGCGGAAGGAGAACGGCTGGGGCGGATCGTCCCCGGCCTGCGCCTGCAGGCGGGAATAGTCGATGCCGTCCCGGTGCAGGCGGGGAGGAGTCCCGGTCTTCAACCTCTTCAGCTGCAGTCCCAGGGCGGTCAAACCCCCGCTGAGCCCCTCGCTGCTGGCCGCGCCCTCGCGCCCTCCGATGGTCTTGCGGTCGCCGACGTGCATCAGGCCCCGCAGGAACGTCCCCGAGCAGAGCACCGCCCGGCGGCAACCGAGCGTGCGCCCGTCCGCGAGCAGCACTTCCGAAACCGCGCCATGGGTCGCCGTCATTCCTGCCGCGTCGGCGGCGAACACCGTCAGGCCCGGTTGATCCAGCACGGCCTGCATCATGCGGCGCTGGTAGGCGTGCTTGTCGGCCTGCGCGCGCGGGGACTGGACGGCGGGGCCCTTCTTGCGGTTGAGGACCCGGAACTGGATGCCCGTCTCGTCGATGGCCAGGCCCATCTCCCCGCCGAGAACGTCGATCTCCCGCACCAGATGGCCCTTGCCCAGGCCGCCGATGGCGGGGTTGCAGGGCATGCGGCCGATCTCGTCGAGGGCGTGCGTGACCAGGGCGCTGGATGCGCCCAGACGGGCCGCGGCCAGGGCGGCCTCGATGCCGGCGTGTCCGCCGCCGATCACGACGATGTCGAACGATGGTGCCTTCATGCCTCTATTTCCCCACGCAGAAACGCCGGAAGACCGCCTCGAGCACCTGTTCGCTGAACACGCGCCCGGACACCTCCCCCAGCCGGCCGAGAATGGCCGCCAGCATGGTCCCGGTGACCTCGCCGCCGGGGTGGTTCTGTTCCAGTTCGTCGGCCAGCAAGACCAGGTCGCGCCGGCACTCCTCGAGCTTGTGCTGGTGCCGGGCGTTCATGACCACGCCCAGGGACAGGGCCTCGTCCAGCCGGTAACCAGCGGCGACGCTCTCGAGGGCGCGCCACACCTCGTCCAGCCCCGAACCCGTACGGCTCGAGGTGAGGATGGCCGCCGCGGCGCCGCCCCGGCCGGCTTCCGGTGCAGGGTGCGGTCCGGCCCTTCTTCCGGCATCCGCCAGATCGCCCTTGGTCCAAACCGTGATCAGGGGGATGGACGGCTGAGCGGAGTTCACCAGCTCCAGGACTTCCGGCTCGGGGTCCCGGGGGGCGTCCGCCTCGGTCAGGTACAGGATCACGTCCGCTTCGGCCAGGGTCCGGTACGTGCGCTGGATGCCCAGGAGCTCGACCCGGGCCGCATCGCCGCGCAGTCCCGCGGTGTCGTGCAGAATATAAGCCTGGCCCCGGCGGATGCGCTTCCCCGCGACCACGTCCCGTGTGGTGCCGGCCTCGTCGTCGACGATGGCGCGGTCCTCGCCGAGCAGGGCGTTGAAGAGCGAGCTCTTGCCGGCGTTGGGCGCGCCCGCGAGCACCACGTGGAACCCCTCGCGCAGGATCCGGCCGGCGGGGGCGACGTCCAGGAGACGATCGATCCCGGCGACGGCCTCCCGCAGGACCGCGGCCGCCCTCTCCGCCGGCACGGACACGTCCTCGTCGTCGAGGAACTCGAGGCTCCCCTCGATCTCGGCCAGCAGCTGGAGCAGGGGGTGTTCGATGCCGCGCATCTGGTCGTCCAGCCCACCCTGGAGCTGGCGGATGGCGGCCCTGGCGCCCAGCTCCCCCGTGGCGTGGATGAGGTCGGCCACGGCCTCGGCCTGGTCCAGGCTGAGCTTCCCGTTGAGGAAGGCGCGGCGGGTGAATTCACCCGGTCCCGCGGGCTCCGCCCCGGCCGCCAGGCAGGCCCGGACCACCAGATCGGGGACCACCCGGCCGCCGTGGCAGAAGAACTCCACGGTGTCCTCGCCCGTGTACCCGTGCGGGGCCAGCAGCGGGAGGACCAGCACCTGGTCGATCACACAACTTGTTTTTTCATTGGCACTTGGTTCAAAAACCGGGTCGGCCAGTATACCGTATACAGCGCGATGAGATTCCACAGCCCCCACCAAGGCCCCACCCCGGAAGGGCCCGCCCTCGAAGATGCGGGCGGTGACGGCCAGCGCGTCCGGGCCGCTGACCCGGACCACCGCCAGGCCGGACTCCCCCACCGGGGTGGCCTGGGCGGCGATGGTCGGAAGGGGGGCGGGGTTCATGGTTCTCCTCCGTAAAAAAAGAGGCGGCGCCCCAAGGCGCCGCCCCGTTCCGGTCGCGACGCCCGGATCAGTCTTCGCCGTCTTGATCGTCGTCCGTGGGCCGGACGGGCGCGGTGCCATCTCCCTTGGAGATGACCACGTGCTTCCCTTCGGCGTCGATCTCGGTCACGGTGGTGAGCCCGGCCTCGGCCGCCTCGAGGTGGACGATCCGGCGCTCGCGCGCGTTCATGGGCTCCATGTGGATCGGCTCGCCGGTCTCCAGGACCTTGTCGACGGCGTCGGCCACGCGGTCCACCAGGGAGTCCTCCCGGCGGCGGCGGTAGTTGTTGATGTCCAGGTTCATCTTGACCCGGTCGCCGTGGGCGGTGCTCGCCATGCGCTCGACGAGGTGTTCGACCGCGTCGACGGTCGCTCCGCGGCGGCCGATCAGGATGCCGGCGCTCGAGTCGTCGGTCACGATGCGGATCTGGCGGTACTCGCCCGCATGGACCTCGCAGCGGCACGGGAAGCCGGACCGGACCAGCATGCCGCCCGTCAAGGAGACCAGACCCGCGTCCAGCCCTTCTTCGGTGACTTCGCGCAGGGGCTTGGCGTATTCGAGGCAGCGGATGCCCGCGGCCAGGACCTGTTCACCCGCAGACGCGGCGGCAGGCGCCGCCGGTTCCCGGGTCTCAGGCGCCGCAGAGGCCGCAGCGGCCGGGGCTGCCTGCTCGGCAGCAGGGCGCGGCTCGGCCATGGGACGGATCTCGGGAGCCTGGACCGGCTCGGCCGCCGCCGGCGTGGTCGTTTCGGCGGGGCGGGGCTCGGGCTGGTTGTTCTCGATGCTCATGGCGTTGCTTCCCTGGTTTTCGGTGAGGTTTGCGGCGTCCTGGACCCTGGCGGCATCACGGGAACGACCGCCCCGGCGGCCGCGACCGCCCCGGCGCCGGCTTCCACCGCGATCCCTCGAAGTGTCC
>JAHJTW010000066.1 GCA_018829565.1 bacterium | reverse complement strand
CGGCCGTTATCCTGGTGGCTGTGGGGATGGGAGCGATCATCACCCATCTGGGCGGCGGGGACGGGACCCTGCCCGCCGACCCCGAGACCGGGGAATTGCAGATGCGCGGCGAGGAATGGGCCGCCGAGACCTGGGCCGCCCCGGACTGGACGGTGGACGAAGATGTCGTGGAGTTCACCTGGACGGCCTTCGAGGGTGCGGACGACTACGAACTCGTCGTCCTGGCGCCGGATCTCTCCCCGGCCGTGAACCTGGAGGCGGGGAACGCCCTGAGGGTGGGGGTGAAGGATCCCGAATTCTTGAAAAGGAACAGCGGCGGATATCTGGTGGTGGTGGCCAGGCGGGAGGGCCGCACCCTCGCCCGGTCCGCTCCGGCTCACCTGCCTTGACGAAAACCCGCCGGAACCCGGAGTCGAACCCATGATCTACACCGTCACCCTGAACCCCGCCCTCGACCGGGCCATCACCGTGGACAGCCTTCTGCCCGACGACACCGTGCGGGTGAAGACCGAAACCGACTATGCGGCCGGGAAGGGCATCGACGTCTCCCGGGTGATCAAGGAGCTCGGAGGCCACAGCGTGGCCCTGGGTCTGGTCGGCGGCTACGATGGACTGCGTCTGGAGGGACTGCTGCTCAACGCGGGTGTGGTGTCCGACTTCACCCGGATCGCCGGCGAGACCCGCACCAACATCCTTTTGCGGGAGGAATCCGCGGACAGGCAGTTCGTCATCTCGGCCTCCGGCCCCGAAGTTTCGGCGGCGGAACTCGGCGCCCTCTTCCAGAAGATCCGCGGCCTGAGCGACGCCGGATACCTGATCCTCAGCGGCAGCCTGCCGCTGGGTGTCACTCCCGAGATCTACGGCCAGCTGATCCTGGCGGGACGCGCACTCGGCGCGGTGACCGTGGTCGACGCGGACGGCGCCGCCCTGCAGGAGGCGGTGGCCCACGCGCCCTGCTGCATCAAACCCAACATCCACGAACTGGAGCGTCTGGTGGACCGGACCCTGGAAACCGAGGCGGAGATCCTCGCCGCCGGACGCGACCTGCTGGACCGGGGCCTCGAGCAGGTGCTGGTTTCCCGGGGACGCCAGGGACTCCTGCTGTGCACGCGGGACGGGGCCCTCAAGGCCCGCGGCCCCGAGATCGATGCCCAGAGCACGGTCGGCGCGGGTGACTCGACGGTGGCGGGTTTCATCCTGGCGCGGTCGCGGGGTCTGGAGGTCGGCGAATGCCTGCGCTGGTCCTGCGCGGCGGGCGTGGCCACGGCCATGACGCCGGGCACCGAACTGTGTCACCGCAAGGACGTGGAGAAGATCCTGCCGCAGATCGAGGTGACCGAGCTGTAGGCTCCGGGCTGCGCTCGGCAACCTTCCGCGGGACCGGTCGGGATCGCCCGCAGCTATGACCTCAGTTTGAACGTCACCGGCATCAGGACCCACACCTCGACGGGCTTCTGGTCGATGAGGGCCGGGCGCCACACCGAGGTGCGGGCGCAGTCGTCGGCGGCCTGCTTCAACGCTTCGGGCCCGTCCACGAAGATGACGTCCTTCACCCGGCCGTCCTTCCCCACCAGCACCTGCACCAGCACCGTCCCTTCCACACCGGCGGACAGGGCCACCGGCGGATAGACCGGGGCGTCGATGCTCACCCGCACCGGTTCGACGTCCACGGCCACGAAATCGGTGGGACCGGGCGAGGTGTCGATGTCCACGTCGATGACCAGCGAGTCGCCCACGCCGTCGCCGGAGCCGCCGAGATCCGAAAGGTCCATGGGCGGCAGGGCCTCGACCATCTCGGTCTGGGTGGCGATGGTCTGCACCACGGCCTTCTCGTCGGCCACCGGTTCGGGGACGGCGATGGTCGGCGGGGGCGCGGCCACCTTGGCCACGGCCTCGGCCACGTTGATCTGGGGCACGGTCGGCCGGGCGATGGACGGCGGAACGCCCAGGTCGGTGTAGCGGACGATCTTGACCTGGCGGGCCACCGGACGCGGCGGCGGCTGGCGGTGCGACCACCACAGCCAGGTCCCGAAGGCGATCGCCGCCAGCAGCAAGGTCAGGACGTTGGCCCAGCCCAGCCACCGGGCCAGTTCCCGGCGCAGGGGGTGCCGGTCCCCGGTCAGGGGCAGGCGGGGGGCGTCCTCCAGGGAATAGGCCCAGGGGATGTGGCGCACGTCCGGGGCGTCGTCGGTCCTGGCCGCGTTCATCGCACCTCCTCCAGCGTCTTCTCGTCGCTTTCCTTCATGGGGATCAGGCTGAACCGTTCCATCCCCGCATCCTCCAGCAGGTCCATCATGTCCACCATGGGCTCGTAGCGCGCCTCGCGGTGGATCTTGACCAGGATGATCAGGTTGGGATTGGCTTCCGATGCCGACTCCAGGTTGGGCCGCAGGTCCGGCCAGGCGAGGGGTTCGATGCCGCCCTTGCCCAGCTTGACGAACAGGGATTCGTCCTCGTCCACGTAGACGGTCATCACGTTGGACTCGGGCACCTCGACGCTGGCTCCCGGCTCGGGCAGGTTCACCTCCATGGCCAGAGGACGCCGGAACACGGTGGTGACCATGAAGAAGATGAGCAGCAGGAACGCCACGTCGACCATGGGCGTCATGTCGATCCGGATCCCGACGCGCTTCTTCTTCGCGCGTCCGAGCACGCCCTTGCCGGGTGCGGCGGGTTGTCCGGTATCGGGGGCGGCAACGTCGGCCATCTCGGACTCCTTCGCGGACCGCTAGTCCCCCGCCGCCGACGGGGCGGCCTCGTCGCGCGGGGTGCGTTTCTTGAGATCGGTCATCAGGTTGAAGCGCAGGGTCTTCGCCTGGGCCAGGGCGTCCATCAGGTCGGCCATGGCGCCGAACGAGGCGTCACGGTCGCCCTTGACCACGACCACGGCCGAGGGATTGCGCCCCCGCCAGTTGACGATGGCTTCCAGCATGTTGTCCGGAGCCAGGGCCTGGATGTCCCGGCCGGTCTCGCTGGAGATGAACACCTGGCCGGTCTCGTTGACCGTCAGGATGATCGTGCCCGTCTCGGGGACGTGGATCTCCGAGCTGGACAGCGGCAGGTTCACGGCCACCTGTTCGGGCGGCTTGAACTGCGTGGTGGACATGAAGAAGATCAGCAACAGGAACGCCACGTCCACCATGGGCGTCATGTCGATCCTGACCTTGTTGCGTCTCGTCACGGCCGGCGCTCCTTACCTGGTCTCCAGCAGCTGGAGGACCTCGTACGAGGTCTCCTCGACCCGGTTGTTGAAGGTGTCCACCTTGGTCGTGAAGTAGTTGTAGAGCACCGTCGCCAGGATGGCGGTGGTCAGGCCCAGGGCGGTGTTCACCAGGGCCTCGCTGATGCCCAGCGCCAGCTGGGTGGCGTCGGGCGCGCCGGCGCGCGACATGGCGTGGAAGGACCGGATCATGCCGATCGTGGTCCCGAGCAGGCCGAGCATGGTGGCGACCGACGCGATGGTCGACAGCGCGTTGAGGTTCTGCTCGAGGTTGGGGCTCTCCAGGGCGTTGGCCTCCTGCAGGGCGCGCCGGGTCTCGTCCATGAGCTCCTTCTTCTGGTGACCCTCGGCCGAGCGGCGCTTGAAGCTCTCCAGACCGGCGCCGATGACGTTGGCCAGGCTGCCGCCCTGCTGCTTGCAGGCCGTGATGGCGGAGTCCAGCTCGCCGGCGTGGACCGCATGCTTGAGGGTCTTGACGAAGCCGGGCACGCTGCCGCGGCCGCCCGCCCGCCACAGGACGATGAACCGTTCGATGGCGAAGGTCAGCGTCAGGAAGAAGAACGTCAGTCCGAGCACGAGCAGGGGACCTCCCTGGTGGATGTACTCAGGGGAGTTCTGCCAGATGAAGTACGAGGCGACGATCGAGACGATGGTGATGGGTATGAGCACGTAGCTTTTCATCTTTACTGGTTTTCCTTTCCTGCGTTCCTGGCCTGGGTCAGAAGAGCGGATCCGGTTTCGAGCATGGGATTGCGGGGATCGATGGCGCGGGCCTTCGCGTAGGCAGCCTCGGCCGCATCGAGGTCGCCCTGGCCGAGGCGGGCGCTGCCCAGCCCCGCCCAGCCGTCGGCGTTGCCGGGTTCGGCCTCCGCAGCCGCGGCGTAGGCGGTTGCGGCTGCGGCGTAGTCCGCCTTCCTCAGCCTGCAGAACCCCACGCCGCGCAGGGCCTTGGCGTTCTGCGGTTCGCGGTCGAGGACGGCGCGGTATTCCCGTTCGGCGGCGGCGAGGGAATCGGTGGCCGCCAGGCCCTGGGCCAGGAGCAGCCGGGCCATGGTCAGGTCGCCGCGCAGGGCGACCGCCCGGCGGAAGGCGGGGACGGCCGCGGCCACGTCCCCGGCCTGGTAGCGGGCGATGCCCAGGTTGAGATGGTTCGCGGCGCCCTCGGGATCCAGATCGACGGCCCGGGCGAACGCTTCGGCGGCGTCGTCGGGCCGACCCCGGCGCAGTTCGAGCAGGCCCCGCTGGAACGGGACCCGGACCAGGGCGGGATCCAGCCGGGCGGCCCGGTCCAGGGTGGTGCCGGCCCCGGCGAAGTCCTCCCGCTCGGTCTGCCAGGCGGCCAGATCGACCAGGTCGGGGGCGTGCCAGGGCAGGGAGTCGGGCAGGTCGGTCATCATCGCGGCGGCCTCGGCGCGCTCCTCGTCCCCGGCGGCGCGGATCCCCGCGCGGACGAAGGCGAACCGGACCTGCGGATCGTCGGGCGCCAGGCGCAGGGCCTCGCGGGCCGCGGCCAGGGATTCTCCGGTCCGGCCCAGTTCGAGGAAGGCGTCGGCAAGGTCGAGCCGGGTCGCCAGGTCGTCCGGTTGCAGGTCCGCCAGGCGGAGCAGGACGCCGGCGGCCTGGTCGAACCGCTTGGCGCGCACGAACAGGTCCGCCAGGTCGGCCAGGGCGGGCGTGAAGGTGGAATCGGCCGCCACGGCCTGCAGATAACGGTCCCGGGCCTCGTTGAAGCGGTTCTGGTCCTCGTAGAGCCGGCCCAGGCGGTGCAGATCCGCCGCCCGCGGGACGGCGCCGGGAACGGCCAGGGCCTCCTCGTAGGCGGGAACGGCCAGGGCGGGGATGCCCTCGGCGAGGTAGATCTCGGCGATCAGGAAGCCGTGGGCGGGGTCGGCCGGGTTGAGGTGGCGGGCCTTGAGGGCCGCCTGCTCGGCGCCGGTCAGGTCGCCCGTGCCCTTGAGGTAAAGGGCCAGGGCGTGCTGGTACTGGTCCTCGCCCTGGTCCAGGCCCTCGAGCTTCGCGCCCCGGTCCAGGTGCGGCCGCGCCTCGTCCCAGCGGCCGGCCGCCATGAGCCGCAGGGCGGTTCCGTAGTGTGCGGTCCAGACCTGGGGATCCTCGGCGAGGGCCTGGGCGAACTCGACGTCGGCCTCCTCGCCGCGGCCCTGGGCCAGCAGGGCCAGGCCGAGGCCCGCCCTGGCTTCGGCGAAACGCCCCCCGGCGGCGGCCAGGGCCTGGCGGCAGCGGGCTTCGGCGGCTTCGGAATCCCCGCGGCCGAGGTCCAGCCGGGCCAGGCCCCACAGGGCGTCGGGCAGACGGTGGCCGGCTGCCACGGCCTCGGAGTAGAGTTCGCGGGCCCGGTCCAGGTCGCCCTGGGCGAAGGCCCGGTTGCCCTGCCGCAGGGGGTCGTTGTCCAGGGTGTACTGCGGCCGGTCGGCTGCGAAGGCGACCGTGGGGAGAGTCCCGACCAGGGCCGCCGCCAGCCCCAGAACGACCAGGATGGGGGCCGCCGTCCGGCGGCCGCAACGGGCCACCCGGAAGGAATCCGGTCCGGTCCGGAGGAATCGCGGTTTCATGGCCCCTCCCTCATTCTCCCACCGGGTCGCGGGTCAGGTGGATCTCCCGCAGGATCTGACGCGCGGGGACGACCCCCGCCCTCTCGACCTGGCGCAGGCCGCGGGCGCTGGCCAGGTGGGTGACGAACCGTCCACCCTGGCGTCCGCCGGTATCCAGGCACGCAGCATACAAGAGATGATGAAGGGGATAAGTTCCCCTCGCCACCGTCTCGTAGGCCGGCGCGGCCGCGGCGCTGTCCGGCGAGGCCTGCATCGGCAGGAACTGCAGCCCGTCCGGGGCACCCTCGCCGGGGTCGCGGGGCAGGGCCAGGCCGCTGACCAGGCCCCAGGCGTCCGGCAGGCCGGCCGCCTCCGCATCCCGGACGGCCGCCAGCACATCTTCCGGACCCTTCAGGAACACCACCGGCGAGCCCGCGGGGGGCAGATCCCCGGGCAGGTCCAGTCCCGACCGCACCGCATCCCACAACCCCTCGTTGGGGTCGGGCAGATAGATGGACCCTGCAGGCCCGGGAGCGCGGCCCGCCAGGATCCCGGCCAGGCCGGCCGGAGTCAGGGAGCCGCCGGGATCCCCCTCTGCGGCCGTCACCAGGACGGCCCCTACGGCGACGGGGGTGACCACGGCCGTGTCGCCGGCGGTCTCGCGGAACAGGTCCTGTTCGGCGGGGGTGGGAGGCCGGTAGAGGAAGGCCACGTCCACGCGCCCGTTGATCAGGTCCTCCAGGGCCTGGTTGGTCCCCCCGGACCGCACCTCGAAGGCCAGGTCGGGATAGTCCTGCCGGTAGCCCGCCAGCAGCCGGTCGATCAGCCCGGGCGCCAGGTCGCGGCCGCCGACCCTCAGGATCGGATCTTCCTGCTCCGCCGGCCGGAACGTTCCGGCCAGCCGCCGCCAGGGGATCTCGCCCCGGTTGACCAGCAGGATCGCGATGACCACCAGGTAGATGATCATCCGGACGAGGAACCAGGTCCTGCGGCGCGACGGCATGGGCACCGATTTCTGTTGCGTCGGAGGCCGGGGCGGCCAATAATGACCCCATGAACGACCGACCGATGTATTCCGCGATCCTGTCCGTCCTCAGGAGCATCCCTGCTCCCGGGGCCTTCGTCCTGCTCGCCGCAGTTTCCCTCGGCCTCTGCGGGTGCGGTCCGGAGCGCCGGGACAGCGAGGCCGCTTTTTCAGGCCCGGCCGATGAAACCGCTTTCATCGACGATCTGCAAGAACGTACTTTCCACTATTTCTGGGAGCTATGCAACCCCCAAACCGGGCTCGCACCCGACCGCGCACCCTCCCCGTCCTTCGCCAGCGTCAGCGCAACCGGTTTTGCCTTAACATCTTATGCCATCGGGGCGGAGCGGGGCTGGGTCATGAGGGAAAGCGCCGCGCGCCGCGTCCTGCGCACCTTGAGGTTCTTCCGGGAAGCCCCGCAGGATACCACCCCCCGTGCCACGGGCTACCACGGATTCTACTACCACTTCCTCGATCCGGACACCGGCGAGCGGTTCGGCAACGTGGAACTTTCCACCGTCGACACCGCCCTGCTGCTGGCCGGAGCCCTGTTCTGCCAGAGCTATTTCGATGGGTCGGACGCGGTGGAGGACAGCATCCGCACGGTTGCCGAGGAGCTGTACCTGGCCGCCGACTGGACCTGGGCCTCGGTCCGTCCCCCCCTGATCGGCCACGGCTGGACCCCCGAGAACGGCCACCTGCCCTACGACTGGGGCGGATACAACGAGGCGGCCCTGGTCTACATCATGGCCCTTGGCTCGCCCACCCATCCGGTGTCCCCCGACGCCTGGACGGCCTGGACCGCGGGTTACCGCTGGGGCGGTCCGGCCGGTAACGAGCACGTGGGCTTCGCGCCCCTGTTCGGCCACCAGTACACCCACGTGTGGATCGACCTGAGGGGCATCCGCGACGGGTTCATGCAGGACCACGATCTCGACTACTTCGAGAACAGCCGGCGCGCCCTGCTTTTCCAGCATGAATACGCCATGGCCAATCCCGAGGGCTGGACGGGCTACGGCCCGCGCCTGTGGGGCCTGACCGCCTGCGACGGTCCCGTCTCGGGCACGTTCACCATCGATGGACGGGAGCGCACCTTCCAGACCTACTGGGCGCGGGGCGCGTCGTTCACCACCGTCCATGACGACGGGACGGTCTGCCCCTCGGCCCTGGGCGGATCGGTGCCCTTCGCGCCCGACCTGGTCATTCCCGCCCTGATGGCGATGGCTGAGGACCACGGCGATCTCATCTACGGACGGTACGGCTTCCTCGACGCCCTCAACCCCACCTTCACCCTCGACGAGCCGGTGCAGCACGGCCGGGTCGTCCCCGGGGTCGGCTGGTACGACACCGACTACCTGGGCATCGACCAGGGCCCCATCGTGGCGATGATCGAGAACCACCGCAGCGAACTGGTGTGGCGCGTCATGCGCGGCAATCCCCACATCGTGCGCGGCCTTCGGGTCGCGGGTTTCACCGGCGGCTGGCTCGATACGGCCGCGGCGGAACGATGAGCCGGCTGTTCCGGGGCGTCCGCCGGCGGTCTGTCTTGATCCTCGCGTTCGTCTGGCTGGCGGCGTCGGGATGCGGCCGCAAGGATGGAGGGGAAACGGTCACCCTGCGCTTCTGGGCCATGGGGCGCGAGGGGGAAGTCGTCAAGGATCTGGTGCCCGGATTCGAGGCCCAGAATCCCGGGGTGAAGGTGGACGTCCAGCAGATCCCCTGGTCGGCCGCCCACGAGAAGCTGCTGACCGCCTTCGTCGGCCGCGCCACGCCCGACGTGGCCCAGCTGGGCAACACCTGGGTGTCGGAGTTCACGGCCCTCGAGGCGCTGGAACCGCTGGACTCCTGGGTGGCCGCGTCGGCCGCCGTCCAGCCCGCCGACCACTTCCCGGGCATCTGGGAGACCAACGTGATCGACGGCCGCCTGTACGGCGTTCCCTGGTACGTCGACACCCGCGTGCTCTTCTACCGCGCCGACCTGCTCGAGGCCGCCGGGTATCCTCATGCGCCTCGATCCTGGACCGAGTGGCGCGAGTCCATGGCTGCGGTCGTCCGGATGCAGGGAGCGGGACACTACGGCATCCTGCTGCCGCTGAACGAGTGGACCCAGCCGGTGATCCTGGGCCTGCAGGGGGGATCCCCGCTGCTGGCGGCAAGCGATACCCGCGGGGCGTTCGCGCAACCGGCGTTCGCGCAGGCCTTCGACTTCTACCTGGATCTATTCAGGGACGGGCTGGCTCCGCCGGTGGCCAACAACGAGGTCGCCAACCTGTACCAGGAGTTCGCCCGCGGCACCTTCGCCATGTACGTCAGCGGCCCCTGGAACCTCGGCGAGTTCGCGCGCCGGCTGCCCCCCGAGCTGCAGGACGCCTGGGCCACCGCCCCCTTGCCGGCACCCGATGCGGAGGCCGCCGCCGCTCCGGGAACGCCGGGCCTGTCCCTGGCGGGGGGATCGAGCCTGGTCGTGTTCCGCGGCGGCGATCATCCGGACGAGGCCTGGCGCTTGATCGAGTTCCTGTCCCGCCCCGAGCAGCAGATCCGGTTCTTCGAGCTGACGGGCGATCTGCCGGCGCACCGGGCGGCCTGGGACGATCCGCGCCTGGCCGGCGATCCCCGCGCCGCGGCGTTCGCCGCCCAGCTGGAACGGGTGACGGCCACGCCCAAGATTCCCGAGTGGGAGCAGATCGCCAACCGGGTGTGGGAGGCAGCCGAGCAGGCCATCCGCGGGTCGGCCACGCCCGAACAGGCGCTGGCCCGCCTGGACGAGGACGTGGACAGGATGCTGGCCAAGCGCCGCTGGCTGCGGGAACACCGCGATCCGGACCCGGATGAGACCGCAGGGGGGACGCCGTGAGCTCCACCCTGGAACGCAGGAAGGCCCGCGCGGCCTGGATCTTCCTCGCCCCGGCGATGATCCTCATCGCGGTGTTCTTCGTGATCCCGGTGGTCGCGGGACTGCTGCTGAGCCTCACCGATTTCGATCTGTACGCCATCTCCGACCCGGGCAACGCGCGTTTCGTCGGCCTGGACAACTACGCCCACATGTTGACGAACGCGACCTTCTGGAGCGCCCTGGGCAACACGCTGAAGTTCGTGGTGATCGGCGGGCCGCTGTCGCTGGCGGTGTCCCTGGGTGCGGCGCTGCTGGTCAACGCCCGCCTGGTGCGCCTGCGCGGCCTGTTCCGCACCATCTACTTCGCGCCCGTGGTGACCACCCTGGTGTCGGTGGCCATCGTCTGGCGGTACCTCTACCACCCGCGCTACGGCCTGCTGAACTGGGGGCTGGGCCTGGCGGGGATCGAGCCGGTGGACTGGCTGGGCGATCCGCGGTGGGCCATGCCCGCCATCATCCTGCTCGCGGTGTGGAAGAACTTCGGCTACAACATGCTCATCTTCGTCGCGGGACTGCAGATGATCCCGCGCGA
This sequence comes from bacterium, assembly GCA_018829565.1. Classification (GTDB taxonomy): domain Bacteria; phylum Krumholzibacteriota; class Krumholzibacteriia; order LZORAL124-64-63; family LZORAL124-64-63; genus JAHJTW01. The sequence continues at coordinate 6,164 of JAHJTW010000066.1, read as the reverse complement.
GCTCTACGAGGCCGCGGCGATCGACGGCGCGGGGTCGGTCCGCCGCTTCCTGCACATCACCCTGCCGGGCCTGGCGCCGACCTTCCTGTTCGTCAGCGTCACCACCATGATCGGCTACTTCCAGCTCTTCGCCGAGCCGTACGTGATGACCCAGGGCGGTCCCCTGGGGGCCACCCGCAGCGTGGTGCTGTTCATGTACGAGGAGGGATTCCGCTGGTGGCGCATGGGCGCCGCCTCGTCCGTCGCCGTCCTGCTGCTCCTGATCACCCTGGCCGGAACGCTGGTGCAGCTGCGCTGGGTCAGGAGGGAGACGTGAGCCGCCGCCGCTGGGGAACGTTCGCCCTGCACACGGGCCTGATCGCGGGGGCCGTGCTGACCCTGGCTCCCCTGTTCTGGATGGTGGCCGCCTCGTTCATGCGTCCGGGCGAGGCCAACCAGCTTCCGCCCCCATTGTGGTCCGCCGATCCGACCCTGGACAACTACCGCCAGCTGTTCACGCGCCTGGACATGCTGCGCAACCTCGCCAACAGCGCGGTGGTGACGGTTCTGGCCACGGTGCTGTCGGTGATGGTCACCTCGCTGGCGGGCTACGCGTTCGCCAAGCTGCCCTTCCGCGGCCGCGAGCGCCTTTTCAAGGCCCTGGCCTCGGCCCTGGTGGTGCCGGCCCAGGTGGGGATGCTGCCGCTGTTCCTGCTGCTGCGCGAGCTGGGCCTGGTCAACACCTACGCCGGCGTGCTGGTCCCCTACGTGGCGAGCATCTTCGGGATCTTCCTGATCCGCCAGTACGCCCTGGGCGTCTCCGACGAGCTGCTGGACGCCGCCCGCATCGAGGGCGCCGGCGAGTTCGCGATCTTCCGGCTGGTGGCCCTGCCCATCATCAAGCCCATCCTGGTCACCCTGGCCGCGTTCACCTTCCTCAACGCCTGGAACGACTTCATGTGGCCGCTGATCGTCCTCTCGGACAGCAGCATGTACACCCTGCCGGTGGCGCTGGCCAACCTCGTGGGCGAGCACGTGCAGGACACCGAGCTGATGATGGCCGGTTCGCTGCTGACCATCCTGCCGGCCTTGATCGTGTTCCTGATCTTCCAGCGCACCTACGTCGAGGGGATCATGGCCGGAGGGGTGAAGGGATGAGGGTCGCCGCGCTGGTTCTCCTGCTCGTCTTGCTGATTCCTTCGGGCGGATGCCGGGAGAGGGGGCCGGTCCGCCTCGGCGAACCGGCCGCTTGGACGGCCCATCCCGCCGACGGTGTTCAGCTCGCCCTGAGCGACGACGGGGGCGCCCTGCGGCTGGACTTCGCCTTCACCGGGGGCGGCTACGCCATCGCCCGCCGTGAGGTCGATCTCGACCTGCCCGCGAACTACGTCTTCCGGTTCCGCCTGCGGGGCGAGGCGCCCGCCAATCACCTCGAATTCAAGCTTGTCGACGCCTCGGGCGAGAACGTCTGGTGGCACGTGGATCGCGACGTGGTCTGGCCCTCCGAATGGAAGACGGTCACCATCAAGAAGCGGCGGATCGGATTCGCCTGGGGCCCGGTGGGCGGCGGCGAGATCGCCCACGTGGCGGCCATCGAGTTCGCGGTGACCGCAGGCAGCGGGGGCGAGGGCACGGTGTGGATCGACGGTCTGGAACTGGTGCCGATGCCGGACGTGACGGGCCCGCCGCCGGAGCCGGTGGCGACGGCGACCTCGATGGAAACCGGCTGCGATCCTGACCGGGTTCTCGACGGGGATCCGGCGACCTGGTGGGCGCCGGCCGCGGACGATCCCGCGCCCGCGTTGACGCTCGACCTCGGACGGCCGCGGGAGTTCGGGGGCGTGACCCTCACCTGGGCCGCCGACCGGAACCCGGCAGACTACGTCATTGAAGGATCGGATGACGGCGAAGCCTGGACGGTCTTGCAGACAGTCACCGGCGGCAACGGCGGAACCGATGACCTGTTCCTGCCCGAAAGCGAGTGGCGCCGGTTGCGACTGGCTCTCGGGGCACCCGGCGGCGGGCTCGCGCCCGCACTGGCGGAGTTCGTCCTGCAGCCTCTCGAATGGTCGGCCACCCGCGAGGCGTTCTTCATGGACATCGCGGCGCGGGCGCGGCGCGGGCTGTATCCGCGAGGCTTCCTGGGCGAACCCACGGCCTGGACCGTGGTGGGCGCCGATCACGACGCGCGCGAAGGACTGCTGGGGGCCGAGGGCGCGCTGGAGGCGGGGCCGGGCGGTTTCTCGGTCGAGCCTTTCCTGTGGACGGGCGGCCGGCTGCTCACCTGGCAGGATGCCGTCTGCACGCAACGGCTGGCCGAGGGCAACCTGCCCGTGCCCACGGTCATCCGGGACAGCGGCCCCTGGCGTCTGGTGATCACCGCCCTGGGTGCGGGCGAACCCGGGCAGTCGGGACTGCTGGCCCGCTATCGCCTGGAGAATCGCGGTGCGGCGGCCGATTCGGCCACCTTGTTCCTGGCGGTGCGGCCCTTCCAGGTCAATCCGCCGGTCCAGTTCCTCAACATCCGGGGCGGCTTCTCCCGCATCGGGACCATCGCCAGGGATGGACGCACCATCCTGGTGGACGGCCAGCCGCGGGTCATCCTGCAGCGCGAGCCGGACGGTTTCGGGGCCACGGCGTTCGCAGGGGGGATGGTGGTGCCCGACTTCCTCGAGAAAGGCCGCCTGCCCGACCGCGAAGCGGTGGACGATCCCTTCGGCGCTGCATCGGCCGCGGCGGCCTATCGTCTGGGGCTCGAGCCGGGGGAGTCGGCCGTCCTCGATGCGTGGTTGCCGCTTTATCCCGATGCGCCGGGGTTCGAGCCCGGCGACGGCAACCGCACTCTCCTGGAGGTCGAGGCCGGCTGGCGATCGGCCCGCGACCGCGTGACGATCACCGGTCCCCCCGCGGCCGCCGAGGCGCTGCAGACCTTGAAGGCGCAGGTCGGGTGGATCCTCGTCAACCGGGCAGAGCAGCGCATCCAGCCCGGTGCGCGCTCGTACGCGCGGTCCTGGATCCGCGACGGGGCGCTGACGGGCGTCGCCCTGCTGCGCATGGGCCACCCCGAGGCCGTGCGGGAGTTCCTGGAATGGTTCGCGCCCCACCAGTACGACAACGGGAAGATCCCCTGCGTGGTGGACTGGCGCGGCGCCGACCCCGTGCCCGAGCACGACTCCACCGGCGAGTTCATTCACCTCGCCGCGGAATATTACCGCTACACGGGGGACCGCTCGACGCTGGAACCTTTGTGGCCCCGCATTCTGCGGGGCGTGGAGTACCTGGAATCCCTGCTGGATGAGCGCCGCACCCCCGAGTACGAGGGGACCGCCTTCTACGGCATCCTGCCCCCGTCGATCAGCCACGAAGGCTACTCGGCCAAGCCCATGCACTCCTACTGGGACGATTTCTGGGCGTTGCGCGGCCTGAAGGACGCGGCCCGGATGGCGCTGGATTTCGAGCCCGCTCGGGTGGCCGACCTCGCGGCGAAGCGCGACCGGTTCGCCGCCGACCTTAAGTACTCGGTTGCCGCGGCCATGGCCCTGCACGGGATCGACTTTGTCCCCGGCTGCGCCGACCTTGGCGATTTCGACGCCACCTCGACGACCATCGCGCTGGACCCCGCCGCGGCTGCGGACATGCTGCCGCCCGGCGCCCTGGAGCGCACTTTCGAGCGGTACTGGGACTTCTTCGCCGGCCGGCGGGACGGCGAGCCCTGGGACGCCTTCACTCCCTATGAGATCCGGACCATCGGGACGTTCGTGCGCCTGGGCCGCCGCGATCAGGTCCAGGACCTGCTGGCCTTCTTTCTCGACCACCGCACGCCGCCCGGCTGGCGCCAGTGGGCGGAGGTGGTGGGCAGCGATCCGGACCAAGCCCGGTTCATCGGGGACATGCCCCACACCTGGGTGGGCTCGGACTACGTCCGCAGCTGCCTCGACCTGTTCGTCTACGAGGATGGCGTGGCCGGACCGGAGGGTCCGGCCCTGGTGCTGGGTGCAGGGGTTCCGGCGGAATGGCTTGGGGGCAAGGGCATCCGCGTGGGTGGCCTGCCCACTCCCTACGGTTCCATCTCGTACCACCTCTGGCAGGAGGGAAACACGGTCATCCTTGAGCTGGAGCCGGGCGCCGGCCCCCCGGGGGGCTTCGTCCTCGATCCGCCGCTGCCGGGGGCGCCGGTGAGTATTACCGGGGCTCCGGAAGAGAGGGACGGCCGGGGGAGGGTCGTTGTTCGGGAGGCGCCGGTGAGGGTCAGGTGGGAGTTTTGAATTCAGTGGGTTTTGGACACACAATGTTCACCTTGCCATTGGCAACCAGTTTCGCTTGATGCCATAAAGAAGCGTCGTGCTCGTGATCAGATGCGCGTTTTGCTTTGGCTAACTTTGCCATCGTTAAACAACTCATTTTGACCAAACAGACCGCAGAGGGGTTCGAATGAACCCCTCTGCGCCATAATTCTTCAAATCCTGGGAAAGGCCCCACATCATGACTGCCAGCGGACGTGCTTCTTCCGGCTCGAGGCTGGATGGCAGGTGGAGACGAAGGGGGCAGTTCTCGTGAAACCTGACGGCCAGCCGGCGGCCAGAGGTTGTTTAGGGGGTGAGTCTCCTCAATGGCCTCCCTCGCCCATGGCCGCTGGCTCCCCTCCCTCCTGCTGGATGTGGTATACTTGAAGGCGATATACCAAGACCTCTATCCCAGCCCCGAGGGTCGAGCCATGTCGAGTTCCCTTCCTGCTATTTTCCTCCCAAAACGACTCCTGCTGGTGGCCGCCCTCTGCCTGGCACTGTCGTCGATGGGGTATGGCCGCACGATCACCTTGGCTCGTGATGGGTCGGGGGAGTTCAGCATTTTGCAGCATGCTCTCGATGCAGCCGCGTCGGGAGACACAATCCTGGTGGGTCCAGGGGAATACACGGAGATGTTTCCGGTGAAGTACCCTGGATATGCCTGGGATGTAGAAGTTGCAGGACATGTGACCGTATCTGAATTGACGATCATCGGAGCAGGCCCAGAGGTGACATTCATTGGGCAGGCCGATCAGAATATTGATTATGTCCACTATTCTCCGATTGCATTGGGATGGGATGGAGGACAATCTATCCAAGTCTTGAATGTAACTCTAAGAAATAGTTACAACGGATTCTTAGCATTTGACGGCCCGGTATATGTAGAAAATTGTAACATTGTTGACAACCTAGAAGGTATGTGGTGGATTAATGTTGGATCCGGGGGTTGGGTGAAGGATTCCTTCTTTCAAACCTCATATCGGAGTTCCTCTGCCCAATTATATATGTTGGGAACAGGTGGAGGGGTGGTGGTGGAAAACTGCGTCTTTCTGAATCCCCTCTTCGGCTATTCAGTTATTATGACAGGTGTTGACGATATTGTTATTAGTCAATGCGAGATTTCAAATGCTCGAATCGGTATACAGATATCAGCTGGTGCTAGCTGTTTGATTGATAACTGCCACATCTTTGATTGCGAATTCTATGGTCTTACTATGACGGCCGTTGCTCCCCGTTGTGAAATCAGAGATAGTGAGATTTCCGGAGGGAAGATGGCGGTATGGGTAGATGCTGAGGGAGTTCTTGCCGCGACCCATACGATTTTCACCGGTGGCACAAATGGGGTGATGAAGTTTGTCAACACCGCCCCAGCCTATGTCCGCTATTGCGATCTGATCAAAGGTTCGAGTGAATATTCCATAGATTGCGTGCAATTTCCGGACTACGGCAACATCCAGCACGACTTCCTGGGCAACTACTGGGGAACGGGTGATGCAGGTTTGATTGCGAGTTGGATTCATGACATTCAAGACGACCCCGCCATCGTAGCCGAGGTCCTGTACACGCCCTTCTACGGCGGTCCGGTGGACACCGAGACGACTTCATGGGGAGACCTGAAGGCGCTGTGGAGGTGACGGCGGGCCCCCAAATCTCTCTCTCGGGTGGGAGAAAGGATGTTCATGAATAGGCTGGTGTTGCAACTGGCCCGCCACAAATATTGATCAATCAGACATCAGGCGGGTTCGCAGACCTGTCCAAAATCACAAGTGTCCCAACGTTAATCGAATAGTGACAACTGGTTACAGTTCTTACTTTCGTCACTATTCTGCTCCCAATCTGCAAGTAGTTGTGGGATAGGGGTTTTCTCGAACAGGGACAGGCTCAGAACCTGGAGAATTG
>JAHJTW010000065.1 GCA_018829565.1 bacterium | reverse complement strand
TCAAGAAATCCCTGGAAAGCGGGAAGCTCGGCTACACCAAGGCCCGCGAGATCATCAAGGTCGCCACCCCCGCCACCGAGAAGGCGTGGGTGGAGGCTGCCTGCACGACCCCGAGGGACCGGCTGGTGGAGGACATCGCCAGGGTCCAGGCCCAGGCCACCGACCTGAGGACCTCGCCCGGCCAGGGAGAACTGATTCCGGCGGCCCCTGCCGAACGACGGCTGGCCGCCGCGGTCCCAGTCAAGGTGTCCCTGGAGATGACCCCCGAACAGTTCGCCCGGTTCGAAGCCCTTCAGGAGAGGCTGACCAGGTCGGGGGCCGGCGGGGATCGCATCGAGCGGATCCTCGCCGGGTTGGATTCGTTGCTGGAGGACACTCAGGACGGCGGGCAGGTCGACACCGAGGCCGGGGCCGGCGCCTCCGCCTCCCTCCCCGAGCGGGCCCCCCGGGGGACCTCTTTCCAGGTTCACGTGCGCCAATGCCCCGATTGCGGCCGTTTTTCGGCTTCGACCAGCCGGGGGGACCTGACCCTCGGCCCGGGGGACGCCGGTCGCTTGATCTGCGATTCCCGGATCGACGATCCCCGGACCGGACGCAACACCGCGACCATCCCACCCCGGGTGCGGCGGCGGGTCCTGGCCCGGGATGGGCACCGCTGCCAGGGGCCGGGTTGCACCAATACGCGGTTTCTCGAGGTGCATCACATCCAGCCGCGGGCGCGGGGCGGCAGGAACAGGGCCGACAACCTGATCACCCTCTGCAGCGCCTGCCACCGGCACATCCACGAGAAGGCGCGGGAGATGCCGGCGCCTGGGGCGACATCGCAGGGGTAACCTGCACCTGAGTCGAGGCCGCAGGGATTGGAGGCCCCAGATCGGGCAAGGGACAAGGGTGGGGTCTTACAGGGGGAGGACGTTTAATCGATTGATATTGAATAAATTGGGTTTAAACCGCCCATCATGCTGCGAAACTTGGGCCCGGGAACACCGGGGGATCTCCCCACGGATCGCCGTGCCGGACGGGATCGATTCGATCAGCTTTTCCCGCCTCGGGAGGAGGATGCGCCGACCGGCCAGTGCCCCCAGGAGGCGAAAATCGACCCGTTCTCAGTCCGCGGGGCTTGGTCCGCAGGGCCGCGGGCCTGGAATACCCCCGGGAAACTCCTGGGCAGTTCATTCTTGCGTTTCCGGCCTCAAAAGGTAGGTTGGAGGCAGACCCGGGCGGCTACGCCCCCCGCGGAGCCGGCTCATGCTGCTGCCATGTTTCGGTCCGGTGATCCCAGCAGCAAGGAGGAAACCCGAAACATGATCGAAGCCGGCAAGACCGTGAAGGTCCATTACAAGGGCACCCTGGAAGACGGCACCGTGTTCGACAGCTCCGAGGGCCGGGACCCCATCGAGTTCACCGTGGGTGAAGGTTCGGTGATTCCCGGGTTCGAGCAGGCCGTCACCGCGATGCAGGTGGATGAGACCCGGACCGTGACCATCGCGTGCGCCGACGCCTACGGCGAAGCCCGGGACGAGATGATCGGCCAGATCCCCCGGGCCACCCTGCCCGAGGACATCGAGCCCGAGGTCGGCATGATGCTGCAGATGAACAGCCCCGAGGGCTCCATTCCGGTGCGGATCATCGAGCTCGACGAGGAGATGCTCACCCTGGACGCCAACCACCCCCTGGCGGGTCAGAATCTGACGTTCGAGCTGACCCTGGTCGCGATCGCCTGACCGGTCACTCGGCCGGGTGGATGGTGAAGCCCATCGAATCCACCGAAGCCGACGCGAACAGGCCGATGCCGCCGTCCACGTTGAAGATGGGGCTGGCGAAGTTGTCGCCGGCGTTGCCGCCGAACCCCAGCCCCACGTCCGCCTCCGGGACGCTGCGGATGTAGTCGAACCAGTTGCGGTCCACCGCGAAGACCTTGTACAGATGGCGGCCCTCGTAGTAGATGCTGAACCAGGGCAGCCGCACCGCCCCCCGCTCGGCCGTCACCGCCGGCGACGATCCCACCCGGTCCAGGGACTCGAAGTCCTCGTCATCGAAGAACGGGGGATCGATGACGTAATCCGAGCCCAGATCCAGGCTGAACAGGGCCAGCTGGAACCCCGCCGCCTCCAGGTCGGCCGCGGTGGTCCCGGTGAATCGGGTCTCCAGCAATCCCTCGCCGTAGGCGAGCTGGTTCTCCGGGCCTTCGTAGATCAGCCCGCCCGCCTCCCGGAAGGTCTTCAGGTTCCGCAGCACGTCCTGTCCTTCGGTGTCCAGAAGGGTCCAGGAATCGACAGCGAAACGCCGGGGGGTGGTGGTCATGGCCCGGAGGGTCTCGCCCGTGCCGGTCGTCACCACCAGTTCGTATGTCGTCGACGGCTGGACGACCGGCGGCTCCTGGTCCAGGGGCACGTAGACCCCGCCGGCGAGCCAGCTCTGGCGGTAGGGCACCTCTTCCACGCCGTCGATCAGGATCAGGACGGCGGCGCCATCCTCCCGCGCATCCGCCCAGGAGAAGGGTTCCTGGGGAGGCAGGGTCCGCGACAGACGCACCGATGGCAGGGGCTGGTCCACGATCAGCACGCCCTCGACCACCAGCTGCCCCACACCGTCCTGGACGAACAGCTCCAGGGGATCGCGCTCGGGAGTGCACCCCGCCAGCAGCAACAGCAACAGCAGGAGCATCAGCAGCGGCAGCACCAGAAGCTGCGGCGCGGGATCCGTCCCGGCGATGACCGGGCTCGTCGGCCTAGAACTCAAAATTCACCCCCACGCTGGGAATGATCGGCAGCATGCGCACCATGGTGGCCTCGGTGATCTCCTCGTCGGTGTTGTACTGCACGAACCACTCGTTGCGCCGGTTGTAGACGTTGAAGACCTCGATGACCAGCTCGAGGGGCTGGCCGAAGATCCGGATGGGCCGCGAAGCGCTCAGGTCCAGCCGGTGATAGGGCGCCAGGCGGGCGCTGTTGCGACCGGCGGGCAGGACCAGGGCGGTGACCGGGTCCTGGCCCGTGGCCGGATCCTGCAGCTGGTAGCGGGCCGCCGCCGGCGTGAAGGCCTGGCCGGTGGCGTAGCGGAACGAGGCGCCCAGGTCCCAGCTGCCGGCCCGCCAGGTCAGCAGCGCGGTCAGGTCGTGGCGACGGTCGTACTTGGGCGGATACCACTGTCCGTCGTTGAGCTCGGCGAAGCGGCGCTCCGTCCAGCCGAGCGTGTAGCCCAGCCAGGCTGTGGTCTCGCCCATGGTCTTCTGGTAGAAGAGTTCCACACCCCGCGCGTAGCCTTCGCCGCCGGTGACGAAGATGTCATCGGCGGTGAAGCCCGTCTGGTCCACGGGCGCCTGGTTGTCGAACTCCACCAGGTTCTCCAGCTCGTTGGCGTAGACCTCGAGGCTGAGCCTGTCCTCGGGCCGCGGCTGCCACTCCACTCCCGCCACGGACTGCCAGGACCGGCCGGGGTCGGCGGATTCGTCGATGGGCAGGTAGAAATCCCCGGCGGTGAAACCCTCCGTCGTGACCAGCTGCAGGTACTGGTTGTAGATCCCGCCGCCAAGCTTCACCGCCCAGGCGTCGCCCAGGCCGCGGCGCAGGGCCAGGCGGGGCTCCAGGTAGGTCCGGCCCCCGTCGCTGATGCGGCGGCCGCGCAGGCCGAGTCCCAGGGTGGTCGCCGCGTCGGGCGTCCAGCGTTCCTCCACGTAGGCGGCCGTTTCCCGGGGACGGGCCTCGTAGTCGACGTACGCTTCCTTGTTGAACCCCTGCAGATAGGCGAATTCGTACCAGGACGCGGACACCCCCGCGGTGAGGCGATGGCTCGCCGAGGGTTGCCAGTCCAGATCGCCGCGCAGGGTGAAATCGCTGAGGCGGTTGTCGATGTCGAACGCGGTGGCCAGGAACTCCGCCTCGGTCTTGCTGCGGTAGTCGCTGAGCGAGACCCCCAGCGAACCTTCGGTGGTGTCGCCCAGGAACCGGGCGTGCCGCAGGGAGGCCACGGTGTTGCCCCAGCCCAGGTCGAAGGCGGTGTTGGCGTCGGCATCGACGAAGATCCCGTCGTGGCCGTGGTAGATGGTGAAGACCGTCCGCCCTCCGCCCCGGTCGCTGACGTACGTCCCGTTCAGGTCGTAGAAGGCGTAGCTGGGGATGGGATCCTCGGGAGTCCGCAGCGCATCCAGCAGGGGTTCGAGATAGCTCCGCCGGGCGCTGACCAGCCAGTGATCCGGCCCGGCGCGGCCCTCGACCAGGGCCCGGGCCGAGATGAGGCTCACCCCGCCGGTCACGCTGGTGCGCGGCGACGACTCCTGGCGCATCCTGACGTCGACCACCGCCCCCAGCCGGCCGCCGTAACGCGCGGGATAGGCCCCCTTGAACAGGTCGACCCGGTCCACCGCATCGTTGTTGAAGGTCGAGAAGAAGCCGAAGGCGTGGGTCGGATTGTAGACCGTCACCCCGTCCATCAGCACCAGGGTCTGGTCGGGCCCGCCTCCGCGGATGTACAAGCCGCTCGAGATGTCGGAGGCCGCCTGCACGCCCGGCAGCACCTGCAGGGCCCGCAGGGGATCGGCCTCGACGATGCCCGGCACGGCCGCCAGCGTCGCCGCGTCGATGTCCAGGAAGCCGGTCTGGACCTCGGTCTCGACGCCCCCCTCGGCGGTCACCACCAGATCCTCGAGGACCGTGGTCTCCGTCGAATCGGCGGGCGCGGGCGCGGCGGGCTCCTGGGCCCGGGCCGGCGCGATCCGGATCGCCAGGACGAGGCACAGGATGGATGTCAGGGTCGTGCTTCGCGTTCCGGTCATGGCAACGGGGCATCCGTCCGGGTTCAGGTTTCGATGCGTTGCTGGGTCGGAACATGATACGACAGAATCACCCATCCGCCCCTCACGATGATGTGAAAATATGGTATAATAGCAGGGAAACCACGACATTCCATCCATCCGGCCGTCATGCGCGGCCGGATTTCACCTTGGGAGATCCCCGATGGCAACGAACACCCTCCGTGACCGGTTCCGCATTCTCCTTCCCGCCGGATTGGCGATCCTGATCCTGGCGGCGGCCGCTCCCTGCGCGGCCCAGCTCGGGCTTCCTCCGCAGTTCGTGGTCGAGACCGCGGACGACTGGACCGCCCTGTTCGACCGCAACAGCGGCTGGTCCGGCGCCGACGGCATCTACTCCATCCCCCTGAGGAGCGACGACCGTTTCGGGGCCGCCGACGGGCAGCAGACCCTGTTCCTGTTCAGCGACACCTTCATCGGTGAGGTGGACGACTCGGGGCAACGGACCGACACCGTGATGATCAACAACACCGGGGCCCTGCTCCGGGGCGGGGTTCCCGATTCTGCCGCCATCGAGTTCCTCTTCCGCACCGACGGCTCGGGGGCGCCGGCCTCCCTGATCGTGCCGCGCACGCCGGAGACCGGGCCCGAGGACTATTACTGGCTCGGCGACGGAGTGGTCATCGGGCGGACCTTGCACGTCTTCGGCCTGAGGATCGCTCCGGCCGGCGGCATCGGCTTCGCCTCCCAGGGCGTGACCCTGATCTCCCTGCCCCTCGACGGTCCCCTGCAGGAGCCGGCCCAGATCGACACGCCCCTCTTCCTGCCGGACGACGGGGTGCGGGGCGACGTCATCTTCGGGGCGGGCATCCTCGACAACACCACCGCCGCCGGTTCGCCCTACGCGGACGGCTACATCTACGTCTACGGCACCCAGAACGACCCCTACGTGAAGAAGCTGGTGGCCGCGCGCGTGCGGCCGGAGACCTTCCTCGACTTCACGACCTGGGAATACTACGGGGACGGCGGCTGGTCCGGCGACGTCACCGATCTGGCCGAGCTGACCACCCGCGTCAGCAGCGAACTGAGCGTCACGCCCATGCCCGACGGGTCCGGCCGCTGGGTCCTGGTCTTCCAGGAGGACGCCATCGGACGGTACGTCTCGCTGCGCGTCGGGGGGAGTCCCATCGGCCCCTGGTCGCGCATCCACCGCATCTACGAGGTTCCCGAGATCCAGCTCGATCCTGACATCTACACCTACAACGCCAAGGCCCATCCGCACATCTCGCGTCCGGGCGAGCTGCTGATCAGCTACAACGTGAACACCTTCGACTTCTGGGATCACTTCCGGTACGCGGACATCTACCGGCCGCGGTTCATCAGGATCCGGGTGGATGACGGAACCCCGTTGCGTGAGGACGCTCCCACCGAAGGCGGGCCCGTCCTTGCCGCCGCGCCCAATCCCTTCAATCCCCGCACGGAGGTGAGCTTCCGGCTCGACGAGGCCCAGCCGGTGACCGTGGCCGTCTACGACGTGGCCGGCCGCATGGTGAAGAGCCTGGCCGACGGCGCGTTCCCGGCCGGATCGCACACCCTGACCTGGGACGGCCGCGACCACACCGGTCGCTCCTGCCCGGCGGGCATCTACTTCTGCCGTCTGCGGACTGCGACGGCGCAGTCGAGCACGGCGCTGTCGCTTGTGAAGTAGATCCCTGGGCGCACCGCAAAGGAATGCCATGTTTCCAGAACCGACCTACACGCAGCGCCGCGCCGCCCTCTGCTCCGCCCTCGACGGCGGCCTGGTCCTGCTGCTCGGCAACTCCGAGAGCCCCATGAACTATGCCGACAACTGCCACCGGTTCCGGCAGGACAGCACCTTCCTCTACTTCTTCGGGCTCGACCAGCCGGACCTGGCCGCAGTCATCGACACGGACGTGGGCACGGCCACCGTCTTCGGCGACGAGCTGACCATCGACGACATCGTCTGGACCGGTGGCCTGCCCACGATCGCCGCCCGCGCGGCCGCCTGCGGCGTCACCGAAACCCTTCCGACGGCCGATCTGCCCGGGGTCCTGGCGAGGGCCCGCGCCGCCGGCAGGGCCATCCATTTCCTGCCCCCTTACCGGGCCGCCAACAAGCTGAAGCTGATGGACCTGCTCGGAATCGCCCCGGGCGAGGCGGGAGCTCGCGCCTCGCGGCCCTTGATCGAAGCGGTGGTGGCCCAGCGGTCCGTCAAGGCTCCCGAGGAGATCGAGCAGATCGAGCGCGCCGTCGACGTCACCATCGCCATGCACCTGGCCGCCATGCGGATGGTCCGGCCCGGCGTGAGCGAACGCGCCATCGCGGCGGAGGTGACCCGCGTCGCCGAAGCCGCCGGCTGCCGCCTGTCCTACCCCGTCATCGCCACGGTGCGCGGCGAGGTGCTGCACAATCACCATCACGACGGGATGCTGGAATCAGGGGATCTGTTCCTCCTGGACGCGGGCGCCGAGGGCCCCCTGGGCTATGCCGCCGACCTCTCCTCGACCGTTCCCGTCGATCCCGACTTCACGCCCCGCCAGCGCCTGATCTACGACCTGAGCCTCAAGGCCTATCACGCGGCGGTGGACGCCCTGGGACCGGGCGTGCCCAACCGGGACGTCCACTTCGCCGCCGCGCGGGTCATCGCCGAGGGCATGAAGGGTCTGGGCCTGATGAAGGGCGACACCGAGGAGGCTGTGGCCGCAGGCGCCCACGCCATGTTCTTCCCCTGCGGCGTGGGCCACATGATGGGCCTGGACGTCCACGACATGGAGGATCTCGGGGAAGCGTTCGTGGGCTACGACGGCCGGCCCCGCAGCACGCAGTTCGGCTTGAAGTCGCTGCGCCTGGCCCGCCCCCTCCAGCCGGGTTTCGTCCTGACCGTCGAGCCCGGCATCTACTTCATCCCCCAGCTGATGGACGCCTGGCGAGCCTCCGGCCACTGCGCGGAATTCCTGGATTTCGACGAACTGGACAAGTGGCGGGATTTCGGGGGCATCCGCAACGAGGAGAACTGGCTGATCACCCCCGACGGGAAGCGCCGCCTCGGCGAGCCCAAGCCCCTGACGGCGGACGAAATCGCAGGGGTCAGGGATCAGCCCAGATAACCCTGATCCGGGAAGAAGCCCGCATCCGCCAGGATGATGGCCACCCGCGCCAGCAGCTTCCGGGGAATCTCCGATCCCGCGTGCAGGCGGGGGGCCGGCGCCCGCGAGGCCTTCAAGCCCCAGGCCATGAAGTGGTCCATGGCCTTGTTCGCGTTGGCGAAGGCGTTGCCCTCGGGCAGATCGGCCACGAGGTCGAAGACCTGCGCCACCACCTGGGATAATCGGTCGGACAGCTCCCTGGCCTCGGCGATCCGACCCTGCTCCAGATGGCCGATGACGGCCTGGAGCTGGCCCGGGAAACAGTTGGCCGTGCTGAGCAGAAGGCCGTGGTAGGGCCCGCCGCCTTCGGCCAGCCAGCCGGCGTAATCCCCTTCCGCCCCCCGCACCATGAACAGGTCCCCCACCGGTCCGGACCGGGCGACCCGGTCGTCCCCGCTGGAATCCTTCAGCAGGATCAGGTTGGGATACTGGGCCGCCAGGCCGGCGACCAGACCGGGGGACATCTCGTTCCGGGTGACCTGGGGCAGCTGGTACAGGGCGACGGGAACGCCGAGATCCAGGATCGCCGCGAGCCCCGCCTCGATGCCCTCCCGGGTGCGATCCTCTCCCGCGGGGGGGCAGACCGTGAACGCCCGCACCCCGGCGGCGGCCATGGCTTCCCGGGGATCGGCGCGCCCGGTCCGCCGCTTCAGGATCTCCAGCAGGGACGAGATCGCCGCCAGGGTCGCCGGCGCATCCGGATGCAGAGCGCCCAGCAACAGCTCGCCGCCGCCGGTTGCCACCCGGTCCAGGGCGGCGGTGATGACGGCGTCCAGCTCGGAGGGCGTCATCTCCCAGGCGTCCCCCGTCGAACCCGGCACGAGGAATCCCCCGATGAATCGCCGCATGAACCCCCAGTGGGCCTCCATGCGGGCGTGATCGATGGCGCCGGCCACGTCGTAATGGGTCAGCGGGGGGCACCACAGGCGGGGCAAGGCCCCGCTCCGGGGTCCGGAGTCTTTCGGCATGAAGATGAGAGGCCTCCTAGCGCGGGAGAGGGACCACCGCCCCGCCCCATTCCACCACGACTCCGCCCCGGCGGACGAACGTGTCCTGCGGGGGAGCGGGCAGGTCGATGAAACGCCCGGACGGGCTGAACAGCAACCAGAACCTCAGCTCGGAGTCGGGTGCGGGCCGGACCTGCAGGGCGGCCAGGTGTTCCAGGCGCCTGCCGGTGACCGGCTTGATCACGACGAACCGCTCGCGGGGCAGCCTCGGGATCCAGTATTCCAGGAAGTCCCCCGTTTCGCGGTCGTTCAGCCCGAGCCCCCGGACGATGCGCTCCAGGCCCGCCTCGGCTTCGGACCGGGGCAGGCACCAGCCCTCGTGGACCAGGGGGACGCCGGTCATGGCGATCTCGTAGAACAGGTAGTCCCACTGCCGGTCGATGCGGCCGTCGCGGTCGATGAAGACGCTCCAGCCCTCGCCGTACTCGGGGATGCTGCGGGTCATCCGCACGCCCTCGGCGAAGTCCAGGCGCACCGTGTGCTGCCCGGGTTCCGCCGGATAGACGTAGACCGCGGGTTTCTCGACGGCCGCCTCTTCGAGCGTCAGGTCCGGGACCCGGACCAGGTGGAGGCCGTCGCAGAAGAAGGGCGCGGTTTCGGCCGCGAGGTAGCTGGGGAACGGCGCATCGGACATGATGATCCGCATGGCGTGGACGATGTAGTTGCCGGTCGGGACGGCCGGCAGGGCGTAATCCCCGTCGGCGGTGGTCTCCGCCGTACCCTCGGGAATGAACTGGGCGCCGCGGTACCGTTCCAGCGTGACCGTCGTGCTGTCGGCGGGGATGATTCCCGTTCCCCCGGGATAGAACACCTTGCCGCTGACGACGCCTTCGGTCCTGATTTCCCGCACCACCAGATCGATCGGAGGAGCCGGCCGGCCTGCGGTGAAATCGATCTCCGGACTGAAGGGGCTGACGGCGCTGAAGTCCTCCCCCGCCCGGTTCCAGATCCCGGCGAAGACCCGGAGAGTTCCTTCCTCCATCTCGTCGAAGGCGTAGCGGCCAAGGCGGTCGGTCAGCGTGGAGTCCTCGATGAAAACGGCGGGTGAACCCCAGAACGGCAGGGCCTTGCCCAGGTAGACGGAGGCCCCGGCGGCGGCGGTTCCGTCCGGTCTCAGGACGTAGCCCCCGAGGTCGACGAGGGACCCCGGCCGGACCGGATCGTCATCGCCGCAGGAAACCAGGAATGCGGTCAGCAGGATGGCGCAAGACAGCAACACCCGCCCGGAGATACCAGGTCGCGAGCAAACCATGGTCCTCTTCCTCTCATGCCCCTGTGGAGCCGATCAGGGTGTGACTCCCTGATGGTAAGGGATTCCGGGGCCGGAGGCAACGGGGCGGACCGGATCCTGTGCGCCAGTGTCTTGATCCCAGCAAATTCCACCAGCCCAGACTTGCCCCATAATTGGCAAAATCATGAACCAGGCGGGTTCGTGCGAACCCACCTGAGGCCTTCAAGATCAAAATTAATGGTATTTCGATTGCGAACCAGGCCGACTGAGCCCTCTGGATCCTTGATCCATTGGAGGAGTGCCTGCAGAGGAATTGCTCGATGGTCAGACCATGAGGTCCGACGGATCGGGACATAGGCCGAGCCAGTCCTCCTTCTCCGAGGCCCGGGCCACCCCGGGAAAATCGCCCCGCATCCCCAGCATGTCGGTGATCTTCTGGAAGTGGAGGTGCGGCGGCCAGCCGCCGTTCTCCGCAGGTTCGCCCAGCCAGGCGAAGACCTCGCCCCGGCCCACCATCCGGCCTTCCGCCAGGCCCGCCAGGGACCGCCGGGCCAGGTGGCCGTAGAGGGTCCAGAAGACGCCCGCGGCGGTCCGATGCTCGAGGATGACGGTGCCCCCGTAGTCCCCGAACCGGTCGTTGTCCGCGAAGCTGTGCACGACCGCATCCAGCGGCGCGCTCACGGGAGTGCCCGCCTCGGTCCAGACGTCGACACCCAGGTGGATCACCCGGGGCTCCACGCCCGCGGCCGGCGTCCCGAACAGGGGGCTGGCGGCGTAGATGCCCCGGTTCTCGCCGTACCCGCCGATGGCCGCAGGGGCCGTTCCCCTGGCCTGCGCGATGAAGGCCGCCATCGCCGCCGGATCGGCGACGTCGAAGTCCGCCCCGGCCAGGACCACCGGCCGGGCCTCGGCAAGCGGAAAAGGAAACAGGGGCGCAGGGTCGGTCTTCATGGCATCACTCCAGGGGTTCGGTCATCAGGGGTGGCGGCGTGACATCACGGTCGCTCGCCGCGATCAGGTCCCGGTGGAGGCGCAACGCGCCCCAGCCCACCATGAACGTTTCCAGGAATCCACCTCCCATCACCAGGGCGGTCCCCAGCAAGGCCCCGTTGACCCCGGGATAGGCGGCGACCACCCCGAACCCCGCCGCGATGATCAGCGCCGTCTTGATCAGGCTGGCGGTCGCGATCACCCCCGTGCGCCGGCGGTTCATGAGGAACCCGTGGCTCAGGGAACGCAGACCCAGGGGGATGGGCTGCAGGGGGATCAGCAGCAGGGCCCCGGTGACGTAGAGAGCCTTGTCCGCTTCCAGCGCGAAGATGTGGGCCAGGGCCCAGGGCCTCAGGGGGGTCCAGGTCCACGCGCCGATCAGGGCGACGAAGAGCAGGATGGCCCCCGCGCTGAACCGCGCGACCCGGCGCAGGTCGTGCCGGTCTCGGATCAGCACCAGGGCGGTGTTGTTCAGGGACCACAGCGGCGAGGCCATGAGGATCAGCAGCGGAAACACGAAACCGAATCCGCCCTGGGCCAGGTCGGGGTCGCCGGTCCGGCCGATCACCGCATTGATCAGCGGGCGCATGGCCGACCAGGTCACCGTGCTGACCATCAGGGGCCCGACGAACCCGAAGAAGGCCCCCCAGCCGACCGGTCCGTCCCCGGGGCCGTCGATCCCCTCGGCCCCGGCGCGCACGAGCCTGATCGCCAGCCGGCCCGAGTACAGGGTCTCCACCAGGATCGCCAGGGTCATCGCGGCCCCGGCGATGACGGCGGGCGCCAGGAAACCCCGGCCGACGAGGGCGAAGACCGCCACGGTCAGCAGCGTCAAGCGCAGGGCGGTCGCCAGGCTGATCACCCGTGTGGCGCGGTGGCGCATGATGACGCCCCAGGCCAGGGACCGCAGCGGCAGCAGCAGGGGGATGGGCGCCTGCACCAGCAGGATCTTGCGCACCAGGTCCGTCACCGCGGGCGTGGAGCCCATGAGCTTGCCGATGAGCGCGCCGCCCCAGGGGCTCAGCGCCAGGACCAGCTCCACCGCGCAGATGGCCGCCGCCAGGACCATGACCCGGCGGGTCAGATCACGGCGCGAGCGGGGCCCCACGCCCAGGGCCGCCACGCTCTGCTGGAACGGGAACAGCGGCGAGTTGAGGAACACGCCGAGGCCGAACCCGACCCCGTAGCCGGCCAGCTGGACGATGGCCCCCTCGCTGCGGCCCAGGGCGGCGTTCACGATGGGGTGGGCCAGGGTCATCATCTGGCTGGTCAGGACCAGGGGCCAGTAGAAGGAGAAGATCTGACGGTACTGCAGCGGTTGCAATTCGGCTTCCCGGGTCTTCGATCCAGATTCGAGGTAAGCGTTCGCCGTCCGCCTGGCGTAGTATGGACGTCCGGCATGGGGCCGGCGGAATCGAGGCGAATCATGGTATCACGGAACCGAACATACTGCAGGGCGGCCGTGGCTGCAGCCATCCTTATTCTGACGCTCCCGTCGGCCGGATGTTTCACCCTTTCGGTGGAACCCCTGCACAGCGAGGACACCCTGGTCCAGGACCCCGGCCTGTGGGGCGTCTGGGGGGATCCCGACGACCCCCAGGGCGAGACCTGGCAGTTCAGCGACCGGGGCGGCGGGGCCATGCGCCTGGTCGTGCGCCAGGAGGATTCCCTGCGCATCCGGCCCGATCAGGACGGCCTGCTCGAGGCCCACCTTCTCGAGCTGAACGGGAACCGCTACCTCGACCTCTTCCCCGAGGAACCCGAAGCCGGCAACGAGATCTTCCTGGCCCACGTGGTGCCGGCCCACTCCCTCTGGAAGATCGAACGCGAAGGCGACGTCCTGACCCTGTACGCCCTGGACAGCGGCGCCCTCGAGCAGGCCATCGAGGACGGCCGCATCCCCATCGGCCACATCGAGCGCGACGACATGCTGGTGCTGACCGCCACGACGGCCGAACTCCAGGACCTGGTGACGCGCTACGACGATCTCCTGTTTCCCGAGGGGGAATCCATGCAGAGGATCCAGTAGGGATGGCTGACGCGACGGCGGATCAAGCCTCGTTGGCCAGGGCGGCGGCTGGCGGTGACCGGGAAGCCTTCGCCGCCCTCTGCCGCCAGGCCGGCCCCCGGCTGCACCGGATCGCCTGGCGCATCCTGGGCGATGAGGACCAGGCCGCCGACGCCCTGCAAGAGACCCTGATCAAGCTGGCGGATGGGCTGCATCGTTTCGATCCGGACCGGCCGCTGTGGCCCTGGCTGCAGAGCATCGCCGTGCGCTGCGCCATCGACCTGCAGCGCCGGGAAAGGCGCGCGGGCGGGCTTCCGCTGGAGGCGGCCGGCGAACCGGCCGGCCCCCGGAGCGACCGCCCCGACCACCGCCTGGAGATGGACGAATACCGCGCCCTGCTGGGCCGTCTGCTCGAAGACCTGACGCCCCAGCAACGCGAGGTCTTCACCCTGCGGGACCTGGCGGACGTTCCGGCCGCCGACGTCGCCGCCGCCCTCGGGATGAGCCCCAGCACCGTACGGGTGCACCTGGCCCGCGCCCGCCACAGACTCCGATCGGCCCTGGCGGCCAGGGAGGTCTTGCCATGAAGGACTGCCAAGCCATCCTCGACCTGCTTCCCCTGCACGCCCGGGGCGATCTCGAACCTCCGGACCTGGCCCGGGTCACCGCCCACCTCGAGACCTGCCCCGCCTGCCGGACCGAGGCGGAAGCCTGGCGGGCCGCGCTCCGGGGACTCGACGCCGACCTTCCGCCCGACCTCGACACCGTACGCCTGGAACACATGATCGGCGCGGCCGCCCGTCACCTGCCTCCTGCCAGGCCACAAACCGCTGCCGTTTTGTCCCTGCCCCGGGCCTGGTTCAGTCTTGCTGCGGCCGCCTCAGTCGCGGGGCTGCTGCTGTGGCCCGCGCTGCGCCCCTCTCCCGGCCCGCGAGTCCCCCCCACCCTCCAGGCCCTCGAGGACATCTTCCAGGGATGCCTCGAATTTCCCGTCCTGCTGTCCGACTGGCAGGCCGAACCCGGCCCGGGCGTGGTCACCGTGCTCGCCCCTGACAAGCACGGGGATCTGATCGTGACCGCCTGTCTCGAAGCCGCCGACCTGTCCCGGCTGCGGTCCTATCCCTGGGCGAGGCAGAGGATCGAGGAGTGGAGCCGGGATTCGGGGAATTTCCCCCTGCTGGTGTCGGTTTGCCGGATGGACGAGGACGATCCCGTCGCCCGGCGCGCCATCCGGCGCCGGGTCCTGAGCGAACTCGATGGTGGGGGATCCTGAAGATCTCAGTGGAAAACGACGTGCGCGGCGACCAGCGCGGCACCCAGTGCGGCCCCGAACCACCCGACGGCCCGGCCGCTCACCTCGAACAGGGATGAGTCCAATCGCCACCCCCGCCTGAGCCAGGTGGGCACCGCCACGACCAGAAAACCGGCGACGATGATCACCGAGGTCAGGATCAAGTACGGGGTCCCCGCGTAGGCCAGGTTCACGGCGATCGTCACGGGGATGGTGATCAGCATGGCAGCCCAGACCAGCCGGCGCGAGGGATCGCGCAGGAACACGGCCGCGGCGATCAGCACCACGAACCCGTTCTTGATGAAGTAGCTGGTCTTCTTGAAGAAGGGATCGAGCGGGAACGAGGGGTTGGCCATCTTGATCCAGGTGAAGGCGAACCCGAACAGGATGCCGATGGCCAGCGTGACCAGGATGGCCCGGCGGCCCGCGGCGACCACCTGCTGCTCGGTGGCGTCCTTCCTCAGGTAGCGCTTGTAGAAGTCGATGGACCACAGCGTGGAGATGGAGTTGAAGATCGAGTCGACGCTGCTCATCAGCGAGGCGAACAGACCGCACAGGACCAGCCCCCGCACCCCCGGCGACAGCAGCAGTTCAACGATGCGGATGTAGGCCTGGTCCGGGTCGTCCAGCTGGCCTCCCGGGCCCAGGATCACCACCAAGGCCACCCCCGGCAGCACCAGCATGGCGGCGGTCACGAACTTGAAGATCCCGCCGACGAGCAGGCCGATCTGCGCATCCTTCAGGCTGCGGGCCGCCAGCGACCGCTGCAGGATCACCTGGTTGCAGCCCCAGTACTGCAGGTTCAGCAGGTTCATGGCCACGATGCCCAGCCACGGCAGCTGCTGATGGGAGTTGGGCAGGTGGAGGTGCATCCGGTCGGGCGCCAGGGCGTAGAGCTGGCCCAGGCCGCCGCCCTTGGCAACCGCCAGGACGCTGACCACGATGCCGCCGCCCAGAAGAAGCACGAACTGCACGACATCCGTGCGGACCACCGCCCCCAGGCCACCGAAGTAGGTGTACAGGGCCGAGATGCCCCCCAGCAGCACGATCATGATCCCGATCCTCACGGCCGGGGTTCCCCCCACGGCCGCCTGCACCGCATCGCCGAACAGGATCTCCAGGGAGTACCCGCCCCAGAACAAGGTTCCCCCCAGGTAGAGGGTCCCGTAGAGGAACATCGTCAGCAGCGAATAGGTGACCGCCACGCCCCGGCCGAATTTCTGCTCGAAGAACTGGGTGATGGTGACCACCCGGGCGCGCAGGTACAGGGGCACGAAGACGAACGCGGCCATGATCAGGCCGAACACGGCGTTGAGCTCGAAGTTGGCCTGGGCGATGCCGTAGGCGTAGGCCGCCCCGATGACGGCCAGGAAGTGCCCCGCGTGAAGGTTGGTGGCGATGGTCGAGGCGGCGATGGACCACCAGGGCAGGTTGCGGCCGCTGACGAAGTACTCGTCCACCCCGGCGTCGGTCCGCAGCCTCGATTTCAGGGCGACGACCATGATGACCGCGAAGTAGGCGAGGATGATCAGGGCGTCGAGCATATCAGCGGAACAGGCCCTTCACTCCGCCCCAGGACACGGTCTCGTCATCGACCACGTACCCGCACGCTTCATTCAACCAGAAGACCACCTCGGTCAGGGGAGGGCCCGAGATCATCCCGTTGGCCCAGTCCGGCGGACTGACGGGAATGCGCGCGCCCGCCGAGGCGACCGTGCGGTAGGCCGCGGAATACCACTCGGAGGTAAAATGGTCGGCGAGCAGGACCCAGTCGGATTCATGCGTCAGAAGGAAGAAGTTCCAGTTGCCCAGGATGTAGACCTCGTTCGCCCAGGGCAGCGGCGTCGAGTAGAAGATGTCCAGCCGCGGGAAAGTATCCTGGATGATGATTCCGCCGGCAGGCTGGTATCCCAGCGACTGGACCACGGGCGGGATGATGAAGGTGCACTGGTAGGCGGTCAGTCCCGAGTCGTCGCTGGGCCGGGTGATCATCAGGTAGGCGGAATAATTCTGGTAGGGGACGCAGGCGCCCGGCACGTTGCCCACCGGATCGAGGAAGAATCCGATCACGTCCGATCGGGTGTCGATGATCTGGGCCTGGGCGGGGACGGAGAGCAGGGCGGCGAGGATCAAGGCGGCCGCCATCAGGATCATGGATTTCATGGCTTGCTCCCGGTTCGCGGCGAACCTGCCGCAGCCTGTTTCCTGCCATCGGGCCGGCTACCCAAGGCAAGGGACCCTGGGTACACCAAGACATTCATTGTAGCAGAATATCGGCGCGATTGCGGGGAATTCAGGGAACTCGCTCACCGCTTCACGAAAACGTACGGCCCCTTCTCCGCACCCCAGACCTGCACCCCGGCCGTGTCCCAACCCCGGTCCCAGCTCTCCAGCCGGTTGCCCTGCAGGGTGATCTCGCTGGTGGCGTAGGCTGCGCCGCGCAGGCTGCTTCCGCACTCGCGGTCCCGGGTGCCGCCCGTGAAGGAGCCGTCGCTCTGCCGGCGCAAATAGACGGTGCATCCTTCCCGCGGGATCAGGTCGTCCGGAGTCAGGCCCGCAAGCCGGGCCGGATCCCGCCAGGCCCCCACGGCCGCGTCCGGATCGGGCAGCTCGTAGACCTCGCTGGCGAACAGGCCCGGTTCGACCTCACGGACACGGTAGACGCGCTGCCGGTAGGGCTGGTCCAGACTCGAAGCCGCGGCCTGCTCGACGTACAGCCAGGCGCCGTCGGTCCGCCCGGGCCAGATCGGCGCCATCTCCAGGCGGATGTCGTAGTAGTTGTCGGGGTCGGCCTCGGCCTGCGCCCCGCTGCTGAACGAGCCGGTCATCCAGGCGACCAGGACGTCCAGGTCCGCGCTCCGGCGGCCGGCGGAGGTGGCCGCGCACCCCGCCAGCGTGGCGAGCAGCAAGGCCGCGGCCAGGGGTTTCGTGAATCGGTTCATCGGCGGATCACCTCGATTTCGCCCATGCTCATGTCCGTGGTCATCCGCAGCGTGGGCAGCGGGCTCTCCCCGTCGGGCATGTCCAGCGGGCTGCCCCCCAATTCCACGCCCATGACGTGGACGTCGCGCGGCACCCGGACACCCATCCCGCCCATGCGGATCTTCAGATCGATGTCGCAATCCTGCAGCCACAGGCCGTCCAGGTCGACGTCCGCGCCGCCCATCCGGCAGTCGATCCCCAGCCGGGACGGGCTGGCGTGCCCCAGGCCCGTCGCCTCGAAACCGCCCATGTTGCCGCTTATGCTCAGGCTACGCATGGGTTCCCGCAAGGGCTCGTCGAAGTTCAGGGAGAATCCGCCCTTGCTGTAGCGGATGTCGGCGTCCGTCAGCCACAGGCCGCCGAGTTCGGCCTCGCCGCCGCCCTCCTCCACGAGCAACTGGAGCACGATGGGAACGTCCCGGGGGATGAAGACCTCGACCCGGGCGTCGGTGTCGCCGCCGAGGATCGCCCGGAACATCGCCTGCATCCCGGGCATGTGCCGGTGGAAGCGGAGGCCGTAGACCCAGGACGAATCGGGCTCGACGGAGAAGTTCTCCTCGATGGCGTGGACCTCCGAGTCGAACCGCGCCCGGGCGCTCAAACCCTCGCCCTCGGGAGCGGGCTTGATGATGAACTCGCCCTGGCCCAGTTCCAGGATGAGGCGGCCGGGCCGGCGGCGCCAGTCCTCCGGGAACACCCCGCCCCCTGCGTCCACCATGGTCGAGTCGGGCCGGTACTGCTCGTCCACCAGTTCCTGGTCGTCCAGGCTCTTCCAGGCCAGCCCGGCCATGATCATGGCGAACAGGATCACCACCGCCAGCAGACCCAGGCAGCCCAGGCAGCCGGTCTTGAAGCATCCGCGTCTTTCGCTCATCGGTCCGTGTTCCTTTCGCCGCAGGTTCTCTGCGGCCGATCAGCCCTTCACCTTCATGGTGCGGGAGCCGAGCCAGGAGAAGATAACGCCATAGAGGACCAGGATCACCGAGGGCAGGGCGATGGCCCCGAGCCCGCGCCCGAAGGTGACCACGCCGTGCAGGGCGTCCATGGCCCAGTAGGTGGGGAAGAAGGCGCCTGCGATCCGCGCCGCAGTGGGCATGATCTCGGCGGGCCACCAGCAGCCGCCCATGGCGGCGAAGACCATGCCCACCAGCCAGGCCAGGCTCTCGGCCTGCTGCGTGGTGCGGAACAATCCGCCCAGCAGGAGGGTCAGTCCGGCCACCGAGAAGGAATAGGGGATGATGAGCAGGATGATCGCCCAGAACCTGGGGCCCCAGGTGAAATCGATGCCGAACAGGCCGATCGCGCCGATGGCCTGGCCCGCCGCCATCAGGACCAGGGCCTGGACGAAACCCACCATTCCCAGGTGCAGCAGCTTGCCGGCGATGATCTCACCGCGGCTGAAGGTCGTGGTCGCCAGGCGCGCCAGGGTGCCCGACAGCTTTTCCCGCGTGAGGGTCTCGGACCCTCCGATGGCCACGATCATCACCACGAACATGGCCAGCATCCCCGGCACGGACTGCCCGGCGCCCGAAGGAACGGGCCGGCCCTGCCCGGCGAAGCTCTGCTCGACGGTGACCGTGGGAGGCTCTGCGATCAGGGCCAGCAAGGCGGCCTTCTCCTGTTCGTCCGGTTCGGGGACGATCCCCGCCGCCAGGGCCGCCGAATCCGGCGCCGCCCGGTTCCAGAGGATCAGCGCGCCCAGGAATGAGGCCTGCACCTGGCGCAGACGCACCTCGGCCGCGGCGTCGTACTCCACGCTGGAATCCGACTTCTTGGTGAAGGCCAGCTCGGTCTTGCGGCGCGCGAGCACGTCCGCGCCGAATCCCTCGGGAATGACCAGACGCCGGATGTAGCCGGTGGTGTCGGCCTGGGCCGGGGTCAGGCGCTGGACGTCGAACTTCCCGGTCTCGAGCTGGGCGATGAACGCCTCGCCGAGGAATCCGCCGTCGCCGTCCACGACCTGGAGCGAGATCCGGACGTCGGCGGGCCCGCCGCCCCGCAGCACCACGCTGAAGAACAGCATGAACAGCACGGGCATGATGAACATGAAGAAGAAGTTCTCCCGCGCCGTCAGGAACAGGCGGCTGTCGTGCAGGGCAAGGTGGAGAATGCGCCTCATGAGGTCATCTCCCTGAAGCGCCGGACCAGAAGGAGGTTGGCCGCCAGGGTCAGGACTCCGCCGGCGACCAGCAGGACCAGGATGTTCCCCGCCACCGCCTGCAGGTTCGCATCGTCGAACATCAGGCGGTTGAAGCCGTCGATCGCCCAGTAGTTCAGGGTGAACCGGGCCAGGCCCTGCATGGCCTCCGGCATCTGTTCCACCGGAGTCAGGCTGCCGCCCAGGGCGCTCATGCCCATGACGATGAGCCAGGACAGGATCCCCGCCTGCTTCTCGTTGCGGACCAGCCCGATGAACACGGCCACCAGCCCGCAGGCCGCCAGGTTGAAGGCCAGCCCCAGCAGCAGGGCGGCGGCCGGATCGGCCGGCGCGGTGATCCAGCCCAGGGCCAGGCCCGTCCCTGCGAGGATGAGCATCACCATCAGTCCCAGGACCACGCTGAACAGGAACTTCGCCGTGATGATCTGCACGACCGGCAACGGCGTGGCGGCCTGCCGGCGCAGCATCCCGCTGTTCTTCTCCTCGAAGAGATCGCCCACGGATCGGGTGGCCACGAACAGCAGCGCCATCACCGTGGTCATCACCAGGATGTAGCCGAACACGCCGCCCCCGCTGGGATCGTCCTCTCCGGCGTCGGGGTCCTGTTCCTTGGCGCTGCCGATGCCCACCAGCGGCGGGAACAGGTAGCTCTCCACGTCGCGGATGCGGTCCATCACGCGCGCGGCCAGGGCACCCACCTTGGCCGAGGCCGGCATCTCGTCGGCCTTGATCATCTCCTGGAGGTTTCCCAGCTCCCCGCCCAGCAGCCGCGACCCCTGGTCGAGATAGGCGGCGACCAGTTCACCGCCCTGGACGATGATCTCGGGCTTGATGCCCTCGGACGGATTGCGCACGATGCTCAGGGTCGTGGGCCTGCGTTCGACGATGGCGGTCGAGAACCCCTCGGGGATGATCACCAGGGCGCTGGCCTTGCCGTCCTCCATCAGGGCCGCGCCCTCCTCGCCCACGATCTCAACCTCGAGATATTCCTGACCTTGCTCCTGGCCGAGGGCGCCCACCAGGGCGTCGGCCAGGAACCCGCCCTCGTCGCGGTTCTCGACCAGGACGTGGATCCTCGGGAACTCCTGCCCGTTCCCCCCACTGCCGAACACCATGCCTATCACCAGACTCATGAACAGCGGGAAGGCCACCATGACCAGGGTCGAGGCCGGGCTGCGCCAGCGCCGCATCAGGTCCTTGCGGATCAGCGGCCACATGCGGGGCCCCCTCGTTGCGTCGTTTCGCTCCGCATCAGTCCCGCAGCTCCCGGCCGGTGAGTTTGAGGAACAGGTCCTCGAGGTTGGGTTCCTTGATGTTGATGTCGTCGAAGGTGAGTCCGGCGGAGAACAGACCCTCGAGGGAATGGCTGACGCCCGGCCCCCCGTTCCCCACCATGAGCATGCCTCGGCCGTCGGCGATCTCCACCGGCTGCAGGCCCTCGACCCGCGCCGCGGCGGCTGTCAGGGAGGCGGCGGTGAACTGCCCCTGGACCGTCAGCAGGCTGCCCTCGCCCAGCTGGGCCTTCAACCCGTCGACGGTGCCTTCGGCCAGGATGCGGCCGTGATCGATCACCGCCAGCCGGTCGCAGAGGTCCTCGGCCTCCTCCAGGTAGTGGGTCGTGTAGAGGACGGTGCGCCCCTGGGCCACCACCTCCTTGACGATGTCCAGGATCTTGTGCCGCGCCTGGGGATCGATGCCCACGGTCGGTTCGTCCAGCAGGATCAGCTGGGGATCGTGCACCAGTCCCATGGCCAGGTTCAGGCGCCGTTTCATCCCGCCCGAGAAGTTCTTCACGGGCTCGTCCGCGCGGTCCTCCAGACCGACCTGCTCGAGAAGCTCGGCCACCCGCTTCTTCAGGATCCCCCCGCGCAGGCCGAAGATGCCGCCCCAGAAGTCGAGGTTCTGCCGGGCCGAAAGCTCCTCGTAGACCGCCACCTCCTGCGGCACGACCCCCAGGCGGCGCTTGACCTCCCGGGGATTCTCGCGGATGCCGATCCCCTGCACAAGCACCTCCCCCTCGGTGGGATCGAGCAGGCCGCAGATCATGCTGATGCTCGTGGTCTTGCCCGCCCCGTTGGGGCCGAGAAAACCGTAGATCTCGCCCTCGTTCACCGTGAACGAGATGCCGTCGACGGCGGTCAGATCGCCGAAGACCTTGCGCAGGGCGCGCACTTCAAGCACTGGAGCCATGGCGTCCTCGATTGGATGTCGTGCGGGAGTATTCCTCGTGAGCGGCGGATGGTCCCTCCCTTGACCCGGGATCCCGGTCGGGCCGGATCGCTCACGCGTCGAAGGGGACACGTTACGATCGGGCCGGCGGGCGAGATGCGCCGGGCAAACCATCTCCGTCCGGCCATCCTAGCGGGAGGATGGTCGCGGGGCAATGGGGGATCATACGAGGCGACCGCCGTGATGTTTCCCCGCCCGTCAGGGTCGCCGGGTCTTCGCCCCGCCTCCGCCGGACACTCCCGCCCAGCTCATGACGGCTCCCAGCACCAGGGCCGCGCAACCGAACCACAGGGAGAGCCCAGGGGTGACGCGGAGATAGGCCAGGCTGACCAGGGTCGATATCAAGGGCGTCGAATAGGATGCTATACCGACCTTGATAACATTGCCCCGACGCATGGCCGCATCCCAGAGGCCGTAAGCCAGGTAGGTGGCCGTCCCCAGGAAGGCCGCCTCGGCGGCGGCCCGCCAGGACCACGCACGGGGTTCTTCCACGCTCCAGGCGGCGGCCAGCAGGACCAGCGCGGTCACCGGGAGGAACAGCCTGACGGCGCCTTCCTTGGCGCCCGGGGCGAAGCGGTGGGTCAGATTGGAATACAAAGCCCAGCATAACGCAGCGGCGAGGGCCATGCCGTAGGCCCCTGGGTTGGTTAGGAAGTTCGTCATAAACCCAAACCAGGACACCGGGCCGCCCTGGGTCACGACCAGGACCATCCCCCCGAGGGCGACGATGACCCCCGGCGGCAGCAGCCATCCCCATTTCCGGCCGAGCAGGGGTATCGATAGGACGACCGTCATAACAGGCCAGAGGTAGTTCAGCAGACCGATCTCGAGGGTCTGCTGGCGCGTGCGGGCCCCCCCGACCGCCAGGAACAGCAGGACCATGTAGGCCACGAAAAGCAGACCGCATCCAGCCAGATAGGGGATTGGCTGGCGGAGGATCGATCGCCAGGTCGCCTGCCGGCGGCCGCCCAGCCCGACGGCGAGGAGCCCGCTCACCGAGAAGACCGCCGCGCCGGCCGTCAGCGGCCCCAGGGCCTCGGTCAGGCTGCGGGCCACCGCCACGGTGGTGCTCCACAGCAGGATGGCGCCGAATCCGCCCAGGGTGGCGGCGGGTACGGGGACGACGGGATCGGGGGCAGCTTGCCCGGTTTGCGGTGAATGAAGGCCGCAGGGCCTCATGCCCGAGGGTTGGCCGGCTGGCGGGCCGGCTGGCGGGCCGGCTGCTTCGGGATGGATCGCCAAGGGAGGCCGACCGCCTTCGGGTCAGGGTTGGCTGGACCGGAATTCCCACTCGACCCTAGCACGGGATGGCGGGGGACACAAGGCGCCGGAATGGTCCCCAAGGACAAAACCGCCTCCAAAGTGGTGATTGGAGCCCGTTTTCGAGGAAGTAGGCCCCCCGGGGGGCGGAATGAAAAGGGTCAGCCTTTGGCCCTGATGGTACGTTTGAGTTGGTCACGATCCAAACAAACCGGCAGGAGGCTGACCCAGGTTTCGCGAAACAATTGTCTTCGCCGGGGGCGGCAAAGGATCCGAGGGCTCTGGGCCGGCGCGACGCTTGCCCAACCTAGCGGCGTGACGGCCGCGGGCGGCCGGTGCAAGCGGTTAGAAATGCTTTATAGATCAGCCAGAATTTCCGATATCCGCGCACGCAATTCCGGCAAATCCTCTTTGGCTGTTACCCAAACCATGCCGACGTCTACGCCGAAATAGTCATGGATTAGCTTGTCGCGCATGCCGGCAATGTCCCGCCACGGAATAGCCGGGTGCCGACTGCGGGTGTCCTTCGAGACTCATTTCGCCGCTTCTCCGATAATTTGGATTTGGCGGATAACGCCATCCTGGTGAAGCCCCGTTGCCTGAAACTTGGCCTCGTCGATACCCTGCAGGTAGCCGTTCACCGCGTCGGCCGCGTCCAAAATGTGCTGAAGATAGACAATATCATCCCGCGACGTCATAGATCACCTGCTGCTCACTGAGAATTCTGCCGCGTAGATGGGGACTGATCCCTTTTTCGGTCAGGAGGTCGACCTTCCGACCCAACACCTCGGATAACTCGCGCTCCAACCGCACAAGAGCAAGGAAACCGGTCGGCCGGTCAAATTCCACGATCAGGTCGACGTCGCTGTCAGGACCTGCTTCCCCGCGCACAAACGACCCGAAAAGTGCAATCTTTCGGGTTCCATGCGCCCTGCAGACTTCGATGACCTTTTCCAACTCAAGGTTTTCCACGATAGCCACCTCCTACCGTGCCCTCAATGGGGCTACAGATAGGATAGCAAGATTCAGCCGCGATGTACACCCGCGGGTAAAACGCCCTGTCTCGGCTATTTCTCACGCTTTGCCTCTCCGGCGCACGCAAAGGCCCGAAGGGCAGGGCCGACGCAAGCGACTGCTAGACCACACCCTCCCCAATCAATAGAACCCTCCAACTAGCCCAATTGAAAAGAGTGGAGATCGAGAGTCTCTGAAATATCCAGATGGTATGCCTGATGTACCCTTCCAACAATCCAGCAGAAAGTAGTGGTCCCTCCCCGCCCGACAACCTATTCCTACACCAAATCCAAGTCCTTCATATTGTCCCCGGAGGACTTTTGAACCGTTTTCTATTTCAAAGAGCTGTCCCTCGCTCCCATACTGCCCTGTTGCTCGGAGGAGGAACCGATTTGCAAACGGGGATGAGTAAACCTGCACCCCAATTTCCCAACCAATTCTATCATAGCCAGTTGACCCAAGGCTGGCCGTCCCCCCGAACCAATTGGTCAAGGAATACCCGCCCCAAAAACCAAGGCCCCCATAGTGTCGCCCAGTACCAAATCCAAGGGCAAACGGTGAGCTGCCTTCCTCGCAAATTCCGGAGGTTGACACAGCTACTAATAGGGCGATTGTGACCAAAATCTTTAGGATAATATGTTTCAAATCATCTCCTTGGTCTAACGTCGGCTTCAGCTGCAAAGGCGTTGGGCGCGGGCCTGGGAACGGCTTTGTCGGCTGGAAACTCTTGCTAGGTACCTTGTCGCTCCTCCCACCACTTCTTGATCTCCTCGATATCACAAAACGGCCTCGTAGAGTTCAATCTCGGCGGGTACCGGTCCTTTATAAACCCCTCAATCAGATATGCTGCCTCATTGCCTACCGTAGAGCGTGTTGTGTCGATGTACGACGATAGCATGTTCTGAACGTTGGCGCACGACTCTCGCGAATCAAGTAGGGCAATGAGTGCGGGAAGGTGGGTTTCTTTAACCCAGCCAAATGGCAACAGGGGCGACACCCAGTAGTTCCTATCCGATCGTTTGAGAAGTTCCAGCAACTCCAGCGGGCCCTGCTTCGTGTAGTCGAGCCCCATGCGCGTTATCGAGGACTGCCGAAGAAATTCGCACCGGTCGACCAACTCGCTGAACTCAGATTTCTCGCATGGCCGGATATGGATGACCCTCCACGAACCGTCCGAATGCTTCGAGATCAACGCTTCACGCCACTGATTGTCGCTCGCGCCGTTCTCACTCTCAGCGGGGAAGAAGATTCTGCTATGACCGACATAGCTGTTGTGGCCAAACAGAATGTTCGCCAAACCGCCGGGAAACTTCGGCCACTCCCGACCTTCCGCAATTGCGGACTCGATTCGCCGATTGAGTATCTCGATATGCTCTGCGAACTGCTCGCCTGAACTACTCACCCCCGCGCTCGCCGCTAGAGCCGTATAGATCGCGCAGAGAACTACCAAGAACGACTTCAATTCCAGACCCTTCTTCGTGTACCAACGTTTGATTCAGCTGCAAAGCTGGCTGGCGGACCGCTGGCACCGCCAACGGTGTGCCAGGCGGCTTTGTCAGCTGCAAACTTCTGAGTTAGATTGCCGCTCCTATACTTAATTAGACTTCTTCTGGTTCGAACCGTCGAATGAATAGAGTCCGTATGCAGCCCGGAGTAGCCGCCCCCCTTCAGTGATTGCTGCACCAATGATAGAACCCAAGACACCTGCCATCACAGCGGCTATGATTAGAGTCACTGCAACATGCGACAATTGGAAAACCGATTCGCCACCATCGTCGGTTATGGAAAAAGCCGTTGAGAGGTCACCGATGCCGAACACTGTCTGAAATAGCGGAATCTCGTGAGGTTCATAGAACGCTTGTCGAACTACGACCAACACAAACACTCCAGCAGCGACACCACCCGCGAGCAATAATAGGCCGATTCCAGCAACAAGCGCTGGGTTAGCCTCTAAGTGTTTCGGCATTGGACGGTCGGTGTGCACGATCTACTCCTTGTCGATCTAACGGCTTGTTTCACCTGCAAGCGTGGCTGGTGCGGCTTGTGCGAAAGCACAAGGCGTGACAGGTGCGTTTGACAGGTGCCAACTTCGGTTAGGCTATCCCATTATTCGAATCCCTTGACCTTCAATTACCATTGCTGCACCCCTCAGATTCAAACGCAAACCATCCCTCCCAGCCCGTTGTATCTGTTTCACAACAAACCAATTTGATTTCCCGAATTGGAATATCGATCCCTTGCGAACCCAACTGCCCACAATTCTCTAAGATCGTGACTTGAGAAAATTCAGCTGGTTTATTTAGAAAAACTAAGTCGCATCCGCCTCCTTGCTGGCCAGCCGAATTTCCGACAATGCTGCCCCCTGTAACTTTTAGGGATTGCCCCGAGCAGTAAATTCCGCCTCCATTCAGTTTTGCTGAATTTGATTCAATAATGCAACCCTCAAGAGTCAGTTGGGATTCATAGCCAACAACAATCCCTCCACCATGCCTTCTAGCCAAATTTCCGATGAAATGGCAGCGCTCCAAAAGGACAATTGAGCCCATGGAAAAACATGCCCCCGCACCAGAGCCAGCAATATTCCCGCGAAAAACACAATCGGTAACAACCAAGGAAGATCTATCAAAATACATCCCGGTGCCTGCACAATTCGGAGTTCTAATTGTGTCCCCGTTATTTTCAAAAAAACAATTCATGATTTTTGGAGAAGAGCTTTCACCAGAAACGGCCCAGCTGGCATTCTGTACTGATATGCCACTCAGCCGGGTTGATCCATCAACGCTCTCAAACAGAATTCCATATCCTTCTCCCCCACAGTCAATTACAACATCCTCGGGTTTCCCCGTCACTCCCACAACTGATACTCCAGACCTCATTACAATTGCGACCCAAACAGTTAAGCCAAATCGGTTCCGGTACTCCCGGAGACCAGAATAATGGCCAGGGCTTACAAAAACGGTATCGCCAACCTCGGACCCATCAATTTGATCCTGGATTACTTGAATTCTATCCACTGGAATAATATCAGAGCCGCCACAAACAGCGGGATATTGAAGAATAAGCGCCAATGATATCATAAAAATATAATTTCGCATGTTGTCCCCTTAATTCATAAACCTAACGTTGGTGTTAAGCAGCGGCCGGGCTTGGTGCGGACCTGGCGCATGCCAGGGCCGTGACAAGACCGTAGCCGTCTGCTTATACTGCCCGTTCGAAGGTTGCCCCCTTCAATCCTCAAGTGATTCAATTTGCTCGACGGTTTCTTCAAGACGGGAAAGCCATATCGTACTAATGGAGTGGAAATTCTCTCTCCCATCCTGGAAGCGAGGGTCGAGGGCCCAAACAACCCAGATATACTCGTCTCCAACATTTAAATCCATTTCTAACGTGCAACTTACACTCACTCCATTGACCGGGGGATCGGAACGGCATCGCCCCATCCAAAATACGGGTATAAGCCCTTCAGGCTTTCCATACAAAATCTTCTCAATCTCAATGTACCCGGTATCGTACAGATAATTCGTCGCGGGACCGCCCATGGGGATTTCTCGTTGCCAACAAAAGGCGTCTCGAGAAATGTTAGTCAGTTTCCCTATAACGATGCATTCCGGGCGCGTTTGAGATTGATACCAGGGAATCTCATAAGAGAAGGATAATTGCGGAACAACCACAAAGGCGGCAACAAAAAGAGAATTGAACCAATTGCCCCTCACGGCCGATTTATCCTTCGAACAATGCATTTCCAAGAACTTCCTATTGGCCCTGTACAATTGTCCGTTTCCCGTTGGGGTCGATTTACACAAGACAGTGATCCTGTTCGACGTGATGGAGCGAGGTGTCGCGCCCGGGTCAGGGTTGGCTGGACCGAGGACCGGGATTCCATCTCGACCCTAGCACGGGATGGCGGGGGACACAAGGCGGCGGAATGGCTCCGAGGAAAAAACCGCCTCCAAAGTGGTGATTGGAGCCCGTTTTCGAGGAAGTAGGTCCCCCGGGGGGCGCCCGGGGTGGAAGTCACCGCCAGCGGACCTTGAGATCCCCCCATCCCTCGGCTTGCCCGCTCAGGACCGGATCGAAGACTCCCGGCCGGGTGCACTCGGAGATTTCCAGACCGTTGGAGCGGCCGTCGCCATCGGAATCCAGGTCCTCGATGAGCCAGGGGAGGTTGCCCACCTCGGCCAGGTCCAGACCGTAAGGATTCAGCTGCTCGATGGTCGTGTGGCAGAGGCGGCATTCGCGGGCGTCGGCCCGCAGGGAATCGCACGCGGTGGTGTAGTGCCGCAGCCAGTTGGCGCCGCTCTTGGCCGGGCAGGTGGTGGGTGGGGCCTCGCGGGCCGGCAGGGCTATCGAGATCGTCATAACGATGCAAAACCCCAGCACCCCGCAAGCACCGCAAGCGGCCTTATGCCGGTCTGCATAACAACCCACAGCCAAGCGCCCGGTCCTCACCATCCCTCCTCCATCCTTTTCAATGGGGCGGAGCTGACCCCTGGGTTTCTTCTCATCGCAAGGCAGAGCTCCCGGATTCAGGAATCGCCGTTCGCCAATTGTGCTATATTAACACAAACAAAATTTGTCCTGTATCTGGTCATCATGCCCGATCCTGATGGGGGGAAACCATGAACCTCGCCGCCGTTATCCTGCTGGCCTCGGCCCTGGCGCCCAGCACCTGCCCCCTCGGCAACCTCGTCCATCCGTCCGCATCCGTGGGCAACTGGATCAACGGTGGCGAGGCCTTCGCCTATCTCGTGCTCCCCCGGGACGAGGGCTGCGTCTGTCCCGTGGGGGTTCGTATCGAGCGGATCTCCCTGATGATGCAGTTTGGGGAGGCGCATCTCCAGAACCACTTCGACTCCCGTGTGGAACTATGTGAAGCGGTCTGGGACGTCGAGGCGGGAGTCTACCGACCCGGCGCCCCCTTCTGCACCTCGCCCCTGGCCACTCACACCATTCCCGCCATCGGTCTCTACGAAATCTACGTCGATCTGGAGGGGGCCTGCCCCTGCGTCTCGGTCGGGGATGCCTACTTCGTCACCTTCCACCTGGCCGGGAGCTTCTCCCCGGCGCCCGACGCGGTACGCGACGACACGCCCGATCCAGGCATCAGCTACGTCGATCAGGGCTCGGGCTGGGAGGATCTGGTCACCGAACACGGCTGGCAGGGCAACAGCGTGGTGCGGGCCTTCGCGGCCTGCTGCGATGAGCCGCTGGCCAACGAGACCAGGAGTTGGGGCGGATTGAAGTCGCTGTTCCGGTGAAGTGCCCCTAATCGCTCTTGAACCTGGGCGGGCCTCGCAGAGTTCCGCGGCCCGCCCCTGGAGGGCCGCGAATCCAGAGACCCGGATCGCGAGGGTGAAACTGAGGACGGAATGAAATCAGGCCCCAATCGACCCATTGGAGCCTGATTTCGACAGGATGAGCCCCCCGGGGGACCCGCGCGCCCTATTCGACCAGGACCATCTTGCCCGTGGCCGCACCGGAGCCCGTCTCCAGCCTGTAGAAGTAGACCCCCGCGGCCGAGGCCCGTCCGGCCGTGTCCCGGCCGTCCCAGGCCACCCGATGCGTCCCCTCGGCAAGGGTGTCGCCGGCCAGGAGGGTCCGCACCTGACGGCCGGCCGCGTCGAACACGTCCAGCCGGACCGGACCGGACGCCGGAAGCGCGAAACCGATCTCCGTCCGGGGATTGAAGGGGTTGGGATGGTTGCCCAGCAGGATCGGGGACCCTGGGATCTCCTCGGCCACCACGGCGGCCCCGGCCGGCTCGCCCTGCTTGCCGGTCACCGCAGCGCAGACCCGGCCCAGGAAGGCGTTGTCGTCCCAGCTGCTGCTGGCGTCGCCCAGCCGGACGGCCACCAGGTCCAGGCTGGGGACGACGTAGATCTTCTTCTCGTTCAAACCGAGGGCGGCATAAGCATCCGCGGGAACGTCGGGCATGGCCAGCCCCCCGGTGTTCAGCCACCACAGATAGCCGTAGAAGGGATTCATGGGCTGGGACGGGCTGGTGGCGGCTGCCACGTAGCCAGCTGAAATCAATTGCCGGCCGTCCCACTCGCCCTGGCGCAGGAACAGGTAACCGAACTTGGCCAGTTCCCGGGCCGAGGAGATCACCCCCATGTAGGTCAGGGTGTTGCCGGCGCGGTCGCTCTCCCAGCGCGTGTTCCACATGCCGATCTCCCGGCCCAGGCGCTCCGCGGCGAAGACCACGGCCTGGCGGCCGGTGGCGTCGAGGATGACCTCGCTGGGCACCTGGCAGGCGGCGTTGTGGTAGACCCACACCGTGCCGGGCGTATGCTGCATGGGCAGGCCCAGGGCGTAGGCGTTCTGGTCGCGGCTGATCACCAGGCCCGGATCGGTCAGGATGTTGTATTCCAGGCCCGAGTCCATGCTCAGGAGGTGACCGATGGTCACGGCCCCGTGCTGGGGATCCTGCCACTCGGGCACCAGGTCGGCGACCGGCTGGTCGGTCCCCGTGATCACGCCGTCGTCGATGAGCATGCCGATCAGGGCGCTGGTGAAGCTCTTGGACACCGAGTAGGCCTGTTCCCGCGTGGTGGGTCCCCATGACGGGCCATAGTGCTCGGCCACCAGGTAACCGTTGCGGATGACGACCACCCCCTTGGCTCCGTTGCGGAAGGCGTAACGGAAGGCGTCCGTGAGCAGGGGCGTGTCCATCCCCTGTTCTTCGGGCAAGGACTCCGCCCAGTCCTGGGTGGGCCAGGGCGCCATCTCGGCGGGCGCGGCCGGAGCCGGCCTGGCGGCCTTGGCCTGATCCACGAGATCGGCCGGAACCATCGTGGGCAACCGGAAGTTCAGCTGCGCCGCGGCCTCGAGAACCTCGGGCGCCACCGGGACGGTGTCGGCGCCGGCCTTCATCGGCAGGACGGCGAGGGCCGTGCAGACCAGGATCATCCCCCATCGCTTCATGTCCTTGCTCCTTATTTGATCATTTGCGCGCATTTGCCAACCGTTGGAACATGATAACACAAGATGCCCACGATTCGCCCGGCCACCCGATGCGTTCCGGTGTATCTTCTCCCCCATGGCGAACTCATCCATCATTCTCCTGGCCCTTGTCACCATCCTGACCGCAGGCGGCCCCGCCCTGGAGTCCACGCCCATGCTGATCGACGATATTTCCCGCAGCGACGGTTGCTCCCCCGCAGGAGCCTGCTGGACCGTCTTTTCGGACAGGGTCATGGGAGGCCTTTCCGAGGCCCGGGCCGAAACCGGGACCGAGGACGGCCGCAGGCATCTGCGCCTGCACGGGCGGGTCACCCTGGCCAACAACGGGGGATTCATCCAGACCGCGCTGGACCTCGGTGAAGGCGACGCCCCCCTGGACGCCCGCGCCTTTTCCGGGATCCGCCTCGAGGTGAAGACCGCCGATCTCGGGACCGGATACGCCCTGCACCTGCGCACGCCGGACTGCATCCTGCCCTGGCACCACTACAAGGCGGAGATCCCCGCAGGCGCGGGCTGGCGGACGGTGATCATCCCCTTCGCCGAATTCCGGGCCTACCGATTGGAAAACCCCCTCGAC
This sequence comes from bacterium, assembly GCA_018829565.1. GTDB lineage: Bacteria > Krumholzibacteriota > Krumholzibacteriia > LZORAL124-64-63 > LZORAL124-64-63 > JAHJTW01. The sequence continues at coordinate 235 of JAHJTW010000065.1, read as the reverse complement.
ACCCGGCGCCTGTTGCGGCTGGGCCTGGTGGCCGGCGGCGGGGAGTTTCCGGCCGACCTCCGCGTCCGCCGCATCGAACTGGTGGGGAAGGAGGGCCATGAGTGACCGCCTGATCCTGCTGACCGGAGCCTCGGGCTACGTGGGTGGACGCCTGCTGCACCGGCTGGTAGCGGCCGGGGAAACGGTCCGCTGCCTGGCGCGCCGGCCCCGGCACCTGCGGGGGCGCGTCGGCCCC
>JAHJTW010000064.1 GCA_018829565.1 bacterium | reverse complement strand
GCTCGCCGACCTGCGTGATTCTCTGGCGCCCCTTTACGTGCAGTTCCACGCCGCCTTGCGCAGGAATCTCGCCCGGACCTTCAAGGCCAAGGTTCCCGACCTCTTGCCGGTGACCTGGCTCGAATGGAACCTCGAGCACCCCGCGAACCTGCTCGGTCGGCGCATCGTCACGCGGGAGCTGGAGCGCCTGACGCCCGCGGACATGGCCGCCCACGCCGAGGAGCTGTGCGTCTCCCTGGGCATGCCCCCCCTCTCCGCGGAATTCACCCGGTCCGGGGTGGCCACCGTTCCGGCGGGGTGGCCTTTCTCCGGGGCCCGGGCCTGGCCCGTGGCGCCCCCGGACGACATGAGGTTGACGCTGTCCCGCGGGATCGAGGATCTCGCCCTTTACCGCAAGACCCACGCGGCCACCGCGCGCCTTCACGCCGTGGCCGCCTGCACGGAGGCGGGATTGCCCCCCGTCCTGGCCGATGATCCGGCCGGGGTCATGACGACGGCCGTTGCGGTCGCCCTGGACCTGGCTTCCCGCTCTTCCGGATATCTGGACCGGCGGATGGGCGCCGACGCCGGAGAGGGCGTCCCGGATAGGGACCGCATTCTCAGGGACGGCGCCGGCGAGGAGGTCTTCGGACTTTACCTCGACCTGGCGGTGAGGGGACCCTGGCTGCTGGAACTGGGCGGGGCCGGCGACGCCGGGACTGATCCGGTGGATCTCTGGTGGGACCTGCTGGCCCGGGCCGGGCTCGGCCCCGACGGGCCCCCGGCGCCATCGCCGCCGGAAGCCCTCCTGACGGCCCTCGGCGACCCCGACACGGTCCTGGCCCGCGCCCTGGGAATCATCGCCGGCCACCAGCTGCACCGTTACGTCTGCGGCGCCATCCTGCAGCAGGACGTCCACGCTGCGGATTACCACGGCAACCGGGCGGCAGGGGACTTCCTGCTGGCCATCATGCGTCAGGGGCGGGGAGCGGGCTGGCAAAGGGTCCTGAGGGAGGCCACCGGCGAGGACCCGTCGGCCCAGGCTCTCCGGGAATACTACCGGGATCTCGAGGCGGATCTCCTGGAGGCCAATGCGGACGGGACCGTCGGCTGGCCGGAGGCCGGAGCATACCCCGTCAATAGGTGAAGACCACGGTGCCGGGCCGGGTCAAGAGCTCCTGCCAGAGGGCCGGATCCGCCGGAACCATGGAACCGGCCAGGCAATCCGGACCCAGGCCGGCGAGCTTGAGACATTCGGGACCGACCAGCACCCGGCCTCCCTCCTCCATGAACTCATCGAGGATGGCCCGCAGGGGCTTCCCCGTCACCGGACAGGGGCCCAAGCGGGCGCCCGGATCCAGCAGGACCACCCCGTCGACGTTGATCGACAGCGTGACGTCCCAGCCCCCGGCCAGGAACCTTTTCCCGAAGCGCAGGGCCTTGGCGATGTTGGGTTCGCGGTCGCTGATCAGGTTGAGCACGAGGTGACCGGGGGGCGTCGTCATGTTTCCTCCAGGACTGAAAACGGGTTTCAAAACTGCTGGACCCCACGTGAGCGCCGGCTATATTTGAAGTCAATTGACTTTGAACCCATCCAGGCTCATCCCGGGAGGACTCCCATGAACAGCGAACCTTCGGGCTCCCGCCTGAGGTACTTCCCCATCACGTTGCTGCCCACGGTCATGGGCCTGGCCGGCCTGGCGATCGTCTTTCTCAAGTTCCAGCACTTCTCCCACGTCGAGCAGCCGATCGGCCGGTGGCTCCTGTACGGGGTGACCGTCTGGTTCGCCTTCGTCGCTGCGGTCTACCTCGCCAAGCTGGTGCGGTATCCGGCCGAGGTGAAGGCCGAGTTCCTGCATCCCATCCGGATCAACTTCTTCGCGGCCATCAGCATCTGCCTGCTCCTGCTCGCCATCGGCTACCTGGAGATCGGGCAGGTCGCCCCGGCGCGCGTCCTGTGGTGGATCGGGGCCCCCCTCCACCTGTTCCTGCTGCTCGTCATCCTCCACGGCTGGTTCCACAAGCACTACAAGATCCAGTCCTTCAATCCGGCCTGGTTCATCCCCGTGGTGGGCCCGCTGCTCGTGCCCATCGCCGGGGTGGCCTTCGCCGATCCCGAGGTGTCCTGGTTCTTCTTCGCCATCGGCATCATCTACTGGATCGTGCTGCTGGCCGTGTTCGTCAACCGCATCTTCTTCCACGACCCCCTGCCGCAGAAGCTGGTGCCGACCCTGTTCATTCTCATCGCGCCGCCGGCGGTGGGATTCATCTCGTACGTGAAGCTGACCGGGGTCCTCGACCCCTTCGCCAGGATCCTGTTCTACTTCGGCGTCTTCAACGCGCTGATGCTCCTGACGATGATCGGCCAGTTCCGGCGCATCCCCTACTTCGTCTCCTGGTGGGGCTACACCTTCCCCATGTGCGCCTTCACCATCAGCCTCTTCCTGATGTTCAAGGAATCCCAGCTGCCGGTCTTCAGGACCGCCGCGCTGGTCATGACGGTCCTCACCACATTGACCATCCTGCTGGTCATGGTCAAGACCCTCATCGTGGCCGCCCGGGGCGGCATCTGCGTCCCGGAGGATTGACCCCGCCGGCCGGATCACATCCTCTGGATGTGCTCCCCGGTGGCGTAATCGTAGGTCGAACCGTGGATGCTGTGGGGAATGGCGAAGATCACGAAGATGGCCAGCATGGCCAGCACAGCGAACCACTTCCCGCGAGGACGCCCGGGGGCGGCCTTTCGGGTGCGCCAGACGGCGAGCAGCCAGAACGCCACCCCGACCGCGAGCTTGTTGTCGGTCCAGTCCTCGCCCAGCGGCCAGCCCGTCCAGAAGGCGTCGAAGGCGTACTTCTGGACGATGGGGCCCAGGATCAGCCCCCCCACCAGCAGGCAGAAGAAACAGAGCCGGGAGAGCGTCTTCAATGCGGGCCCCCCGGTCAGCCCCTCCAGACCCGCCCCCGTCGAGAACAGGAATCCGAGGACCAGGAAGGTGACGTGGAAGACCAGGACCAGGCCGGGCACGTCGCCCTTGAACCGGGCGACGGCGTGCTCGCCGTTCCCGGGCACCACACCGTGAAAGCTCCCCGACCGGATATCCACCCGGTATTCGAGCTTGCCGGCCATGGGCTGCCGGGGCAGGGCCCCCTTGAGGATGCCGTCCTCGAGGACCAGGGGCGTGGTCCGCCACTCGTCCTGCGTGGGATAGCGGCGCCAGGTCACCTCGCCGGCGACCTCCTTGCCGGCCGCGGTGAGAGCGGCCACCGGAATGGCGACCGGAAGATCCTCGTTGATGCTGCCGGATCTCAGCAGCTCGATGGGGATCTCGATCCCGTCGACCCCCAGGGTGGCCCGCACGGGATAGGTCGGCCCGGACATCTTCTGCCAGACCAGGAAGGCGGCCGTGAGGATGAAGGCCGCGAACCAGAGGAAGAACACACGCTTCAAGGGACACCTCGTCGCCCCGGACCGTTCCGGGCTATGGCAAGGGCCCGCACCGCGGAGGTGCGGGCCCGGATCGACGAAAGGGACCTCAGGCCCCGTACTTCTTGATGGCCGCGTCCAGGCGCGGCAGCATGGCGAAAATGAACATCGCAACGCCCAGGATCGCAACCGCCAGGACCACGAACATGGTCGTTCCCGGTTCGAGGCCGCTGATGAAGCCGGAGAGCTTGTTCCCGATGGCGGTGGACAGGAACCAGCCGCCCATCATCAGACCGACCAGACGCTTGGGCGACAGCTTGGTCACCAGGGACAGGCCCATGGGCGACAGGCAGAGTTCGCCGACTGTGATCACCAGGTAGTAGATGATCATCCAGATCATCGCGGTCTTGGCCGCCCCGTCGTCGCCCAGGTAGGCGCCGAAGGCCATGATCAGCAGGGCCACCGTGGTGATGATCATCCCCAGGAAGATCTTGCGGGCCGTGGTGATCGCGCGCTTGCGGGTGGCCATCCACCCGAAGAAGAAGACCACCACCGGAGTCATCACCACCACGAAGACGGGATTCAAAAGACCGGTGAGCATCTCGGCGTTGACCAGGCGCACGTAGCTGCCTGGAGCGAGCGTCGCCACCGCAGGGTCGCGGTTGGCGAAGACGGCGCGGCGGGTCTCGGGCGTCACCAGCAGCACCGGAACCTCCTGGCCCCCGATGTTGCGCACCACCAGCACCTCGTCCCTGAGTTCAGCCCCTTCGGCCACCTTGACCGTGGTGGTGGCCAGGCCGTGGGCGTCGGTCTCCGTGCTGACGACCACGTCGTCGCGGTCGTAGACCTGGCAGACCAGGAACTGGCGGTCCTCGGAGATCTCCGCCTCGTCGGTGTCGAGCACACTCAGGTCCGGCTGATCATCGAGCCGGGCGACCAGGTCGCTGCTGAGGATCCGGGCCCCGAACATGGCCTCGCCCTGTCCGTCCACGTCGATCAGGACGCGCTCGTCGGGCCGGGGCAGGTCCTCGCCCGCATTGGTGTAGTAGCTGGGCATGGCCTTCTGGGCGTAGAAGTCCGCCCAGGCGGGAATCCATTCGGCCTGGCGGTCGGTGTTCCGCTCGGCGAAGACCGTCATCAGACCGCCGGACAGGTGCAGGACCATGAAGAAGGCCCCGCCGGCCACGAAGACCGGGATGAGGGCGGCCAGACCCGGTTTCTCCTCGGCATTGGCCCTCCGCACCAGCAGCCAGAAGTAGAACATGACGGGGACCATGCCGACGATGAAGCCGAAGGTGATGGGCCCGATGGTGCTGGTCACGAAGCCGATCTGCTGCCCCACGAAGTAGCCGATGACGCCGAAGGCGAACGCGGGCACCAGGATGGTCATGACCACCTGCTTGAAGGATATGTCCTCCGCGCTGCGCTCCGAGGGGCGATCGGCCTTCTCCAGGCGCCTCCAGTTGATGGTCAGGATCACCACCCCGATGAGCAGTCCCACCCCCGCCGCGGTGAACGCCAGGTTGAAGGACCAGAGGTTGCGCAGAGGCGCCGACAGCAGGGCCGACAGCGAGGCGCCGATGTTGATGCCCATGTAGAAGATGTTGAACCCAGCATCCCGGCGCGGATCGTCGGGGGCGTAGAGGTTGCCCACCATGGCCGAGATGTTCGGCTTGAAGAAGCCGTTGCCGATGCAGAGCAGGGCCAGGCCCGCATAGAAGGTGGGTAGACTGCGGATGCCCAGGGAGAAGTAGCCCGCGGCCATCAGCAGGCCGCCGAGGAAGACCGAGCGGCGGAAGCCGAGGAACCTGTCGGCGATCATGCCCCCGACGAACGGGGTGAAGTACACGAAAGCCATGTAGGTGCCGTAGATCTCGGCCGCGAGCTTCGTCGAGAAGCCCAGGCCGCCTCGTTCGGTGTCCGTGATGTAGAGCAGGAGAATACCCAGCATCAGGTAGAAGCCGAGCCTTTCCCACATCTCGGTGAAGAAGAGGGCCTTTAACCCCTTGGGGTGTCCTTTCTGCATGGATCGCCTCCGGTATGGGAGATGGCAGCGCCGCGTGAAAACGGACCAGGGAGCTGGTGGGGTCTCCCTGGCCCGGGGCAGAATACCGCACGGGTCCGCCCGGGGCCAGTGATTTCTCGCAGATCCGGCCGCCCCTTTCCGAGGGCCGGACAGGTCCCCGTCAGGCCTTGATCGTGTCGAGCCCGTGCCCCCCCGGACCCTTTTCCGCCCGCATCAGCATGAAGGCGAAGAAGAGGGCCAGGAATCCGAGGATGCTGAAGATCCACATCCCCGGAGCGTAGCCGCCCGGATTGTCCAGGCCGGCGCCGGACATGTCGTTGGTCTTGCCGATCAGCCAGTTCATTCCGGCCACGCCCACCTGCTGGACCAGCGTCATCACCGCGTAGGCGGTTCCCAGCCGCTTCTCCTCCACGATGTAGGCCACGGCCGGCCACATCACCGCCGGGATGAGGGAGAAGGCCACCCCCATCAGGGCGATGGGCACCCCGAAGGGCAACAGCCGGTAGGCCAGCAGCAGGTAGACCGGCATCAGCAGGAAGGCGCCCAGGAACATCAGGTGGGTGCGGCGGCCGACCTTGTCCACGAGCAGGCCGAAAAGCGGGGTGACGATCATCGCCGACAGGGGCAGCACGCTGTTGGCCTGCCCCGCGGCCTCGCGGGTCATCCCCCAGGCCTCGATGAAGAACTTGATGGCGAAGCTGCGGAACGGGAAGATGGCCGAGTAGAAGGTGACGCAGAGGGCCACCACGAACCAGAACGACCGGTCGAAGCGGAACAGGTCCCCCCAGGTGAGCCTGTCGGAGGACCCCGCCCTGCCCAGCCCGTACCTGCGGCTGGCGTTCGCCTCCATCGCCCCGTAGCCCAGGGGGGAGATGACGCAGAGCACGCCGATGACCGCGGAGACCAGCAGGGGACCCTGCCAGCTGTCGTAGGCGAACCTGGCCCAGGTGGGCGACCAGTCGGCGGCGACCGATCCCAGCCGGGCGATGGTCAGGTTGATGCCGAACGCGAAGCTCAGCTCCCGCCCCTTGAACCACTTGGCCAGGGCCGTGGTGATCGCCACGATCAGGGGTTCGGCGCCCAGCCCCAGGATGAACCGGGCGACCATCATGACCGTGAAGCTCTCGGTGAAGGCGTTCAGCAGGGCGGCGATCGTGCACAGGGCCCCGAAGAAGATGGTCGACTTGACCGTCCCGTACCGGTCGATCACGACCCCGCCGATCAGCAGGACGATCACCGCCGCGATGCTGTAGATGGAATACAGGCTGC
>JAHJTW010000063.1 GCA_018829565.1 bacterium | reverse complement strand
TCGCCCTCGATCTGGATGGTGCCGGTATGCCGCAGGTTGCCGGTCTCCAGGCTCACGTTGCCCTTGATGATGTAGACCTCGTCCACCGAAAGGATCCCGTCGGTGAAGCGGATGCGTCCGTCCATGGCGGCGTGGATGTGGAGGCCGCCGTCGACGGGTTCCTCGCGCACGCCCTTGCCCGGACGGATGCGGGCCCGCAGGGGTTTCTCGACGGGGATCTTGTTGTTGAAGACGCTCAGGCCGGGTTCGCCCTCGAGGGGGTCCCGCACGAAGACCAGCAGTTCATCCTTGCTCACCGAACGATTGTCCAGCTTCTCCCAGAAATCCATGGCGCCGGAACCCTCGTCCACGGCCCAGCCCTCGACGAAGTAGTCGCGCGACCAGATCAGGGCCCCGTCGTGGGGAGGGATGGGCGCTTCCCCCATGATCAGGGGCAGGTCGCGCACGTCCTCGCCCGGGGTGCAGGCTTGCTGGAGCATGGAGGTCAGGAATTCACGGTCGGGATACTCGGGCAGGGAGAGGGCCTGGAACTCCTCGAGGATGCGGTCCGTGGTCCTGCCCAGGTCCGCCAGCGGATCGGGGCAATCCAGGACGACGGTCACCTTGTCGTCGGTGATCCGCACCGCGAAGGTGACCGGTCCGGCGGGGTCGCCGTACCAGGCGGCGTCCTCGACATCGGGATCGTCGGTCGCCGGTCCGGCGGTGGTGAGGTCCTCTGGGCTCATGCCCTGCTCCCCGGGTGTTCTGGTGCAGGATCAAAAACGAGACCTTGTCCCGGTCGTCTTCAGGCATGATATCGGCCGAAGACCGGAGACATTGAGGACATAATGAAGTCCCTTAGTGGGGGATCAACGAACCAGGCTCAGGCCTCTGACCTGCTCCCGGCCGTCGCAACGGATCCGGCAGAGGTAAAGGCCCGAGGGAACCGGCCTCCCTCCGGCGTCCCGGGCGTCCCAGATCACGGTGCCTGCTCCGGCGGGGGCCGGGCCCGTCCTGAGGGTCCTCACCGCCCGGCCCCGGGGGTCGAAGACGTCCACCAGGATCTCGGCGCCCTCGTAGGGGACCGCGAAGGTCAACGTCACCAGGGAGTTGAAGGGGTTGGGGTGGCCGGCCAGGGCCAGGTCGAAGGGGGCCGGGGGGGCGGCCGAGGGATCACCCGCGGACACCGGATCGCTTTCCCTGCCCTCGGTGTCCACCACCGTGAGCTTGTAGTACCAGGTGCCCGGTGCGGGATCGCTGTAGGAGGTCTGCAGACTGACCGCCAGCAGGGTGCCCGGCTGGGGAGGGGTGGCGGGATCCGCAGCCCGGTACAGGGCGAAATGGGAGAAGTTCGCCAGGGGGGACGGATGCCAGCCGAGGTCGTGGCCGCTCCCGGCTGCCGGCGCCACCCAGAATCCCGTCGGGGGGGCCGGCCGGAGGTTGTTGACGGAGTAGCCGCTGTCCACGGGTGAATCGAAGAAGACCGCGGCGTTGCCGGTCCGCGCCCGGACGAAGAAGGCGGTCCAGGCCGTGCCGGAGGCGCTGGAGTCCGCGAGGGTGGGGGCGACCAGGGAATACTCCCGCTCCCCGTCGGCGGGGATGGTGGCCAGATAGTCCCAGCTGCCGGGGGGATAGGCCTTCCCGGGAGGAAAGCGGCGATAGAGGGAATACTCGGTGACCTGGTCGGTGGCGCCGACGGTGTCGTGGCGGCTGGCGGCCCAGGTGACCCGCACCTGGAGGCCCTCGTCGCCGGGGATGTCGCCGACGCCGAGGATCTCGGCGGAATCGAGCAGCCACTCGTAAACGAGGGAAACCTGGCGCAGGATGGGGCCGGGATAAGGGCCGGTCTGGTGCAGGGTGGCCCGCCAGCGGAAGTCAGCACCGGGAGCGGCGAATTCGATCCAGGATCCGTCCGGCGGGGTGGGGGTCCAGGTCACGCCGCCGTCCACCGAGAGCTGGAAGGCGACCGAGTCGCTGAAGTCGGCGGTGAGGCTCGCCCGGGCCACGGGGTCGCTGCCCGAGTTGATGTTCAGGGAGCGGGCCTGGTTGTTCAGCGGGTCGAGGCCCAGGGGATCGGCGGTGAAGCCCTTGATGCCTTCCACGCCGTCACAGAGCCAGACCGGCCCTCCGGCCTGGGAGATGTGATAGGCCTCGCCGGCGGTGTCGGAGCGGGCCAGGATCGCGAGGTCGGCGGGGTCGGAGCCGTCGACCAGGTAGAGTCCGCCCGAGCCCGAGGCCACGAACACCGTGTCTCCCCGCACCGTGGCGTGGCGGCAGGTCCCCACCAGGGGCAGGGCGTCCAGCAGACCGGGGGAGGTGGGATCGGTCAGGTCCACGGTGATCAGGCCGGCCGCCCCGGCGGCCAGGTAGGCGACGTTCCCCGCGACGGTCACGTCCAGAACGGTTCCGTCGGTGTCGAGACCGGCGGCGAAGACCGGATCGTCTGGCACGGAGGCGTCCAGGATGGTCAGGCCGGCAATTCCGTCGGCCACCGCGAGGTACTGGCCCGTGACGGCGATGCCCCGGGCCCAGTCCAGGGTGGAGACATCCTTCACGTGGACGGGGTTCTGGGGGTCCGAGACCCCGACCACGGCGACCCCGAGGTTGGACTGGGCGATGTAGGCCCAGTTTCCCGCGACGGCCACGCCCGAGGCGAACCCCGGAACGTCGGCCACTCCTGCGGCCACGAGGTTCGCCGGATCGCCGACGGAGAAGATCTGCAGACCCCCTGCCCCGATGGCCAGGTAGGCGTGGTCTCCGGCCAGGTCGATGTCCCGGGCCTGGTCGGCCGTCGTCCCGGTGTCGACCAGCAGGGGAGCGTCCGGGTCGGCGATGGCGAAGCTCAGAAGCCCCGCGCTGCCGTCGGCGACCAGCAGGTGGCCGGCGACGATCGCCCCGGCGAAGGCGTTGCCGGGGGTGTTGTACACTCCGCGGGGGGCCAGGCCCAGGGGAGGGAGCCGGACCTCGCCGGTGATCGTGTCCCAGGTGGCGGTGGTCCAGACCGTGTCCCGGTAAAGCGTCGAAATGAAGCTCTCGTCGAACCCGTCGCCGACCGCGAGGGCCGCAGACGGAAGATGAAGGGCCAGGACCGCCAGAACCGCCCCGAACGGGATCATGGTTCTGCCGGCCGGGCGCCGACTTTGCTTTTTCATGACAAACCCCCGATCCTTGGGCCATTCTAGGCCGGGGGGGACGGAGGGTCAACCGCCCTCCCTGGTTCCGGCTCCCCGGTGGGGCGAGCTTGCGGGCCGTCCTCATCGAGGGCGGAGAACGAACCCTCCGGAGGCGTCCGTGGATCGGTTGCAGGAGCTGATCAGCACAGCCGAACGGGTGGCGGTCTTCACGGGAGCCGGCGTCTCGACCCTGTGCGGCATACCGGATTTCCGCAGCCCGGGCGGCATCTACTCCCGGGTCGATCCCGACCGGATCTTCGCCGTCGACGAGTTCCGCAGGGATCCCTCCTATTTCTACACCGAGGCGCGGGAATTCATCTACGGCCTGGGGGACAAGCAGCCGGGGCCCGTGCACCGGGTCTGCGCGGAACTCGAGCGGCGGGGCCTCTGCACCGGGATCATCACCCAGAACATCGACATGCTGCACCAGAAGGCCGGCGCCCGCAGGGTCATCGAACTGCACGGCAGCCCGGCCGGCCATACCTGTCCCGGTTGCGGGGCCCGCACGGGGTTCGCCGAGATCGCCGTGGTCGTCCGCCGCGGGGAAGTGCCCCGCTGCCCCGCCTGCGGCGGAGTGCCCAAGCCCGACATCACCTTCTTCGGCGAAATGCTGCCTCCCGGCGCCCTCGAGGACGCCTTCGCCCTGGCGTCGGAGGCAGACCTGCTGCTGGTTCTGGGCTCGTCCCTGCTGGTCCACCCTGCGGCGGGCGTGCCGGTGGCGACGCTGCAGGCGGGCGGGAGGATCGCCGTCGTCAACCGGGAATCCACGCCCCTGGACCGTCACGCCGTGTACCGGGCCGCTGATCTCGCCAGGGAATTCATAGCCCTCGGCCGCTGGCTGGGACTGGAGGAAGTCTCTTGAACGACGTGCCCCGAACCGGGGGGGCGGCCGGGAGCGACGCCGTCCGCACCCGCTTCCTGATCGACCTCGGGCGTGCCCTGCACGAGTACGGCCTGCCGGCCCACCGGCTGGAGGCGGCCCTGGGACAGGCGGCGGCCAAGCTCGGCATCAGGACCGAGATCCTCAGCACACCCACCTCCCTGACCCTGTCCTTCGGGGACCCGGGCAGCCAGCATACCGCCATGTCGCGCGTGCAGCCGGCCGACCTGCAGCTCGACAAGGTGGTGGCTCTCGATGAGGTGGTCCAGGCGGTCTACCGCGCGGAACTGGGGGTGGAGGAGGCGGTGGCCAGGCTGGAGGCCATCCGCACCGCGCCGGTGCGCCACGGACCGGTGCTGACCACCCTGGCTTTCGGGGTCGTCTCGGGGACGGCCGCCCGGTTCTTCGGGGGAGGCTGGCCGGAGATGGGGCTGGCGCTGGTCCTGGGATTGTTGAGCGGTCTGCTCGCCGTCCTGGCGGGGCGTTCGGTGACGGTGGCCCGCGTCTTCGAATTCACGGTGGCCCTCCTGGCCACCGTCCTGGCGCATGCGGTCGCCCGCCAGGTGCACCCGCTGGCCGCCAACCTGGTCGTGGTGGCCGGCCTGGTGATCCTGCTGCCGGGCCTGACGCTCACCCTCGCCATGAACGAGCTGGGGACCGGGCACCTGGTCAGCGGGACGGCCCGCTTGACCGGGGCGCTGATGACCTTCTTCAAGATCGGGCTGGGGGTGGGGCTGGGAGGCCAGCTGGCGTCCCTGCTGCCGGGAGTCGGGGTCGACGTCGCGGCCGACACACCCGCCCCCTGGACCCTGTGGGTCTCCCTGCTGGCGACCCCCGCCGGACTGGCCGTCCTGTTCCGCGCCCGCTGGCGGGAACTGGCCTGGATCACCGCGGGGGCCCTGGTGACCTTCTGGAGCGCCCGCCTGGCGGTCGGCCAGTTCGACGTCGGTCTGGGTTCGGTGGTGGGCGCGTTGACGGCCGGACTGGCGGGCAACCTCTACGCCCGCCTGCGGCACAAGCCGGCGGTCGTGGTGCTGGTCCCTTCGCTGATCCTGCTGGTGCCCGGAACCATCGGCTACCGGAGCTTCTCCATGCTGCTGGCCAAGGACATCATGTCGGGAGTGGACAGCGCCTTCACCGTGATGCTGGTCGGGGTGTCCCTGGTCTCGGGCCTGCTGCTGGCCAACGTGCTCCTGCCTCCCCGGCACGAGCTGTGACCGGAATCCGGCCTCAACCTGGAGGTTGATTTCCCGGGCGACCATCCCGCATATTCGCCGGGTCGCGAACCGCCATCCTACCCCAGCCCAGGGAGCGCCCGATGTCCTCAGCCGTCCAGAACGCCACCCGCCAGGTTCCGCCC
>JAHJTW010000062.1 GCA_018829565.1 bacterium | reverse complement strand
TGTGCATGCATCCGTCCTTTCAAAAAGTGACGGAAACAGGGTACACCGGAGTTGAAATCGATGCAGGTCATCTTTCCTTGTATCATCCTATCAACAAACAGGTTGTGAAGTTTTTGTGCTCAAACGTTGGGACAGCAGTGAAAATTAATACATTTAGATTGTAGCAACTCGGAATATGAATCCAAATTTCCGATTCTTTGATTGAGCTGTTCAAAGCCTGGAATTGACCCATCATGTTGTGCACAAAACAAATTATTCCAGTTGTCTCCCCAAGTGTTAATCCAATTCCTGCCTTCCTCGCCCGCAAGTTGATTAAACTTCCTCTTTTGATTGTCGGTGAGTCGCCCCCTTGCCATTTCTTTGCACGCCGTGCACTTGATTCCAAAGCCTCCACACTTGGAACAAGCATACTCAGCCTTGCCTCGCCAGCGGGATTTTGATGGAATGTGTTTGGTCTTTTTATAACACCAAGAACAATATGCTATAATTGAACCGGCCACGGGCCCCTCCTATTAGTAATCCCGGTTGATACGAGAGAATGTGGTCAAAATTGTCCATTTGCTGAAACCAAAAAACCGCAACCCGAAAAGAAAATGACAACGAAGACTCATTATCCACAGCCAAATTGCGTAGGAGGATATTAAGGCACTTGGGATTAGATTGTCAATCGCGGAACGCGGTTTTATATCCCTGGTCGGACAAAGAAGAGCGAGGCCGTCCCGTTCCTTGGCAAGTCTTTAGTTTGGTTCGTTTGAAAAAACGACCCTCATCACCTCCTGATCCAGCGGCATTTTCGCCGTAGGAACGATGACATCGGTCGCCAGTGCCATCTTTTGTTCAATCAAACGGTCGAGGACCTCCTCAACACTTTCAGATGATCCGTCGGGCCAGGTTGCAATCGGCAGATATACATGCACAGGCTTCTCCTGGCCAATCCGATGGACGCGGTCCGTGGCCTGGTTTTCCTTTGCGGGATTCCAGGGGCGCATGTAATGGAACACATGGTTGGCGGAGGTGATATTTAACCCCGTTCCCCCGACCTCCTGAGAAAGAAGCAAGATCTGAAATCCATGTTGGTCATTGAAGCGATTGACAATGTCCTGGCGACCGCCTGTGACCTTCCCATTGATGAGGTCGGTCCTCAACCCGTAGCGATTTAAGATCACGCTTTGCAGCATTCCCTGAACATCATACCGGTTGACGAAGATTAATGCCTTTTCCCGCAGATCCCGGATTTCGTCGAGCTTATCCAGCAAGGCCCCTAATTTTGGACACTGTTTAAGGTCATCCGGAGTGCCTTGGACACCATAGGCCTCATTTTCGGTCCAGGGACAGGCACAAAGCAGAAGGAGTTCTTGCAAACAGCCAAGCATAGCCCCGCGGCCCCCATTCCGGGCACGAGAAACGGCGTCGTGATATTGTTTAACCTGTCTGGAGCTCAACGCGGTTTCAAGGCGATGGATATTTTTGGGGGGGAGGCCGGCCAGTACCTCGGACTTCATGCGCCTCAGGTAGTGATTAAGGATCCTCTCCTGAAGAGCCCGCACATTCCGGTTCCGGCTTGATTCATCATCTGCATCTACGATTGGCCGTTCGAATTCTGTTCGGAAATCAAGCCGGGAACGTAGCAGCCCGGGCTGGACCCAGTCCATGATGGACCAGAGTTCCGAAAGGCCATTTTCTACGGGCGTTCCGGTCATGGCAATTCGCATTTGGGACTTGAGGCCCTTTACGGCCGTCGAACGTCCCGTTGTGGGGTTCTTGATGGCCTGGGCTTCATCGCACACGACGACATTCCAGTCGATTCTTGCCAGATCCACCTGGTTGGTCCGGAGTGCATCGTAAGTGATGAGGACCAGATCAAAATTTTGGAAAATGGCGGAATCCGACACCGTCCCGCTTCGAAACTGGGCAACCCTAAGAGAAGGACAGAAGCGCTGGATCTCCTCAAACCAGTTTTGGATCAGGGTCTTTGGAAGAACGACAAGGGAGGGGGAGACCTGGTCATCTTCCTTCCTGGCTGCCAGAAAGCTGATGACTTGCAATGTCTTTCCCAGGCCCATGTCATCAGCCAACAAGCCCCCCCGCTTGCGGCGATCAAGAGTACACAGCCATTTGAATCCCGTTTCCTGGAAAGGCCTCAGGGTTGCCTGCAGGGCTACTGGAATCGGGAATTCAAGAATTTCCCTTTGTTCATCAACGTCGTGACTGATCTCCTCATCAATATCCAGGGAGTACTCGAGGGATTCGATATTCTCGAAGATATCGAGAATGTACTTTTTGGTCCCCGATAGACCACGGATTCCATCATGTCCGACAATCTCGTCCAGCTTTGCAATGGGTGTGATGGCATTGGGGTCAAAGTGAATGATTGAGCCGCTATGGATGAACGAGCTCCGACCCGCTTCCATGGCCTTACGTGCTTTGTTCAGATAATCATCATCGGAGATCAGAGGAGATTGGGGTGTCTCAACTCCCGGGACTTGCCCAGTATCGAGGCGAGGATCCAGGTTGATCTCCAGCTTGGGAAACCATTCGAGTTTATCTTGGCGGACGTGGAGATATGGCCGGGAATCGTAGACCCGGATTTTCAAGCCCTTCACTCGCTCGCTGAAATCGGAAAGGTCGATACCCGGAGGCAGGAAGGCTTCGGGAGTATCCAGAAATTCGGGAATGTCCTCAGGTTGGATCTTCCCCCCACGTCGATCAAGTTCCCTGAGTACCTCTCTTTGATTGGGCTCGAGGATCAATCGGCGCCGATTCCGGCCTTCCCCTCTCCAGATGACACCGTTTTCTCCCCTGCTTCGAGTCAACAACTCTTGAAGCCTGGAATCTTCGGTACCTGTGGGGTGGGGTTGGACCTGAAGGCCGTTCTCCAGGTCGCCGACAAGGGTCACGCCGATTGAGGAGGGAAATTCATACTGTTCCCGTTCCAACCAGGGCTCCACTTTAGCCCCTACTTGCTCCGCTAAAGACTTGACCTTGGCTTGATAAGCCTGCTGCGCAGCGTTTTCCGATTCATAGTGTTCAGTATCTGGGCCCGCTGAAATCGCTTGCTCAAGCTGGAAAATCCCTGGTTCAGGAAGAATAAAATTCCCGGGCGCAATCTCAATGAATGGCCCCCGGCGCCGATTCCGGTTCAAAACACCATATTCGTCGTTCCTGAGATCCAGGCCAAACATCCGGCCCCGACCTGATTCTGTTTTGGTAGAATACACACTTGCCGTCAATGGTTCGGGGACAGGGAGGTCAAGGATGTTCAATTGCTCGACCGTGAATTGATAGACATCGGCATAGGCAAGGGACCAGGTACCGGGGCTCAAAGGAGCGATAAGGTCATCATTTTGAAGCTCGGAAAGGTGAATGGCCCATTTTCTTTCGATCGCCGTTAAAGGGGGCTGGGGAACGTCGAAGGGTTTATTTTTCCCGATCCATTGGATCAGGATGTCTACCTCGTTGAGAGTTGTGGAGATGGGGGGTTCCATGTCAACTCCGTCTAGTTGAATATACGGTCCAATGCCGCCTTGGTGTTGGCCTGCCAGTTGCGATTGTGAATGATCCTGAAGATGGCGATTTCGGAGATCTTGCAGGCACCGTGTGGACTATCGCTCTTGACGATCCTGGCAATCCTGGCGCGATGTTCTTCTTTATAAAGGTAACCGGCGTTTCCCATGTCCCGGAATTCCACAACCAGCAGCCGACGAAAATGCAGCAGAACGCGTTCCCGGTTTGGCGGATAGGCGATGCCGACAAGTTGATCGATGTATTTTTTCCAGAACTGGAAGCGACCAGATGGGTCATCGATATCGGTGAAAAATTCAGCAATGAGCTGCCCGGCCACAAGGCGTTGAATGGCTTTTCGCTTATCCGGGGAAATCCTACCCCAAAATCGACCACCTCCGGCAGGTAGGCCGTGTCTCTCGATATAGCGATCGAGAATGCCGCGATTCCAGCGTGAATCATCGAATGTCTGGATATAGTTCACACCTGCGTCATCGAATAGCCGATTGGGAACAAAATCGAACCAGGCCACCAGTTCTTCATGGCGGTGCTTGCGAATCAATTTGGATGAACCATGAGCCAGCACGAGGGCTTTCAGATGCTTGTGGAGAGGTTGGCCGGCATCAATGGCGAGGTCGGCTGGCCATGACGTTTCGCACCACTTACTGACGGTTCCGTCGAATTGATCCATGGCGACCACGAGGGATTTCTCGACATTTTCTGATCGCCAGATGTCATACAGGCTTCTCAGGGAATGCTCTCCCTCCAGCTGTGTTGGCCGGAGAGCGTTGGCGATCTTGTACATTCCCCGTAAAAGAGCCGGAAGTTCCGGGTGGGTCCGGAAAATGACCCATGCCTGGGTCAATTGTCGAGGCAGGGGGCGCAGGGCCAGGACTTCGGAAATGGCCTCGTGAACTTCCTCTGGTAGGCGACGCTCGAATGCATGGACAAGGATCGTTGCTGAGCGGCGAGTCAGCTGATCCGCAATTGAAGGAAATTCTTCTCGGTTTGATCGGGCAATTAATTCGATCAGGGAAGTGAGTTCTTCCTGAGAGGCGTGCCTGATGGGTTCAAGCGCACCGGGGTGATCCTCCTTGATGACTTCGGCAGCCCGTTCGAGTTTAATGAATCTGAAAAGCGGGGAGATCACCTGGGGCCTGCCTTTCGGATCTCTACCTTCTCGATGAGTTCCTTGACCAGGCGTGTGTCATCCATCCTGAAATCGATTTGAATTCGGCGAGACCGATCGTTGTCGACTTGAAGGGTGTTTTCATCAAATACGGGATCGGTCGAGGAGCGGCCGCTGGCAAGGAAGTAGGTTTGCATGAAGGAGCGGTAATCAAGGAGTTCGTCGCAGGTCAGGAGAAATTCCACAACACTTGAAGCTCGGCGCTGGGATAGTTTGAGGTTATAGAGGTAGCCGCCAACTGAGTCAGCGTGGCCCTCGATGAGGATTCGGTCAAGATGAGCGCGAAAAGTTTCATGACGCGAGAGCGCGTCGAGGTATTCAGGCATCACCGCCAGCAGGGCCCTCTTTCCTTCCTCCTGCAATTCATCATCATTGAAGCGAAATAAGATATTGTCCTTGAGCCGGATTGATCCCGATTCGGTTACCTGAATCCCCTTGTCACCCTCGAAACTATCCTGTAGTTCTTTTACTATGGCATCACGCTCTTCAAGGATTTTTTTGACCTCGTCCAGAGGTTCTCCAAGCCTGTAGATGGTGACCAGAAGCAGAAGTGCGAATATTCCCAGAAGAGCCGCCATTAGATCGCTATATGGGATCCAAAAGGACGACAGATCGACCTGGGAGTGGGGTTCATTTGCCTTAAGGCGAAACACTATCGTCCCCCCCGCAACCTGCTCAGAAAGCCACGTGAAGCCGAGGAGTCCTCATCTTTGGTGACCTCATCCAGCTTGATGGCCAGCTTTTCGACCCCCTCCTGGATTCTGGGCAGATGAAGGGCAATTTCTGATGCTGCGTTCCTCATATGTTTTATGGCATCAGTACTGGCAGCAATTCCCTGGCTGGTATTTTCCAAGTAGCTTTCAGAAAGTTCCTTGATCCGGAGGTGGGCCTGGGTCGAGGCAACTCCGACATCGACGAGGTTTTCCGCAATCTTGGTCGAGGCGAGCTCCACACCTTCCTTGAGGGCCTGACTATGTTTGCTCAGATGGTCGTATTGCTCCTTCATGTCGGCCAGCGTTCCACTGAATCGCTGAAGGATGTCGCTCAGGACGCTGTCGAAAGTTGTGAGGGATTGGATTAATCCATCGCGCACGCCATGTTCAAATGATTCGAGAGCCTCTTTATAAGCCTTTTCCATGCGAATCTGGGATTCGTTTTGTGTCGCCGCGGTTGAATCGACAAGCTTCGAGGATTCCTCGAGGCGATTGAGAATCTCTGATAGCCGACCTTCGGATTCCGCCTGGATTTTGACTAGTTTTCTGGTTCCTTCAGCCATTCCCTGCTCAAGCAAACTGATGGCCTCGATGGCTTCCCGAAACTGTCCGGCCCCCCTGTCTAGTTTATCTCCAAAGGCCAGCATAGCAGGCAATTGGCGTTCAAGAACCTCGGCTGTTTGGGCTGTTTGCTCCATGATGTCGGCCTGGCTTTTCGTTGCAGCTTCCAGTCTGGAGGAAAGTTCCCCCAGGTTCATCGAGGCATTTTGGATGTCGCTCCCCAGTTTCTGGAAATTATTGCCCATCTGTTCCTGCATTCCGTCCAGGAAACCATCGATGATTTTACTGATTCCATCGAGCTGAAGTTGAGATGAGGAATCCGTTGCCTGCGACACTGATTCACGGATCTGCTCGATCAAGGGGGTCAAGTGCTCCTGTATTGCCCCCCCAAATGACTCGGAGAGTGTTGCGG
Organism: bacterium; assembly: GCA_018829565.1. Classification (GTDB taxonomy): domain Bacteria; phylum Krumholzibacteriota; class Krumholzibacteriia; order LZORAL124-64-63; family LZORAL124-64-63; genus JAHJTW01. The sequence goes on along the minus strand of JAHJTW010000062.1, from coordinate 32,558 downwards.
CAAGATCGTTTTCCAGAGTGCGAAGAGAATCTGCCTGTTGCCCGGCGAAATCGGAGATTTTTACCAAAGCATTTTCAGGTTCAAGCACCGGATAAAGTGCTTTGACAGATCGACGGAAAACCAGGAGAGAAAAGGTGGCTCTCCCGACAAGTGATTTTTCTCCAAACTGGAATAGTAGGGAGCACAGGATCCCGAAAATGGAAGTAAAGAAGGCGATGCTCAGTCCACTGACTAGGCCGAGAACTTCGGTCATCATCTTGTCGCTGTCGCCCGCGCTTGCACCTGAGATTCCACTGACGCCATAGGCGAGTCCAACAAAAGTCCCTAAAATGCCAAGGGACAGAAGTCTTCCGGGAATGCTTTCAAGTTTCCGGAGATAGGAATGGTCACCTATGGATTCATCCATGGTGAAAAAGGAGTGGATGTCCACTGATCCGATATCACATCCACCCTTGGGAACAGATTTGAACCAAGCTGTGGAAAAGTGAGTCCAAAGTTGAGCCAGTTTCCCTGAACGAGGAAATAGATCCCGACCCTTGATGACTGGGGGAGGGGCATCGCCACCTTTCCTTCCCTCGGATACCCTCGAATTGAGGACCTTGGTTGCTTTATCAAAGTGGATTTTGATTGGGAGGACCTTGAAGAGCAGATGGCGAAATAACTCAAACAGGAAATACGCCCCGATCACGACGGAAAACCAGAAGGTGATGGGGGATTCCTTTGCTTGTATCAGGAAATCGATGAAGGATGACAACGGTGCCTCCAAACAGGCTTTGGGTTTATTGTGGTCGAATAATCCATCCAAAATGGTACAAAAGGTTTTGAGGGTTGATTATAAGACAGATCAAAGGTCGATTGCACTAGTTTCATCCAGGGGCAAGCTGGAAATACAATTTATTCAGAATTTGCCTTGTCTTGGGTCTTGGGGCCGCCCTTCAAGGCCACAATCAACTCCCCTTGAAGCCGGCCAAATGAATGGGGATGGCATTTTTCCCCCCAATCCAGACAACCCCCTGTGAGCTCCAGGTCGTGGAATAGGCCCAATCGGCAATCCCCAAAGTACCAGGAAGGTCATGAGGTAAAGAATGGTTGAGGAAGTATTCCCGCATGGTGACGGCACAGTCCTCGTTTCTCCGCTTCCACGCCTCCAGAAACTCCAGCCCCGCCAGCAGATCCCCCTTGCTGCTGTTGCACCCCTTGCACGCCAGCACGAAGTTGTGCCCAAGGTCGATGCTGTACCGGGCCCAGGGGATGAAGTGGTCCACCTCGCTGGTCTTGAGGTCCCGGGCGCAGTAGAAGCACCGCCGCTTCTGCAGTTCGATGAGCAGGGGCCGGTAGGGCGACAGGTCGGCCCGCCCGCTCCCGAACAGAAACGCCCCCAGGTCGATCTTCTCGCCCAGCAGCGCCGCGTTCTGTTTCCGCTCGCGGATCAGGCGGATCCACCCGTCCTGCGCCAGGCGGTAGACGATCCCGTGGAACCGGCGAAAACAGAAAGCCACCCCCGGACGCAGGGTGATGGCGTGGCCCGTCCCCGCGTTGGGATAGAGGAAGTCGACCACCTGCCCGCCGAGCGTCTGGAGCTTCCACAGGGGCATCACCCGGACGATCCCCGCCACCCGCGAAACCAGCGAAGCGTCCTTCAGCAACAGGTTCGGCGTCTGGCCGTCATGCCAGGAGTACTCGGACTGCGCCTCGGCCACCACGGACACCACCGCCGCCTGCTTCCCGGTGTTCTGGTGCAGGATGCTCGCCCCGGCCTGCGGATCGGCGGGCACGAAGGGCCGCGCCTGCCGGCTGTAGTAGAGGATGAACTTGCGGGCGATCTGCTCCGAGGTGATCTCCAGCGGGCCGCCCTCGTCGTCCCCCAGCTCTACCGCCAGATCCGCCAGGGCCATCAGGAGGGCGAACTTGTAGGTGGCGGTGAATCCCCCCTCGTCCAGCAACCTCTGCAGGTACCCCAGGAACTCGATCTGGAATTCCGCCGTCACAGCGCCCACGTCAGGCCCCGTCCCAGTAGGGCGCCCGGTCGGGGAAGATCCAGCGGATCCCCCCGCGCGGATCGGCGACGTCCCCCTCGTACCTGGGGATCACGTGCAGGTGGAAGTGCATGACGGTCTGTCCGGCCGCCGGGCCGTCGTTCCAGCCGACGTTGAATCCCGCCGGATGATGCCGCTCCTCGAGGATGGCCTTGACCTCGCCCACCAGCTCCAGCATCGCTTGCCGTTCCCGGTCGTCCAGGTCGAAGAACGAGGCCGCGTGCCGCACCGGGACGATGAGGGTGTGCCCCGGCGAGACCGGGAACCCGTCGGCCAGGGCCAGGAAACGCTCGTTCCGGGCGATGACGGCCGATCCGGGCACGACGCAGAAGGGGCAGTCGGTCATGCGGGATCCTCCGGGTGGACGTTGCGCCGCATCATTGTACACCCTCCCTCTCGAACACCACCAGCCCCCACCTCGCCCGCGATCCGCCCACGTACAGGAACCGCTTCTCGTCCTCGGGGGTGAAGTACCCGCTGGGCTCCCCGACCCCCACCAGCAGCACGCAATCCGCCTCCAGACCCTTGAATTTGTGGATGGTCGCGTAGCGCACGGCCCCGGGCACCGGATCCTCCCCCTCGGCCGTCACCGTCACGTTGCCCAGCTTGCGCCGCTCGGCGAAGCACGACTTGGTGATGCGGTGCTTGCCCAGGATGGCGATCCTCTCGCAGGACACACCCTCGTCGTGGATCAGCCGGTGCAGGGTCTTTCGCACCGCCTCGGCCTCACCGGCCGCATCGCTCAACGCGATGACCTCGACCTCCGGTCCCTCGGGCAGCCGGTTCAGATCCGCCGGCTCGGGCAGACCGGCCGCCGCATGCACCCACCGGGCGATCTGCCGGGTGTTGCGGCAGTTCAGCTCCAGGTCGCACACGGGCTCGGTGAACGGCAGCTCGAAGCCGCGCCGGTACAGGTCCTGGCGCTCGTCCCCGACGACCAGCAGCTGCGAGGACGCCCCGTCGCGCAGCAATCCCTCCACCGGCACCCACCAGCCGGGCAAAAAATCCTGCGCCTCGTCCACCAGCACGGCGTCGAACCGCACCGGCCACCGGTCCAGCCGGTCAAGGGCCTCGGCCGGCAGCGTCTCGTTCCAGAACTCGCCCTGCCGGGCGCCGTCCTCGGGGACGGGCAGCCCGCCGCCGGTCTCCTCGACGATCCGCCGGCACAGGCCGTGGAAGGTGTGGACGGCGATCCGTCCGGCCTGCGCGCCGGGGCCGCCGGCCTCGTTCCCCGCCATCACCTCCTGCAGGTGCCCTTCGAGGCTGTTGTTGAAGCAGAGGATGAGCACGTCCTGCCCGATCCCGGCCACACCCCGGGCCACTCGCCGCGCCTGCTCGCAGACCAGCACGGTCTTGCCGGTGCCCGCCCCGCCGCGGACCAGCAGGCGCCGGTTTCGTCCCATGAAGTCCAGGGCGCGCATCTGCTCCTCGGTCAGGCGCACCTGCTGCCGCAGCACGTCGTCGCGACCGGGCCCCAGCCCCGCCACCAGGCCGAATTCGGGCTGGAGGACGTCCAGCGCCTCCTGCATCGCCGCGGCCGAGGCCGTGCCCGTCGCCTCCCAGAAGCGTTCGAGCAGACCCTCGAGCCGGCGCTGGATGCGCCCGAGGTCGGGCTCGAGCAGCATCAGCTCGGGAGTCATCTCGGGCAGCAGGTTGCCGGAGATGTCGCGGGCGTCGGGGAAGGCCACCGCATAGCCGAAGGGCAGGCCGGCCCGGGCCCAGCCGGGGGCGCGTTCCTGGAGGATCCGCCCCAGGTGATGGCTCGATGCGCGCGCCTGGGCGAACGGATCCTTCAGCGTGTGGCCGTCGTCGTACACCCACACCCCGCGCCGGTTGTCGTAGCGGGGGGCGCCCGACTTGACCTCCACCGCGAGCAGCCCGCGCTCCGGATGCACCACCACGAAGTCGCACTCGCCCTGCTTGAGGAAGCGTCCGCGGCCGTCGGTCCAGCTGAGGGCGTGGATGACGGTCCAGCCGCGATCCAGCCCGTCCTGCAGCGCATAGAACAGCGTGCGCTCGGCGGCGCTGGCGGTGGCCTCGTCAAAGACTTCGGGGATAATGCGGGCCATGGCGGGTGTCCCCCGGGGGGTGGGCTAACGCGTTGGAATTCGGGGAGATTGTACCGCAGGAGGGGGGTGGGGTAAAGGAGGACCGGCAGTGGCCGGCAGGACGGCGCATCCCTTGCAAAGGAGCGGCACACGGACCCCTGGCAGCGCCGCCTGCCGACGACCAAAGTGGAACCAGCATCATTGGGATTCCCGGCTCCGGATAGTGGGGGCCTTTCACATTCAATCTTGTTTTGTAACTACAATGTAGGTATAATGGAAGATGGCAGACCTGCACTTTGGTTGGGATGAAAACAAGGCTAGGGGCAACTTCGAAAAGCACGGGGTCGCCTTCGAAGAGGCCGTAACCGTGTTCACGGATGAAAATGCCCGGGTGATTCCCGATCCGGGCTCATCCGCATCTATTCAGCCCGGAAGGCAACGCGGAAAGAGCGGGCCCAGTACGGGATGTGGAAACCATGAGAAAGAATTACGATTTCATCGAGGGGAAGAAGAACCCCTATGCCGACCGCCTGAAGAAGCAGGTGACCATCCGCCTGGATGAAGGCACGATCGCCTACTTCAAGCAGATGGCCGAGGAGACGGGCATCCCCTACCAGACCCTCATCAACCTGTACTTGCGGGATTGCGCTCAATCAGGCCGGCGGCTGGACATGGTCTGGAAGCAAGGCGGTAAGAGCAGGTAGTCCAAGGTTGACGAACTACGGGCATGAGGGTGACCCAGGTGGTCGAATCTGCGACCACCTCGGGGTCCCCCGGGGGGCTGGCGGTGGTGGTGGCTGGCGCTGGGCATGGCCGGGTTTCATTCTGTTGCGCTATACGGAACTCGATAACGCACCCCGCTGGAGGAGCGCAGGTTAACGCGTTGGAATTCGGAGAGATTTTACCGCAGGAATGAACCGGGGTAAAGAGGGCCGGGAATCGGCTACCAGACTTCCGGTTTCCTCAGGATCTTCCCGGATGCTGAACACATTCTAGGGGGGAATTGATGCTGAAGATATCGCTCCTTCCTGATGGAACAGTGACCGTCAGCAATCCGGGCCAGTTCGTTATTTCTCCGCTTGTAGGGGAACAGGAACCAGACCTGCTTTTCCGGGAATAGGATCTTGGATCGGCGAACGGCGGGAGCAAGGTCGGTGTCCCCGGTGACCAGGGCGACCGTGTCGGCTTCATCCCCATGGAAAATTTCGAGGAGTTTGATGGAAATGGCGACATCGGTTTCCTTCTCCTCGAAATGACGGGATTCCCATCCGCAATGATGACAACGGATCAACTTCGGCTTGAAACGGCCAAGAACGGGAACGATCCCCAGGTGCTCAAGACATTCGATATAGGCTTGGTGCCGTGCAACCAGGCCGGGTTGCCGTTTTTCCAGGTGGTTGGCCAGGGCGGAAAAATAGTAGATCCGCTGGAGGCTTGCTCGATTTCCAAGGGCAGGGAGGAAGGCCTGAAGCAGGGCCCGGAGATCAAGCCATTTGGTAGAGGCGCCGCCCAGGTCGTCGGAGGCGGCGCGAAGGGAATGATAGAGATTGAACCCATCGACCAGGAAACAGGTTCGGTTCATGGTCAATAAAAAACCCTCCGGGTCGCAACCCGGAGGGGGCCGGCAAGTTCAATGAACCTGCCGGGGTTGACATGCCATGATTTTCGGTTCCATCGGTCCATTCGTCAAGCACATTCCCTGTCGAGGTATGGGCTGGATCTGGGTCTCCTGCCCCTGTGCAATTCCATGGCCCGCGGCGGGCGGCTTGTGTCGAGGGGGTAACTCCAAGGCAATCAAATCCTTATCGCAGGGTTTTCTGGCTGGAATGAGTTGTCGGCCGAGAAGATGTCCTTTCAGGCTGACGAGAAACTCGAATGCGGGTGACCCAGGTGGTCGCAATCTGCGACCACCTTGAGGCCCGCTTCGGATCAAATATAATCCGCCGTGATCAGATCACCGGTCGAGGAACGATTTGGCCTGCCCATTGGGCTCAAACCAAAAAACCGGCTCGCCGAGTTCCATTCGAGTGGCCAGAATATTGCAGATGTTGGAGCCCATGGTCTGCATAAATGGTAGCCTAGAAGCCGCAGAAATGGTAGTCTACATTCCACTGGAAAACCATCTTGAAGTTAAGTCGCACGGGGCAGCGCAGTTCGCCTACGCTGCTTGACCGCAACCCTGGCCACCAGGTGGATACATGGAATACCGCCGACGTATCGTGGACGACGAACTGGACGACCTGCTGACCGAACTCCCCGCCATGGCCCTGCAGGGGCCACGTGGCATCGGGAAGACCGCGACCGCCGAGAGGCGGGCCCGGACGGCCTGGTACCTGGACGATCCTGCACAGCGGGCGATCGCCGAGGCGGATCCGTTCCACCTGCTCGACGGCGAGGCCCCGATCCTGATCGACGAGTGGCAACGCGTTCCGGCGGTCTGGGACGCCGTCCGCCGGGCCGTCGACCGTGGCAGCGAGCCTGGCCGATTCCTGTTGACCGGGTCGTCCAGTCCCTCGGCTGCTCCATCGCACTCGGGCGCAGGCCGGATCGTGACGCTCCGGATGCGGCCGATGACCCTCGCCGAGCGTGGCATCGGCGAGCCGACCGTCAGCCTGTCGCGACTGCTCCGCGGGGATCATCCCCAAATCGCCGGAAGCACCGGGGTGACGCTGGCCGACTACGTCCACGAGATCGTGGCATCGGGCTTCCCGGCGATCCGGCAACTTTCGGATCGTGCGCTGCGCCGTCAGCTTGACGGATACCTGAGCCGCATCATCGACACCGATTTCGAGGACCAAGGACACGCTGTCCGCCGTCCCGAGACGCTGGAGCGCTGGATGGCCGCGTATGCCGCCGCCACCGCGACGACAGCTTCGTTCGAGACCATCCGCGATGCCGCGACCGGCGGCCAGGGTGACAAGCCGGCCAAGACGGCGACCGTTCCGTACCGGGAGGTTCTCGAGCGACTCTGGATCCTCGATCCTGTGCTGCCCTGGCTACCGTCGCGCAACTGGCTGCACCGGCTTTCCCAGGCACCGAAGCACCACCTTGCGGACCCGGGCCTCGCCACACGGATGCTGGGCCTCGCCACCGGAGCATTGCTGGGCGGCCAAGAGACAAGCGTAGCTGTTCCGCGGGATGGGACGCTGCTCGGCCATCTCTTCGAGTCGTTGGTGACGCTCTGCGTGCGCGTCCAGGCCCAGCCGGCTGAGGCCAGGGTCCGGCACCTACGACTTCACGGCGCGCGCCGGGAGGTCGACCTCATCGTCGAGCGCGCCGACCAGAGGATCGTTGCCTTGGAGGTGAAGCTGAGTGGTGTCGTCGAGGACGCGGACGTCAGGAACCTGATCTGGTTGCGCGACCAGCTCGGGGAAGACCTCCTCGATGCCGCCGTGATCAACACCGGGCCTCGCGCCTTCAGGCGAGCCGACGGGGTTGCCGTCATTCCCCTGGCGTTGCTTGGCGCTTGAACCGGCGTCGCCCCCCCAGGTGCAGTTGATCTCAATCGGTTTTACCATGGTAATCCTCGCAATAACGCGTCCCCACGCTGTATACCGTGTACGCGATGCCCGGGCTCAGGTCGGGAAGACCAGCTTTGGGCGAGCCTTCCCCTGGACCTGGTGACCTCCCAAATCCGCCGACTTTCCTGAAAACGCCTCTAAACAGGTGATTAGAGGCCGATATTGGCATTGTAGGCCCCCCGGGGGACCCCATCGAGTATCGGGTTGTTCCCTCCGTTGCTGGGTGACTTCCCGGACCCAAGCCCTGGCCCTATTCCAGAATGGATTCCACATCCTGAGCTGCCCCGAATACCCCTGAGGGCTATGGGATGAATGTAGAAATGGAAATGGCTAAGAAATGGCTATGCAAGATTTGCAAGAATGGCTAGAGCCAGGAAATGGAATTGGTAAAGACCTTCTAACCTATAAAATGTTGCAGAAAAACAAGTTAATAGACGCCAGTCTTTTCAATTTGAGAGCTGAAAGGCCCCAAGCCGTTGAATCGTATGTTTTTAGGAGGCCCTCTTGCAAGTTTTGCAATTTTCGGGAAGGGTGGTTTGATGGCGGGAATTGATGTCAAAAATTGACATAAAGGGGAGAAGTGGGATATCCTGATGCCCATCATTTCAGACCGGGAGGTCCCCATATGAATGTCTCGATTGGCCGTGAGCTCGAAGATTATGTCCGCTCCAGGGTCGATTCAGGCGACTACGCCTCGGCCAGCGAGGTCGTGCGCGACGGACTCAGGCTCCTCCGTGAAAGGGAACGATTGCACGAGGCGAGGCTGCAGTCCCTTCGGGAGGAAATCCAGAAGGGCATCGACCAGATCGAGCAGGGTGAGACCCGCGACGGGGAAGAAGCCATGGCCGAGCTGCGATCCTGGTTGCAATCACGAATGAGTTGAACCGCCAGGTGCGAGCGTTGAAGTCGCCCACGCCGCATTCCATTCGAGTGGCCACAATGGTGCAGATGTTGGAGCCCACGGCCTGCATGAATGGTAGCCCAGGAGCCGCATCATCGACACCGATTTCGAGCGATCGATCAGGGTTCCGATGGAATTCGGCGATAACCGGCCAGCCACCTCGTCAGCCATTCCCGATCCGCGGGTCCACGATCCTCGGGGGGAAGATCGGGAAACAAGGCCGGAGCGATCTCGACCAGGCGGTCCTTGGGTTCGGCGTACAGGGGCGTCAAATCGGAGCCGAAGGTCACGAAGATCCTTTGCATCGGGTCATGGCCGCCAACCTCGACCGTGATGAGGCAATCCTGCCCCGAATTCTGGAATACCTGGATTTCGAATGCCCCCAGCCGGGAAATCTGGAGCGCTTCCATGATGGGTTCAGGGTACCCGGGGAGGACGACCCGGGCCAGTGCGGAATCCTGTTCCGCCTCGGGCCCCAGGGTGCACCAGCGGTCGGCCGAGGCTCCCCCGGAATGACCCTCGTCCAGGATCAGCACGGTGGCGCCCCGGTGATCGGGGCAGTTGTTCGTCCCGGAGGCGATGATCTCGTCCTTGCCATCGGAATCCAGGTCATGGATGAGGATGTCGAACAGATGGCCACGGTGGGAATACTGGGAGACCCGGCGGCCCGCCTCGTCAATGACCGCGAGCGCCGTGGGGTAGTACTTCCCGTGGGTGAAATAGGCGAGGACCGCCGGCCGGCCGTCCCCATCGAGATCCACGGATCCGATGATCTTGCAGCCGAATTCCGCGCTCAGGACGTCCTCCTCCCCGAAGGCCCTGACGAGGGCGGGTATGTCGGGACTGACCGCCCAGAGAGTGTCTCCCGTGGCCTTTTCGACGCAGATGACCTGCCCGCGCCCCTGAGCCATGCGGGTGGTGGTGACAAGAAGCAGGTTCCTGTCCCAGGGGGACTCCCAGCCGCCGGACACGGCTCCGGACTCGTTCCATCCCCAGAGCTTGTGGCCGAACAGTCCGTCCCTGACCTCGAGCGTGCCGTCCTCGACGGCCCAGCGGGCATGCTCGTGACCGAACTGGCTGGCCCACATCCAGCCGGCGACCAGCACCGCCGGGACAACGATGGCGAGAACCAGCCGCCATGGCCGTCCTGGGCGGCGACTGCTGCCGCTAGTGCTGCTGCCGAGGGCGGGCTCGGGGCCGGAGTCCCGGGAGATCAGGTCATCGAGGCCGACCTCGAGGGCATTGGCGAGCATGAACAGGGTCTTCTGCTGGACCCGTCCCCGTTTTCCGAGTTCGAGATCGTGAACCGTCCGGTAGGTGAGACCGGCAAGGTCGGCCAGTTCGCTCTGGCTGAGGTGTCTGGCTTCACGGAGGGTTCTGAGGGTGTCCGGAAAACCGGTTCCTCTCAGGTCGACATGCTGTCCTGCAATCTTCATATGGGCGAGATCCCGGGCGATGAATGGGGCGACCTGATTCTCAGGTCCCGCAGATGTTCGTGATTGATCAAGCGAATGCCAGGACTGACGCAACCCCTATTCTACCATGTTTTTAACCCATTTCCACACATTTCACCCGGTTTATTTTCCGTTAGGTTGCCCTGGTTCCATCGGGGATTCATGCTCATCGAGCGACCCTGGCCCCGTGTGTGATGGAACCCATCCCCACGCTGTATACCGTGTACAATCGGCCCAGGCTCAGGTCCGGAAGACCAGCTTTGGGCAAGCCTGCCCCCGGACCAGGTGACCTTCAAAATCCGCCGACTTCCTGAAAACGCCTCTAAACAGGCGATTAGAGCCAGATATTGGCATTGTAGGTCCCCCGGGGGACCCCCTCGGGAATGGAGTCGCTCCTTCTGAGGCCCACTGACTTCCCGGACCCGGCCCAGGTTTCCGCAACGGACCTGGGGAGGGAATGGGAGCTGGAAGGCCGCTCCTCCTGAATCCCCAGCGGCTCCTGGCGCGCTGGTTGCCATGAGGTGAATTGACGCCGCCTCTCTTTGGTTGTAATCTTATCAATAAGATTAACCAAACAAAGAGGTGAAACATGAATCCTGCCACAACCAAGATGTCGTCGAGGGGGCAAGTGGTCATTCCGGAGGAGATCCGCAAGCGGCTCGGTCTTGACGCCGGCACCCGGTTCGTCGTGATCGGCGAGGGGGACGTGGTCATCCTGAAGATCATCAACTCCCCGTCCATGGACCAGTTCGATGGTCTGGTCAGCAAGGCGCGAAAGCAGGCAAAGGACGCCGGCCTGAGGGAATCGGATGTTGCCGAGGCGGTGAGGAAGGTCAAAGGGCGGAGTTGAGGGTGGTCCTGGACACCAACGTGTTGATGTCCGGGATCTTTTTCGGCGGTCCACCTCATCTGATTCTCGAGGCCTGGCGTTCAGGACGGTTAGCCCTTGTTCTCACTCCGGAGATTTTCGAGGAATACTGGCTTGTCGGTCTCCGCTTGAACGAAAAGTACCCCCGCGTAGATGCCAATCCATTCCTGGCCTTGATCGCCGCAAATGGAGAACTGGTAAGTGTCCCGGAATTGACGGTCCCCGTTTGCGAGGACCCCTCAGATGACAAGTTCCTGGCCTGTGCCATCGGAGCGAAGGCGCCGACTATTGTGAGCGGAGACAGCCACCTGTTGCATGTGGATGGTTTCCAGGGGGTGCAGATCCTGACACCGCGCCTATTCGTGGACGATTATCTGGTGTAGGGCGGGATCCGAGAAACCCGTGATAATGGGATCATCCGGAACCCATCTTCACCCCTCGGACGGATTCCACCTTGCCGGCTCATTGGACCATTGGCGGCCGGAATGATCCAATTGACCGTCCCATGATCCCATTCAGCACCACCCGCCACAAACGGTCGACAAAACCTGACAAAAATAGTAGACTTTTAGCGAGCGAACCGTTTCGATCAGCATCCCCCCTGGGGGCGCCGAGGTCCCGGATCCCATCCGGGCGCCTGGTTGTCGCGGCACACCTCCCGATTCTCCTCCGGGGGAACCCGGGTGGGTGTCCGCACCACGAACGGACGGTGACGAGGTGACGAACCCGATGGCGTGGGTGGCGGGGCTGTCCCTGCCGGTGGCGGTCTCGGCGGTCGTCCTGCTGGCCGGGCAGGTGCGGCGGCGCCGGGCCATGGAGGCCGAGGTCAGGCGCCTGTCCGCCGATCAGTCCGCCTCGCGCCGCTTTCAGCTCTTCGTCGAGGCCGCGCCCAGCGCCGTGATCGCGGTCGACGGGAAGGGTGACATCGTGCTCGTCAACACCCAGGCCGAGAAGCTGTTCGGCTACGCCCGGCAGGATCTGCTGGGCCGTCCCCTGGAGATGCTCGTTCCCGAGCGATTCCGCAAATCCCACGCCGGGCTGCGCGAGGGTTACGCCGCAGCGCCGTCGGCCCGGGCCATGGGCGCCGGACGGGACCTGTTCGCCCTGCGCGCCGACGGCAGCGAGGTGCCCGTGGAGATCGGCCTGAATCCGATCAGCACCGACGAGGGACCGATGGTACTGGCGTCGATCATCGACATCACCGAGCGCCTGCTGGCGGCCCGGCGCCTGATGGATTCCCTGCGGGAGAAGGAGCTCCTTCTCAAGGAGATCCACCACCGCGTGAAGAACAACCTGGCCGTGATCGGCAGCCTGCTGTACCTGAGGTCGGGCGCCATGCGGGACGAGGACTCCCGCCGCATCCTGGACGAGTGCGGCGAGCGGGTGCGCTCCATGGCCCTGGTCCACGAACGCCTCTATCAGTCCGAAGACCTTTCCGAGGTCGACTTCGGCGACTACGCCGCCGAGCTGGCCAACGAGATGCTCCGCAACTCCTCCGCCGCGCGGTCGGACGTGCGGCTGGTGCTCGACATCGATCCGACGCCGCTGGGCATCGACCGGGCCATCCCGTGCGGCCTCATCCTGACCGAACTGATCTCCAACGCCTTGAAGCACGCGTTTCCCGAAGGGCGAACCGGCACGTTGCGGGTGGAGCTGGGCAAGAATGCCTCCGGCGGACTCGACCTGGTCGTCGCAGACGACGGCGTCGGCCTGCCGGACCCCGGATCGTCGGATGCCGACGACACGCTGGGATTGCACCTCGTGCGATCCCTGGCCCGCCAACTGGACGCCGAGATCACCATCCTCCGTCGCGAGCCGGGCACGGAGGTCAGACTGGGTCTGGAGGCCGAAGATGAAGCTGCAGACTAGCGCGCTGGCCGGGATTCGCACCCTGGTCGTCGAGGACGAGATCCTGATCGCCGAGGAGCTGCGCGAGCGCCTGGCCCGCATGGGCATGGTGACGGTCGAGATCGTCGACACCGCCGAGGCCGCCGAGCGGGCGGCCGAGCAGCACCGCCCCGAACTGATCCTCATGGACATCCGCCTGAAGGGATCGCGCGACGGAATCGCCGCCGCGACGGCGATCCGCAGCAGGCTCCATGCCCCGGTGGTCTTCCTGACGGCTCATTCGGACCACGACACCTTGCTCCGGGCCAAGGAGGCCGGGCCCTACGGCTACGTGCTCAAGCCGTTCAACGAGCGGGAACTGATGGTGGCCATCGAGATGTCGCTGCACCGGCACGAGCTGGAGGGACGCCTGCGCGAAAGCGAGCGCCGCTACGCTGCCACCCTCTCGAGCATCGGTGACGGCGTGATCGCCACCGACACCGAGGGCCGCGTCACGTTCATGAATCCGGTGGCCGCAGCCCTCACCGGCATGACGAGCGCCGACGCCGAGGGCATGCCGGTCGACCTGGTGATGCCCTTGCAGGACGAGGGGAGCGCCGTCGCCGTCGCCAATCCGGTGTTCCAGGCGCTGGCGTCGGGCGGGGCCGTGACCCTGGAAGCCCCCGTCCTCCTGCGCAGGAGCGACGGCGAGGTCGTGCTCATCGACGACTCGGCGGCGCCGGTGGTCGACGACAACGGCACCCAGCTCGGCGCGGTGGTCGCCTTCCGGGACATCCGGCAGCGGCGCCGGGCAGAGGACGCCCTGCGCCGGGTCCAGGAACAGCTCCGCGAGGTCCAGAAGCTCGAAGCCGTCGGGCGCCTTGCCGGCGGGGTGGCCCACGACTTCAACAACATGCTGGCGGTGATCAACGGCTCGGCCGAGTTTCTCCTGAATGAACCGGCGTCCGAGGCCGAGACCCTCAGGATGCTGGGCGACATCCACAACACAGGCGTCCGGGCCGCGCGCCTGACCCAGCAACTGCTCACCTTCAGCCGCACGCAGCACATCGAACCGGTCGAGCTCGACCCCGGGCTCCTGATCGCCGAATTGGCCCCCCTGCTCGGGAACCTCGCGGGCCCGGAGATCTTCCTGGAGATCATCACCCCATCCAATCTCTGGCAGGTGAGGGCCGATCCCGGCCAGATGGAGCAGCTGCTCATGAACCTGACCGTCAACGCCCGCGACGCCATGCCGTCCGGCGGCCGCCTGACGATCGAGACGTCCAACACCGAGGTCGGCGAGGACCGGGTCGCCGACGTGGAGGAGGCCCTCCCCGGGCCCTACGTGCGGATCCGGGTGCAGGACACCGGCGCGGGCATGGCGCCCGAACTGTGCAAGCAGATCTTCGAACCGTTCTTCACGACCAAGGACCCCGGCAAGGGGACGGGCCTGGGCCTGGCCACCGCCTACGGCATCGTCACCAACTGGCGCGGGTTCATCGAGGTGGACAGCCGGCCGGGCGCGGGAACTGAATTCCGGGTGTACCTGCCGGCGCTGGTCGGGGACTGAGGGGCGTGCGGTGCCGCGGTCCTATCCCGCGCGGATCCCCGGTGCAACTTTTCAGAATATTCTCCGCAAGCCGGCCCAGGACTGGAGAATATCCTTCATGGGGTCGCCTGCTTGAGTTGTAAGCTGTTTTGAAACAACAAATTAACATGGGCACAGATGTTGCGATTGCTCCCCACGTACCGACCAATCCAACCGACCCAACCAAGGAGCAGGCCATGAATACGAAACGAATGGGAATGGGGACGCTGATCCTTGCCGCCTCCCTGATGGCGGGATCCTCGCCGTCGGCCGCAAAGGACGACGAACACGGGCACGCCCATCATGCGGCGGCGATGGATCCGGCCGCGCACTATCTCGCCATCCAGACGGCCCTTGCCGGCGATTCGCTCGACCAGGTCCGCGAACATGCCTCGGCGCTCGAAAAACTGGCGACCGCCGAGTTCACCGAGCGGGGTGACGTGGGTGCTGCCGGTTCCGGCAGCCAGGCCGAGGCGATCAAAGCCGCGGCCGCCAAGCTGGCCGGGGCGAAGGACATCGACGGGGCTCGCCTCGCCTTCGGCGATCTCAGCGAGGCCCTCGTCCGATCCGGCGCCCTGATTCCCGAGGGGCAACTGAAGGTCGCCTACTGCCCGATGGCCGGGAAACACTGGCTGCAGACGGGCAACGAGATCGCGAACCCTTATTATGGGTCGAAGATGCTGCGCTGCGGCTCTTTCGTGCCTGAACCCGAATCCGAAAGGTGATCTCGACATGAACGCTCGTGGGGTTGCCCAGGAAATGATCGACCCGGTCTGCGGCATGAAGGTCTCGGCGGATTCCGCAGCCGCCAGCGTGGAGCACGAAGGACGGACCTGGCACTTCTGCAGCACGCACTGCGCCGCGAAGTTCGAGGCCGATCCTAAAAAGTTCTCCGCGCCGGAGGCGAAGACGGCCGACGCCCACGCCCACCATGATGCCGAACCGGCGGCCGCCGAGCCGCAGTCGTCCAGCAAGGGGAAGTATACCTGCCCGATGCATCCGGAGATCGTCCAGGACGGCCCCGGCAGTTGCCCCAAGTGCGGCATGGCCCTCGAACCGGTGATGGCCTCCGGCGAAGAGGACGAGGACGACGGCGAACTGCGCGACATGACCCGCCGCTTCTGGACGGGCGCCGCTCTGTCCCTGCCCCTGCTGATCCTGGCGATGGCCCCCATGGCCGGGGCCCGGCTGCTGTCCGAGCACGTCCAGCCCTGGGTCGAATTCGCCCTCAGCGCCCCCGTCGTCCTGTGGGCCGGCTGGCCCCTGCTGGAGCGGGGTTGGCGCTCCCTGGTCACCCGCAACCTCAACATGTTCACGCTCATCGGCATCGGTGTCGCGGCCGCCTGGGTCTTCAGCGTGGTGGCCACCGTGGCGCCAGGCATCTTCCCTGCCGCCTTCCGCCACGGGGGCGGCGTGGCGGTCTACTTCGAAGCGGCGGCGGTGATCACCACCCTGGTGCTGCTCGGTCAGGTGCTCGAACTCCGGGCCCGGCGCCGCACCGGCACCGCCATCAAGGCGCTGCTGGGCCTGGCGGCCAAGACGGCGCGGCTGATTCGCCCCGACGGATCGGAAGAGGACGTGCCCCTGGCCGAGATCGCGGTCGGCGACCGCCTGCGGGTCCGTCCCGGCGAGAAGGTGCCCGTGGATGGCGAGGTGATCGAGGGGCGCAGCAGCGTCGATGAATCCATGATCACCGGCGAACCCATCCCCGTGGCCAAGGAGGCCGGCGACAAGGTCGTCGGCGCGACGGTCAACACCACCGGCAGTTTCGTCATGGAGACCCGCAAGGTCGGCAGCGAGACGCTGCTGGCGCGGATCATCGAGATGGTGGGCGCCGCCCAGCGCAGCCGCGCCCCCATCCAGCGCATCGCCGACGTGGTCGCGGGATACTTCGTCCCCGCGGTGATCGCCACGTCGGTCATCACCTTCATCGTCTGGGCCGTCGCCGGGCCCGCCCCGGCCATGGCCTACGCCATCGTCAACGCCGTCTCCGTGCTCATCATCGCCTGCCCCTGCGCCCTCGGTCTGGCCACGCCGATGTCCATCATGGTCGGCGTGGGCCGCGGCGCCCAGGCCGGCGTGCTGATCCGCGACGCCGAGGCCCTCGAGGTCCTGGAGAAGATCGACACCCTGGTGGTGGACAAGACCGGCACCCTGACCGAAGGCAAGCCGCGCCTGGTCCGGGTCGAGGCCGCGGGCGGCCATGACGAGGCCGAGGTGCTGCGCCTGGCTGCGGGTCTCGAACGCGGAAGCGAGCATCCCCTGGCCGAGGCCATCCTGTCAGGCGCCCGCGAGCGCGGCGTCGAACCTGCGGACGCGGAGGACTTCGATTCGATCACCGGGCAGGGCGTGACCGGCACGGTCGAGGGCCGGCCCGTCCTGCTGGGCAACCGCCGGCTCCTGGAGGGCGCCGGCATCGACCTGGGTAAGCTGGCGTCGCTGGCCGACCAGTTGCGCGGCGAGGGCCAGACCGTCGTGTTCCTGGGGGCCGCCGGCGAACTTGTGGGTCTGATCGGCGTGGCCGATCCCATCAAGGACTCGACCCAGGAGGCGGTCGAACTGCTGCGCGCCGACGGCATCGAGATCGTGATGCTCACCGGCGACAACCGCGCCACGGCCGAGGCCGTGGCCAAAAAGCTGGGCCTGGATCGGGTCGAGGCCGAGGTCCTGCCCGAGCAGAAGAGCGAGATCGTCAAGCAGCTGCAGGCCCAGGGCCGCCGGGTGGCCATGGCCGGCGACGGGGTCAACGACGCCCCGGCTCTGGCCCAGGCCGAGGTCGGCATCGCGATGGGCACCGGAACGGACGTGGCCATGGAGAGCGCGGGGATCACCCTGGTGAAGGGCGACCTGCGCGGCATCGCCAAGGCGCGGTTGCTGTCCCGGGCCACCATGCGCAACATCCGCCAGAACCTGTTCTTCGCCCTGGTCTACAACGTTCTCGGCGTGCCCGTCGCCGCGGGGGTGCTGTATCCCGTCTTCGGTCTGCTGCTGAGCCCGATGATCGCCGCGGCCGCGATGACCTTCAGCTCCGTGTCGGTCATCGGGAATGCGCTGCGGTTGAGGCGGATGACGCTCTGACGGGCTCGATATCGCCGGGTGGGGGGAGATCAGCCCGGCGCGCAGCGACTGCACCGGGCCGCGTGGCCCGGCCTGGGGCCGGCTCACTTTTCTAAAGACAAGAAAATTTGTCACCTGGTGCTAAAATCCCCACACGTGTGGGGTTGCCCGCTTGCTCTACCGGAGGTTGATGAACGCACAGCGACGGCACTGGACGGTGTCCCCGAATGGAAGGTGTCGGTTTGCGAGGATCCCTCGGATGACAAGTTCCTGGCCTTTGCCATCGGGACGAGGGCACCGGTAATTGTGAGCGGAGACCGCCACCTGTTGGCCGGAAAATTGGATCATCAGCACTCAAAATTGTCCAATTGATCGGCCCATGATCCATTCAGGCTCGCGCCCTGCGCTGCCATCCCGCGGTCCTGGTCTTTCCGGGGTGGGACATCGACAGCGGTCATGCCGCCTGAGGCCCGAATCCCCTGGAATTCCTGCTAAGTATAGACTCAAGGTTGGCCTGCGTCGGACCGATTTCCCGGCCCATCCGCCCTGGAACCCAAATTGAGCCAAGTTAGCGAGTTTATCGAGTTCCGATAAACCATGGTAACTTCGCTATAACTCGGTCCAGACGTCGATCCGGCCCGTCACGGCGCTGTATACGGTATACCCCACGCATGCGCCCAGGACCCAGAAGATCAGCGAATGGACCAGCTTGATCCTGAAGATGGTGATCCTCAACGCCGCCCCTTTTCAAAAAACGCCGCTGATCAGGTGATTGGAGGCCGATCATAGCATTGTAGGCCCCCCGGGGGACCCCTCTTCCACCCTGAATGGTGCGGGCCGCTTACCCGGGTGAATCTCAGGATCGGCCGGAGCCAGGTGGAGGACCAGGCCCAGGCTTTGCAGCACGGTCAGCACCTTGTCCAGCCGGATGGTCGCCTTGCCGTTCTCCGGTTCGGACTGGAAGCGGACTCCTGGGTCCTTTGACGGTCCAGGCCCCGTAGGGTAAGGTACCAGGGACCCATTTCACCCCCCCGGAGGTATCCCGCATGGCCCGCAGGAAAGGACCGGAACTCGTCGCTTCAAGCCCCCGCGAGTGGGTCGGGGGCTGCATCCCGGCCCCGTATCCCGAGGACTCCAAGCAGAAGGCCGTCGCACCGGACATCCTCATCTGGCTGGAAATGCCAGGCATGATGGTCCTCGGCAGCGAGCCGGCCCCTCCGAGGTCGGGATTCAAGGCCCTCGGCCCGATGCTCAAGACCTCCATGCAGAAGCCCCTGACCGGCAAGCCCCGGCGCCCCGACCGGGTCCGGGTGGCCAGCGAGGAGCTGGCCAAGGCCGTGCGCCGATTCGCGGGGAAGGACGTCCCGGTCATCGTGGCGCCGACGCCCGAAATCGACCAGATCCACGACATGATGGCGGACATGCTGGCGGGAGGCCATTTCAAGGACGACTTGCCGGACAGCTACCTGGAAGGGGGCGATGTGTCCCCGGAAGCGGTGGAGGGCATGTTCCGCGCGGCTGCGGCGCTGTTCGCGGTCGCGCCGTGGAAGGTGGCGACCGGCGACCAGGCGATCCGCATGGACATCCCCGACCTGGGGGTCGAGGGCGCGTGCCTCAGCATCATCGGCAATCTCGGGGAGAGCGTGGGCGTGTTGATCTTCCCGGACGTGGAGGACTTCGACGAATTCTGGGAGGCGTCCCTGGGGGTTCCGCAATCCGATTTCCTGCCCGACATCGACGTCGGCTGGCTGGCCCTCGAGTTCGAGCGGGGGGCCGACCTGCCCGACCCGATGCGTCAGGAGGTCGCCCGGTACGGGTGGCTCGTGGCCTCGCCCGAGGCCTATCCGGTCCTGGACCGCTACGATCCCGGCCCGGAGCCGGTGCCCCTGATGGACGAGGACCTCAGGATCGTCACCGCCTGCGTCACCGCCTTGACCGCCTTCTTCGTCAAGCACCAGCGGATCTTCACCACGGATGAGTTCAAGCCGGTCTGCGAATCCTTCTTCGACCGGAGCGGCCTGGAGGTGATCGTCACCGCCCCCTACGAGGCGCTGGACGAGTTCGACTGGTTCGACGAGCTCGATGAAGTCGACAGGCGCAATCTCGACCGCCTCGCGATGCAGCCGGTCCGCAGGCAGACGCCCAAGCTCGGCCGCAACGATCCTTGCCACTGCGGCAGCGGCCGCAAGTACAAGAACTGCCAACTGCGCGAGGACGAGGAGGCGGCCAGGGCGCAACCCGAGGAACCGCCCGAGACCGAGACCGAAACCAGCCTGTTGATTTCCTTCTTCCACGAGGTGCTGGAGTTCGCGCTCGAGCGATTCCGCTGGGATTGGCGCCTGCACCGCCTCGATTTCGACGACGCCGAGGACCAGATCGAACTCGCGTTGCCCTGGTCGGTCTACGGATTCGAGATCGAAGGCAAGACCGCCCTGTCGTGGTTCCTCGAGGAGCATCTCGACGACCTGAGCCCCGAGGAACGGGATCTCGCCGCCGCCCAGCAGGAGGCCTGGCTGTCGGTGTGGGAGGTGACCGAGGTGACCCCGGGCGAGGGGATGGTCCTGAGGGACCATCTGTCCGGAGAGGTCCGACAGGTGCGTGAGCGGACGGCGTCCCGGTCGCTCATCAGGTACGATTCCCTGCTGGGGCGGGTGATCGCCTTCGAGGGCGGATACGTCCTGGACGGAATGCATACCCGACCCCTGAAACCCCACGACGCGGCCGAGGTCGTGCGCCTGGCGCGCGGGCGCCTGCGCCGTAAGCGGGACGTCCCGGTGGACCGCCTGCGGAACGGCAAGTTCGGCGCCTACCTGATCCGCAAGTGGGATGAGCGGGTGGAGGAAGCGGTGCTGAGGGCGTCCCGGCCCCTGAATGTGACCAACACGGACGGCGATCCGCTCCTGTTGACCCGCGACAGTTTCACCATCCGCCACGGCGCCGGGGACGAGATCATCCGCCGTCTGAAGGGCATCGAGGGGATGACCCTGCGGGATCCCCGCGAGGATCCCCCGGTTTTCACCCTGAGCCGTCCGGGAAGGGGGATCCATCCGGACTCGACCAACACGATGCTGGGTCTGGCCCGGTTTGAAGAGGGAGCGTTGATCCTGGAGACCAACTCCGTGGAGCGTGCCGATGGGCTGCGGACCAAGGTCGAGGCCGCCTGCGGGGATGCAATCACGCACCGCCTGCGCGAACACTTCGATCCCGCCTCGCCGGCTGCGAGGGCGGCAGCCGTCAGGACGGGAAGCCTGGATCGCCCCGAAAATCCGGAGGAGCTGCGCCGGGCGAAGGCCGAGGTGAAGGCCCGTTACTACGCCGACTGGCTGGACCAGTCGATCCCCGCGCTGGACGGGCTCACCCCGCGCGAGGCGGCCAAGACCGCCCAGGGCCGCCGCGAACTCGACACCCTGCTGAAGTCCATGGAGAACATGGAAATCCAGGGCGAGGGGGACGACGCGTTCGACTTCTCGGTGTTGCGGAGGGATCTGGGGTTGGAGTGAAAGCCATCAGGAGGGGGGCAATGATGTTCAAGGGAATGAGGATCGGATGGCTTCCTGCCTGGGCTGCCTTGGTGGCCTTGATCTCACCGTCGGCGGTCCTCGGCAACGGTCCGAACGTCGGTTTCGATGCGGGCGGTCTGGTCCCTCTTGCAAGCGATCAGATCCAGCTTGCCGGGGAGTTCGTTACGGTGCCGATCGAGGGAGGCAGGGTAAGCTGTCAATACGACTTGAGGAACCTGACCGATGAGCGAAAGACCGTAACCATCGGGTTTGTAACAGACGTCAACTGGGAGGCCCATGGGACCGATCTGGCAGCGTATTATGGGAATGCAGATATCGAGGTCCGCAGGGGGAGTCAGCGAATCCCGATTCATCTGAAGGCTGTTGCGAAGGACGCCTGGGCTCCGTTTTTGAGAAATCCGCCCGATTCGTTACCGGTCTGGGATGTCACGTTCGAACCGCATCAAGACGTCATCCTGAATATCTCGTATGAATTCATACCCTCGACGGGTTGCGACGGCGACCACTGTAGCCTACATGGTGCCTACCACGCGAGATCAGCAAGTCTCTGGGCCGGAAAGCTGGAGTATGCAACCATCCGTTTCGAATTCAGTGCGCTGACCTCCCCGCTGTTGAACTGTTGCCCAGATGCAGATCCGTGTCTCTCGCTGAAAGTAGAACCCGGGAAGGCTCTCCGCACTTCACGGGGATATGTCTGGGAGTTCCGCGACTGGGAACCCGACACTGATTTTTCATTGCAGGCGGACTGGGTGGAATAGCGAACCAGGCAACGATACCATTCGCCCGGCCAACACCGCCGGCTTCACCGCGTTTCCAGGAAGATGTCGTTGCGGTGGAAGTCCAGGTACCGCCGCTGCCCCGAGCTGAAGGTCCCGACGTTCACCTGGCCTCCGACGTCGATCCCCATCTTTTCCAGCGATTCCCTGTCGGCCACGGGCGAGACCAGCAGCCGGCCGCCGTCCTCGAAGCTGATGAAGCCGCGGTCGAACAGGTGATCGACCGAGGGAGTGAGCATCAGGCCGTTCTCGCCGTCGAGGCGCTCCTCGTTGGAGCAGTGCCGCCACGGCTTGCAGTGGCTGGCGATCAGGTGCTCGGGATTGTCCACGCGGGTGATGCGGCAGGCCCGCTCGATGGACCGCACCCGCTCGCGATACAGCCCCTGTCCGCGGCGCGAGGTGATCAGGGCGCGCTTCTCCGTTTCGGGGATGATCCGGTTGTGCTGGATGTCGGTGACGATCCGCCGTTCCCATTTCAGCTTGAGCGCCTCGATGTCGGTTTCCTTGTCGGCGGCTGCGGTGGGCAGGGGCTTGCGCGCTCCCTGCATCAAGACGAGGACCTCGTACCCGATCAGGCCGGCCAGGGCGGTCATCAAGGGCGGCGGCAACTCCGTCAGGTAGATGCCCTGGAGCCCATCGCCGTTGGCGCGCAGCGGGCTGTACTTGTCGGGAAGCAGGGACCGCAGGCGGGCGATGTGGTCCTTGGGACGGATCTGGTTGCGCAGCTCGGTCCAGGTGACGTCCACCTTCCAGCCGATGGCGCTCCAGTTCAGGCCGGCCCCGCCGAACTCCTCGGGCTTGGGACTCTCGTAGCAGCAGGCGCGCACCACGCCGACCGCCCGCAGGTACGTTCCCTGGAAGGATAGCACCAGGTCGCCGGGGGCGAGCACGCGCATGGTGTCGTAGAAGTGGTTGAAGCCGCCGTCGGCCCTGCGCTTGGGCGACCAGAGATAGCCGCCCCGGATCTCCTGGGCGTAGGTCTGGTTCTGGTTGACCCACCAGTAGCGCACGAAAAGCCCGGCCTCGGGAAAAGACGTCCTGGAAATATACGCGGTAAGAGGATATCCCATCCGGCTGGGCGCGCCAAGATCGAGGTCAAGGTCGGCGGTTTTCAATTTTAGGGTTTGGCGTTGGGGCGGTCCTGATTATCCTTGGCCAGGGATCGGCCTGCGCGTCGGGCGGGAAACCGCCGTAAATCAGGTGGGACCATGAAACAGGGTTTCGAAATCACCAGGGATCTGATCAGGGGAACCTGGGGCAAGCCCCTTTTCCGGGGGCATTCCTGCCGCCTGGACGGGCTGGACACCTTCTGTTTCTTCGTCGGGAACGACGAGCACCAGGGCCGGCTGATCTGCCAGCTCCTGAACCACCATCCGCAGATCCTGATCTCGGGGGGAAGCAACTCGTTCCGGCTCCTGGAAAAGGGTCTGACCGAACACCAGCTCTACGACCTGATCTGTCGCACCCGCTACGGACGCAGGAAGTCCGGATCCCTGCGGGTCATCGGGGACCGCCGAGCCGGCGCATCCGCCCGCGAGATCTTCAGCCGGCCCCGGTCGGTGGATTCGGTGGCCGAGAAGATCACCCTCGCCAAGAAGTTCATCCACGCCTACAGGAACCCCTTCGACGCGATCGCCTCGTCCAGCCTGAAAGGCGCCCGGCCGGGCGGATCGGTGACCCGTCCCCGCCTGGAGCAGGAAGTCCGGCAGTATTTCGAGCGCTGTACGGGGGTCAAGCTGGTTCACACGAACTTCGGAGCCCAGCAGCTGTTCCTGATGAACCACGACCGGCTGGTCGCCGATCCGGTGAGGACCCTCACCGATCTCTGCGCCTTCTTCGCCGTCGATTGTCCGGAGAGCTTCCTGGATGAAGGCCGGCAGGCCATCCGGGAATCCGATCGCAAGACCCGCTACGCCGTCCCGTGGGACGCCGACCTCAAGGCCCTGGTGCGGTCGCGGATCAGGGAGTTCTTCTGGCTCGAACCCTATCAGCAGGAAGATTTCTGACGGTCGGGGGGATGGGTCCGGCCGGCCTTGTCATTTCCGCTTCGATTTGCCGAACACCCACGCGAACATCACGACTCCTGCAACCCCCCAGATCCACCAGGGCAGCAATCGGCCGGCCTGAAGCGCCCACTGCAGCGATTGGAGTCCCAGCGGCAATCCGACCGCGACGACCAGGGCGCACCCCAGGGCGTCCCGGATGCGTTTCCGCAACGGTTCGGCCGGACCGTCGGCCACCGGACCGGGGCAGCGCCACAGGTCTTCCGACGCGCCCAGTTCCGCCAGCTGGGCCGCCACCGGCGGGGGGAATTCGGGAAAGTCCAGGCGGCGGACCTGCCTGGGAAAGGAGCCCAGCAGGTTCTGCCAGGTGCCTCCGTGCCGTTGCAGGAAGAGCTCGATGGCGGGCAGGTAGTCAGGGTCACGGGCTCCCGAGAGGAACAGGAACTTCCCGGCGGTCGGCACATCGCCCATCTGCATCAGCACCCGGCCGAGGGCCTCGTAGAGCTCGGGGTCGAACCCGGTATTCGCGAGGTTGCCCTCGAGGATCTCCCTGGCCCGCCACAGGCGGCCGGCGGCGGCTTCATCACCGGCGCGCTGGATGGCGGTGGGTCGGGTCATTTCAATCCCCCTGCAATTGGAGTTCCCATGTCACAGTACAGGACATTGTCGTTATGCGGAACTTCCTAACACCCCGGCAGGCGACCAGCCGCCCCCGCGAGCCGCTGGGGGGAACCGGGGGACCCCAAGCGGGGGACCGCGAAAAAGCGCCTCTAATAACCAGGTTAGAGGGCGAATTCCGGGGTTCAGGCCCCCCGGGGGGCCGCACGGAGCGATGACCGAGCGGCCCGACCGGCATCCTGACCTGTGTGGTTACACTGCGAAGGGGGACAGGAGAATCCGCGCCGGCCTCCGGGGATTCCAGCGGGGATCCTTCAGACTGTCACCATGGCGGCAGTGTGGATTTTCCGGATGATTTCACGGCAATCGTCACGGGCAAGCGCCGCCAGGATGGTATTGAGGTCTTGCGGCCGGTCGCGGCAATCACTCCAGATGTCCCAGTCGGCAAGGGTGATGGAGCGGAACTTCCCGGACTTGTTGATCGGGTTGTCGGGGACCAGGCGGAGGTCGGGGCAGCGTTCCAGGATGACCGATCGCAGGGCCTTCAAGGCGACCCGGCGCGCCTCGTCGTACTGCGCGACCTTGGAGGCGTGCTTGATGGCGATGAACAGCTTCAGAATGCCGCCTTGCCACTGGAGTCCGTAGCTGAAGATGCCTTCGGTCCCGAAGAACTCGATGAGGGCATTGCCGTGGGTGTTGGCGATCCTGGACTGAAGGCCGGCCGGGAGCGCGCCGACCTGGTAGCGTACCGCCAGCAACCGCTGGCGCTCGAAGATCCCGCGCAGGCGGGCGCGATCGAGCATGCGGGGATATTCCGGCAGGGCGCCGAGCGCCGTTGAATCGAAATGATCGAGCACCGGCTCCAGGCTTTGGAGAAAACCCAGCCAGATTGTGAACAACGCCCGGTCGTCCGGCTCCAGGCCTGACGCACGGTCCAGCGCCGATGCCAGGGCGGGGGCGACGTCGCGGGCGAAGTTGAGGACCCGTGCCCGCGATGTGTCCCGCCCCGGGACCGGGGGGAACAGCGAGACCAGATAGCAGTGGATGTCGGCCTGGCAGTAGGCTGCTTGCTTGCTGAGCTTGATCTTGTACCGCTTGATCTGATCGCCGTGCAGACCGGTCTTGAACTTGACCTCGACGATGCCGGCGCCTGTGACCGGACCGCCGTCATGATCGCGGACCTCGATCAACAGGTCGATGGAGTCCTTTTCGAGGCGGGCGGTCAAAACCCCGTCCGGAAGCCTGGGAAAGACCTGACGAGCGAATCCCGTGGTGCCCAGCCGCTCGATGGCGAGTTTCAGGAATCCGGTATGGAACTTCTCCCGATCCGAAAGGGCCAGTTCGTGGAAGGGATGATCGGTGAAGGTCCGCCACTGCGAGGAATCGGGAACAGGATGGGACATGACGGTGACTCCTCGACCGGGAGGACGGATGCCGAAAACGGCACCGGGGCGTATTTCCGGGGAATCGACACCTGTTCACGATGGGATGAGGGATATTTTCGCCGCGGGTCCAGGATCTGCAGGGGCAAGGCCCGGACCCCGTTGATCGGTGAAGGAATCCCGGGCGAGGCTGCGGTTCGAACCGACCACAAGAGAGAAAAATGCTGGATGATGGGGTATAACCAGGTTATACTATGACCATGAAAACCGCGATCTCCATCCCCGATACCCTCTTCGAGGCCGCCGACCGCCTGGCCCGGCGCCTGGGGGTGTCCCGCAGCGAGCTCTACCAGCGCGCCATTGCCAGGTACCTGGAACACCAGGGGGATGAGGCCGTCACCGCGGCCCTGGATCGTGTCCATGCCCGGTCCGAGGACCGCGGTCTCGACCCCGTCCTCGATGCCCTCCAGCGGGCAAGCCTCGCCAGGGATGAGTGGTGATCCGGAGAGGTGAGATCTACTGGGCCGAACTGGCTGCACCCCGCGGCTCGGGGCCGGGATACCGCCGTCCGGTGCTCATCCTCCAGTCGGACGCCTTCAACCGCAGCCGCATCGCGACGGTCGTCGTGGCCGCCATCACCTCCAACCTGGATCTGGCGGCCGCTCCCGGCAACGTCCTTCTGGAAGAACGGATCAGCGGTCTGCCGAGGGATTCGGTGGTCAACCTATCCCGGATCCTGACCCTCGACCGGCGGTTCCTGGTGGAGCCCGCCGGCAGCATCCCCGATCCCCACCTGGACCGTGTCGCGGAGGGTTTGCGCCTGGTCCTGTCCCTGTAAACGCAGGTTGTCAGGCCGGCCCGGGCGGTGGAGCCGTGTGGTTAGGCCGGACGGCGAAGGCGGTCGGGACGGATCGGATCGTGCGCATGGCCGCTCCCCCCGGGCTGGTCGGCATGAAGGTCGGAATGGGACGAGGATCCGGCATCGGTCCGGCAGGGAAAAGCCAAAATGGTGGTGGCGGGCCCTCCGTCGCGATTACCCTGTGGGGAAACCACGCCAACGAGGGAGACGATCATGGGCCGGACGGCACTGGTCATGTCGGGCGGCGGCGCCAAGGGCGCCTTCGAGCTGGGGGCGGCCGATTATCTGATCCGCGACCTGGGGATCGATCCCGCGGTCATCGTGGGGGTGTCCACGGGCAACCTGAACGCGGCCATGCTGGCGCAGGGCGAGGGGTGGACCGGCTTGCTGCGGCAGGTCGACGCCCTGAAGGCCATCTGGTACGGCCTGCGCGAGAACCGCGACATCTACACCACCCGCGTGGGCGGCGTGCTGGGCCTGATCTTCAAGGCCGACAGCATCTACTCCAACAAGCCGCTGTGGGAACTCATCCGGAAGAACATCGATCCCGCGCGCATCCGAACCTCGGGCCGCACCCTGCGCGTGGGGGTGGTGGAGTTGTTGTCGGGCGAGTACTTCGCGGTCGACGGCGCCTACCCCGGCATCCTGGAGATGATCCTCGCCTCGGCGTCCATCCCCGTCATGTTCAATCCCGTGGAGATCGAGGGCAGGAAGTACGTCGACGGCGGCGTGCGGAACATCACGCCGCTGTCCGAGGCGTTCCAGGCCCTGGAGGAGGAGCGCGACGACGCGCCCGGCGATCTCCACGATCCCGACACGATCTACGTGATCCTGGCCAGCCCGCTGGAGATGAAACGGGTGCCGGGGCCCGAGAAGATCGACAGCGGCATCGAGATCGCCCTGCGCTCGGTGGACCTGCTGCTCAACGAGGTCTTCCGCAACGACCTGAAGCTGGCTGCGGCCATCAACGCCGGGGTCAAGTTCTGCCACGACCTGAAGATGCGGGATGTGGACCTGCCCGACGGCTTCCCCTTCGCCGGATTCCGCTACGCGGACCTGGTGCTGATCCGACCCGACGTGCTGCACATGGGCTCGCTGGAGTTCGATCCGCGCAAGATCCGCCGGGCGTTCAAGGACGGCCGGGAGAAGGCGGCCGGCGCGGTGGCCGAGGCGGCCGCGGCCGGCGGCTCCAACGTCACCCTGGACATGCTGGGTCGGGATGCCCGGGTGATCGGGAGGGAGGGCGGAATTTCGTGAGGTTATCTTGTTTTTCCACTTGTAACAACATCATAATCCGCTTATGATGATTCCATGAACGATACCGTGCGGAAGTACCTGGCTGAAATCGGCCGCAAAGGGGGGAAGCGGAGCCGTCGCGCCCTCAGCCCCGACCAGGCCCGCACCATGGTCCGGGTCAGGGAAGCCCGTCGCGCCTATCGGGATTACTTCGCGCAGTGCTTCTGGTCCTGTTCTCCCGACCTTCGGATCACCGCGGCCGATGTGGACTGGGTCGCCGAAAGGTTGATGAAGTACGGAGGTCGCAAGGCCTGGGAAAAGGGGATCCAGCTATGCCGCTGACGGGATTCCAGGCGAGATTGGGAAGGCTTCTTGCGGGAAACCGCAGCGAGGACAGCTACCTTGCCGGCGGAGCCGCCATTCTGGCCGCTCCGAACAGCCGCAGGTTCAGCCATGATCTGGACTATTTCCACGACACCGTCGCCCGAGTGGCGTCGGCCTTCACAGCCGACCGGGAACTCCTGACGGGAGATGGCCTCGAGGTCGAGATCGAGATCAGCCAGCCGGGGTACATCAGGGCCGTGGTGGGTGATGGGGAATCGGTGACCAAGATCGAGTGGGCGCAGGATTCGGCCTGGCGGTTCATGCCGGTCATGGAAAGCGAGGATTTCGGATTTCAACTGCACCCTGTGGACCTCGCGACCAACAAGGTCCTGGCCTTGGCTGGCAGGGAGGAACCTCGGGATCTGCTGGACACCCTCTTTCTTCACGAAACCCTGTTGCCCCTCGGCCCCCTGGTCTGGGCGGCGGTTGGAAAGGACCCTGGGTATTCACCATTGTCCCTGCTTGAAATGCTGAAACGGAGGGGGCGGATCCGTCAGGAGGACCTCGAACGCCTCGACTTGACCGGGGCGCCCGACGTTCAGCGGATCAAGGCGGACTGGACGGATGCCTTGCAGACGGCGGAGGATTTCATCAGGAGGCGGCCGCCGGCCGAAGCGGGCTGCCTCTACTATTCTCCGGGAGGGGGGACGTTCGTGGATCCCGATTCCTGCGGGTGGGATGATGTCCTGCCCCACTTCGGGCACCCCGGCGGCATCCTGCCCCGCATGATTCAGGATTGAAATTGACAGGCTGAATCCAGTAGACTGGGCGAACCGATACCCGGGAGGTATGACATGAGGTTCCGGCCCATCATGCTGCTTCTGCCGGTGATTCTCGCCGGCGGCTGCTCTTCAGACGACGACCCCACCGCCCCCCTCGACACCGGTCCCCGCTACACGCAGATCGCCTCGGCCACCATCGGGCCCGCCGGGGGCGAGATCACCGGCGACCAGCTCACGCTTCTGGTGCCGGCGGCCGGCTTTTCCGGGGATGCGACCGTCACCATCGCGGTCTCCGACGACGACCGGCCCTTCGGAGTCGACCAGGTGACCAGGATGTACCGCATCGACGGGCTTCCCGAGGACTACGATCAACCCCTGCAGCTGACCATCGCGCACGGTGCGAAGACCGAGGGCGATCAGACCTTCGTGGTCCTGGGCGAGGAGGCGTTCTGCCGCAGCCGGGACGACGTGCTTATGCGCTACCGCATCCTTCCGTCGACCGGGGACGGCAACGTGGTCACCGCGGTGATCCCCGCGCCGGATCCGGACAAGAGATCGGTGCCGGCGAACAAGAACGGGGGATTCTCCTTCGGGGCCTCGGTGCTCACGGGGTACTCGCTCTACACCACTCCGCAGGGCCACTTCCGGATCGGGGTCCCCATCGGCCACCTGCGCAACTACGTGGAGATGGGGAACTACCTCGAGGAAGCCTACAGCCGGTTTCGCACCCTGGGCTTCAGCTATTCAGCCCGGACGAACTGGCCGGTCGACGTGACGCTCAAGTCCCTGGAGGACGACGGCGGGGCCATGAGCTCGAAGCTCGGAGACAACCACGGCTACATGGAGCTGGCCCTGGAGATCCTCGACGACCTGCCCAACATGCGCCTGACCTGCGCCCACGAGTTCTTCCACATCGTGCAGGGGCTGTACGACCCGCGGGCGCCGATGGTCCAGGCCGCCGGACCGTCGCGCCATTACTGGGTGGATGAGGCTGCGGCCGTCTGGTCGGAGGAGCTCTTCACCTCGGTCCAGGACTTCGCCTCGCAGGCCCGCAACGGCTACCAGATGGCGCCCTTCGCCGGGATGCAGAAAGGCGCCGAACAGAACGCCCGCCACCACGGCTACGGGATGTCGGCGGTGATCAAGTACCTGGCCGACCGGTACGGGCAGAACATCGTGGCCACCATCTTCGGGGACATCCGCAACGAGGTGCACCCGGTCGAGGCGGTGTGCCGGTACGATCCGGCGGGCTGGTGGGAGGCCTTCATGTCTGACTATATCCTGAGTGAGATCTACACGGACGTCTCGAGGGCCACCTGGTTCATCAACGCCGAGGACAAGTGGACCATCGCCGCGGCCCGGGACACGCTCAAGACCTGGACCCGGTCCTATCCGGACCTGTCGGGAGCCATCTACCAGATCTCGCTGGGCTACGTGGGGTTGAAGCCGTCGGATCAGCTGATCTTCACCCTGACTGGCGCCGAGAACCGTTACCTCTCGCTGTTCCGGTACAACACCTCGACGCTGGAATTCCTGTCGGCCGGCTACGAGTCGGTCGCGGTGCCGGACATCCTCACCATGACCGTGCAGGGCTGGAACCTGTTCGCCCTGGTGACCGACAACATGTACGAGGATCCGTACACCGACACGCGCCCCATCACCTTGAAGGCCCACATCCCCGGCGGGATCGACCTCTCGGCGGCGACGCATTGCGATTTCGAACTGGATCTGTTCTACGTCACCTATCTGCAACAGGACGGTCGGACCAATGAGGGTTCCATCTCGACGGGCTTCGAGGCCGAGGGCGGCACCTGGACCGGCAGCACGTACACCGGAACCTCCGCCGACGGAAAGGAAGAAATCGAGATCACCATCGATCCAGCGACCAGCATGATCACCTTCTACAAGGTGCATCGGCAGGATGGGGCAAATGAACTCCGGCTGGAGGGATCGCTTCCGGTCACTCCGGACACGAGCGACTACTTCTACATGGCGGAATTCAACCTCGGCGGCAACGGGGTCTGCACCAATGTCACCGACGTCGGCTTCAGCAACGTGTGGGGAACCACCATCCGGAATTATTACTGCGACGGTTCCAGCAATATCCGGGTCCGGTTCTGGAGGGAGTAGGCCGGATCCTCACTCCCGCCCATAGCAGACGACCTCCAGGGGCCGCTCGTCGGCCCCTGTTCCTTCAGCCGTGGTGGAGTGCGTGTCGCGCCGGTAGGCGTCGACCGCTCCGGTGACGACGACGACGCGGTTCCCGGGCAGGAAGTGGATGGCGTCGTGGCGAGGGTCGCCCGGGCATTTCAGGCGGCGCTGCTCGATGAACCGTCCGGCGGGATCGATGACGTCCACGGTGGTCAAGACACCAGG
Organism: bacterium; assembly: GCA_018829565.1. Classification (GTDB taxonomy): domain Bacteria; phylum Krumholzibacteriota; class Krumholzibacteriia; order LZORAL124-64-63; family LZORAL124-64-63; genus JAHJTW01. The sequence goes on along the minus strand of JAHJTW010000062.1, from coordinate 1,381 downwards.
ATCGCGCTCGCGATCTCCGCGGCTGGTGCGCACCCAGACGGCGCCGTCGGGAGCGGACCACAGACCGGTGATGTCGGGTTCGGTCTTCTCCACGGTCACGCCCTTGAGTTCGCGGCCGTACTGGGAACCGATGGCCTCGCAGGTCAGCTCGGCCTGGCGCAGATCCTCGGCGTTCCGCTGGAGGCTGCGGTACTCGCGCCGGACGATGCGATCCAGGCGCCCGTCCGGATGGCAGAAATGGAGGGCGTACTCGTTGCGCTCGGGGGCGAAGCAGACCTCGCCCGCAGAGGTGATGGCGAACCGGGTCCAGACGAAGTCGAACGCCAGTTCGTCGAACACGAACCAGGTGGCGTCCAGGGCGGAGGTCTTGCGCAGGAAAGTCGCTGCGGGCTTTCCCTCCCGGTCATGGCGCCGCAGGAACATGTGCTGGCTCAGTTCTCCGGTGTCGCTCATTCCCCAGCGCATTCCGGCCAGGGCCATGAACCCGTCGCCGGCGAACCCGTTCATCAGCAGGACGAACCCGCTGTCGGGGGCATCGGGGTCGACGAGCTTGATGCCCTGGACCGGGTCGCCGCCGCGATCGATCAACGCCAGCTTGCCGGGCAGAACCTGACCCAGGCCAAGGGTGCCGTCCGGCCAGACCAGCATGCTGTTGACGTTGTTGACCTCGCCGGGGCCTTCGCCCTTGCTCCCCAGCGTCCGCAAAAACTCCCCGTCCTGCGAGAAGACGAAGACCTGCACCAGCTGGACGTCGAGCACGTAGACCGTGTCGTCCGGCCCCGGCAGCACCTGCAGCACGTTGCCGAAGAACACGTCCTGGTCCTCGCCGCCGGCGCGCCAGAGTTCATGGAGGGGAACGTCCAGGACCCCGTGTTCGGGCTCGGGGCCGTTATCGATGCGCCGATGGGACGGAAGTTCGTCGCCTGCGGGTAGGGCGGCGGAAGCGACGCCGCCGGTGATGGCCAGGATCGCCAGGCAAGTCGCGACGGATGTGCGGAACGAAGGCATCGGGTCCTCCCGGTTGAACTGGCCCTCCTCCGGCGAAGTAACGAAATCGAGCGGGTTTGGTTGCAGACCGGGGGCACTGAAACAAAATTTTCAGTTTTTCGTATGACCTTGTCGGTCCAGCGGTTGTCCTCGCCCCGCCGGGACCGCCAACCCCACCAGCAGAGGAGACCACGATGAAGGCCCGGATCCCCCTCCAAGTCCTGTTGGTCATGACTGTCCTGTCGATTCCCGCCCTTGCCGCCGCCGAGACGGTGGCCGGCCTGCCCCTGCACGTCCAGCAGCTGGATCCCGGAGTGATCCGGGTCTGGATCGGCGACCACATCTCGTCCACCGCGACGGTGGCCGTCGCCACGAACAAGGGCCTGGTGATCAT
>JAHJTW010000061.1 GCA_018829565.1 bacterium | reverse complement strand
TGCCCGGCACAGCGCAATCCATCTACCCGGTCAGGGACAGGTCCTACCGCCCTGGGGTGAAGGTCTTCTTCCAGATGGGGGTTCACACGCCCTTGCACCGGGATCCGGTCTGGAGTAGGGAATTCGACCTGTTGCTGTCCTGGAACCTCGGTCTGTTGTACCGGAACGAGGCACGCGACGGCTGGGGACTCGGCACGTTCCTCGCTTGGGGCAGCCATTACCAGGGCCTGTCCGGGCTCGACGCATTCCGGCGCTGGTCCCTGGGCCGGGATTCCGACCATTACATCCAGTGCGGAGGCGGCCTGATCCTCGGGTCGGATAAGGACAACATCGTGCCGGATGGTCCCGGTTATCTGCTGCAGGCTGAGATCGGGGGGCGGTACCTGGCCCTGAACCTCCAGACCACGATCATCCCCTACGAATCACTGGGTTGGAGGTTCGGGGACGTCCCCTCGTCGCACGAAGGCAGGTGGGAGGAACCTGGTCCCGGCACCGACGTGGCCTGGAACCTGGGGATCAAGCTCAACAACTCCGCAGCCGGGGTGGGAACGACGATCCTCCTGGTGGCGGTGATGGTCGCCTTTTCCGACTGGTCCGGCGGAGGTTGGGATTGACCCGTCCTACTTCCAGTGGGTCGAGATGAACTGGTCCACCTCGGGGATGCCGCCCTGGAACACCAGGTACCCGTTGTGGGGCTCGCGCTCGGTGATCTCGCCGGCCACGGGAGTCATCATGATCCGCTTGACCTCTTCGCGGTCCTGCGACTGGCCCATGGCCCACCCCAGCTTCACGTAGGCCACCTCGGGCAGCATGTTCGCCGCGGGGATCACGCCGAGGCCCATGATCTCTCGCCCCGTCTCGTACACGTACATCTGCACGTAGCCCCACATGGTCTGCACGGTCATGTAGACGTGGACGCCGGCGTCGTACGCCCGCTGCAGCGCGGGATAGAGCGGCTTGTTGACGTGGCCCAGACCGGTGCCGGCGATGATGATCCCCTTGTAGCCGTTGGCGACCAGGGAGTCGATGACGTCCGGCTTCATCGCGGGATAGTAGTAGACCAGCGAGACCCGGTCGTCGAAGACGGCCTTCAGGTCGACCCGGTTGTCGTCGCGCCGCCGCTTGTAGTCCTCCCGGAAGGGGGTGACCCCGGAGGCGGGATCGACCTTGCCCAGGGGGATGTCGCTGAGGGTGCGGAAGGTCGAGCGGTAGGAGGAGTGCATCTTGCGCACGCGCGTCCCCCGGTGCAGCAACCCGTACTCGTCGCTGGTGGGGCCGAACATGCAGACCATCACCTCGGCGATGTCGCTGGTGGCGGCGGTTCGCGTGGCGTTGATGAGGTTGATGGCCGCGTCGGAGCTGGGCCGGTCGCTGCTGCGCTGGCTGCCCACCATCACGATGGGCACGGGCGAGTCCTGCAGCATGAAGCTCAGGGCGGCGGCGGTATGGTGCATGGTGTCGGTGCCGTGGCCCACCACGATCCCGGCCACGCCCTTCTCGATCTCGGCGGCGATGGCCCGGGCCGTGCCCATCCACTGCTCGGGGCCCATGTTCTCGCTGAAGACCCCGTACAGCTTCTCGGTCTCCATGTTGCAGATGTCCGCCAGTTCGGGCACCGAGCCGTACAGCTCGCCGGGACTGAAGGCGGGGATCACCGCGCCGGTGCGGTAGTCCAGCCGGCTGGCGATGGTGCCCCCGGTGCCGAACAGCTTGACCCGGGGCTTGCCGGGGTCGAAGGGGAACTCCTTCTCGGGGATCTGGTAGTTGGCCACCTTGCGCCCGTGGACGCTGATGGACCGTACGGTGTCGTGGCGGATCCCGATGTTGTACCCGGTGGCCAGCTTCAGCACGATGTGAAGCTCGTCGGCGGTCTCGCTGCGGGGCAGGATCAGGCCCGTGAAGTCGCCGCGGGTGGTGTGCAGGGTCACCTGGGACCAGACCGGGGAACCCTCGCGCTGCAGCAGGTCCAGGGTGGGGCTGCGGTAGCCCTTGAAGTCCTCGTGCGTCTGGCTCACTGGCGGGTCTCCTTGAGGTGTTCGGCGATCCAGCGCCGGACGGCGCTTCCGGGCACGCGGCCGCGGGCCGTGGGCATGACACGTCCCATCAGGGCGTGTTCCTTCCGGGCGGGGTCTTCGGGCAGGCCGCCGTCCGCCAGGGACGCGGTCGCCAGGCCGGTCACCAGGCGCCGGGCCTCGGCCTCGGGCAGGGGAACGGCCAGTTCCTCCTCGCTGCTCCAGACGGCCTCGGGCAGGACGTCCCCGCGGACGAGGCGGTCGATGGTCTCTTCCCACCAGGATCCCGCGGCGCCGAGGCTCGCGGGCCGGGGGCTGGACCGGTCCAGCAGCAGGCTGGCCAGCTGGTGGGGGCCGAAGGCGGCGGCGCCGGAGGTGTCCAGGCGGGTCCGCAGGGCCTCGAAGAGGTCGTAGGCGCGGTGGCGGCTCAGGCGTTCGGCCAGATCGGGACCGACGCCCGCCTCGGTCAGCAGCCGGCGTTTCTCCCAGGGGGGCGAGGGCAGGGATGACCGGATGGCGTCCACCCGCTCGTCGCTCAACCCGATGGGCGGCAGATCGGTGTCCGGGTACATGCGGTCGGCCCCGGGCAGGACGCGCTCGAAGCCGTTGGTCCCGTCGTCCAGGGCCTGCCGGGTCTCCTGCGGGACGCCCGCGACGGCCTCCCGGGCCCGGATGGCGATCTCCTTCACGGCGGTCCGCGTGTCGCGCTCGGTCCCCCAGACCAGGACCACCGGCACGTCCTGGCCCACCTTGCAGACGTTGGCCACCCGGTTCCAGTCCCGGCTGCTGAGGGTCGGGACGTCCTGGGTCGACAGGGCCAGGTTGGGCAGGTCGTCGATGCAGGCGATCACGCGGATGCGGTCGCTGAATTCCTTCAGGAAGCTGGTGCGGGGCTGGGTCTGGACCTCGAGGAGGCCCTGGAACCCGGGCAGGGGGATGGCCAGGACGGTCGCCCCCTTGTCCACGGCCTTGCGGATGAACCGGCACTCGGTGCCGCGCACGATGGCCGTCACGTCGAATCCCGTGTCGGCGATGTCCTCGGCGGTGATCCCCCGCCGCTGGAGTTCGGCGCGGATGCCGAGCAGGGTGCGCTGGCGCAGCGCCTCGTTGTGGGTCAGACGGGGGATGGCCCTCAGGCTGGGGACGCCCTTGATCTCGATGCGCGTCCCGCCCGTCACCGAGACGTTGACGTCCTGGCGGGCCGCCCCGCTGCCGGTGCGGACCATGCCGCTGGCCCGGCACAGGTGGCGCAGCACCTGGCCGACCGCCATGGCCTCCTCCGGCGTCTTCATGTCGGGGTCGGTGACGGTCTCGATCAGGGGCATGCCCAGGCGGTCGGTCCGGTAGACCCGCACGTGGCCCTGGTCGCTGACTTCCCGGCAGGAATCCTCCTCGATGCTGAGCTGGCGGATGTGCACGGTGCGGCCCCGGAAGGGGACGTCGCCGTCGGTGCCGATGATGGCCGTCCGCTGGAAGCCGGTGGGGATGCTGCCGTCCAGGTACTGCTTGCGGGTGATGTGCACCTCGCTGACCACGTTGCAGCCGAGCATCATGGTGATGGCGATGCTGATGTCCAGGGCCTCGTCGTCCATCTCGAACGGGGGGGCGTCGTCCATCTCGTAGGTGCAGACCGTGTTCTGGTTGAGGTGGTAGATGATGTCCTTGCGGGTCTTGAACTCCATCAGGGCGGTGCCGTCGTACTCGCCCATCTCCGAGAGGGTGGGCCGCATGTGCCGCAGCACCTCGGCCTGGTGTTCGCCCTGGTTGTACTGCCCGGCCGGACAGCGGCAGAACAGCTTGCGCCTGGTCAGCAGCTGCTGGTGGACCTCGAGTCCGCACATGAACCCGAGAGCGGAGTAGTCCGCGGGGCCCAGTTCCCCGTAACGGGGCAACGGATTCAGGAGCCAGGGATCCTCGATCAGGAAACGGTTACCCATGATCACCCGTCCAGGTAGGTTCTGCTCGGTTTCCGGATATGTCGGTCGTTTTGTCCGCCTTTTCGGGCAGGCGATGGACGGGGCAAAGATATGGGGCGCAGGGACAAAGCTCCAATAAATCTTGGTCCCGGATGCGTGGAGGCAGGGTAGCCCCGCGTCCCGTGGTCCCCCTTGACGAAAATTGACAGGTGAGGTACAGTATGCTGTCAAAACCGTAACAGAATTCGCTGCGGTTGCAGAAAGAATGTTAATCCAATCACATAGTGGAGGCCCCAGGTTGAGAAAGAAGCGCAAGGGGTGCGACGTACCCGATGCCACCATCCACCGGCTGCCCCTGTATCTGGAGAAACTGAAGCTGCTTCAGGCCATCGGCGTCGAGGACGTGTCGAGCCGCCAGCTCGCCGAATCCCTGGACATCAAGGCCAGCCAGTTGCGCCATGATTTCCATTACTTCGGGGGGTTCAGCCGGCCGGGCCGGCCCTACCAGGTGGCCAAGCTGGTGCCGGCTCTCGAGCAGATCATCGGCATCGCCGAGCCGGTGCCGACGGTGATCGTCGGGGCCGGGCATCTGGGTCAGGCCCTGGCCAACTACCAGAACCTGGACGTCCAGGGATTCCCCGTGCGGGGCATCTTCGACGTCAATCCCAAGCTCCTCGGCCTCGAGATCCGCGGCCAGCCCATCCGGGACATGGACGAGATGGAGGCGTTGATCCGCAAGGAGAACGTCAAGATCGCCATCCTGACCGTTCCGGCCTCCCACGCCCAGGCGGTCACCGACCGGCTGGTGGCAGCCGGCGTCGTGGGGATCTTCAACTTCGCCCCCACCGACCTGAAGGTTCCCGACGGGGTGGCCGTCCGCAACGAGCGGCTCGCCGTCGGCATCATGGCCCTGAGCTTCAAGGTCAAGTGCATCCTGCAGGGAGAGGACGCCGATCTGGCCTGAGACCCCTGCGTCTTGCCTGAAAACAGCCCCCGCCGGCAACGGCGGGGGCTGTTTTCAGGTGGGGTCCGCAGGTGATCACCAGCGGATGAGATTGGCCCCCCAGGTGAAGCCCGAGCCGAAGGCCACCGTCACCACGAGGTGGCCGCGCCGGAGCCTGCCCTCGCGCACGGCTTCGGCCAGGGCGATGGGGATGGTGGCGGCGGTGGTGTTGCCGTACTTGGCGATGTTGCTGAACACCTTCTCGGGCGCCAGGCCCATGCGGCTGCCCACCGCCTCGGTGATGCGCTGGTTGGCCTGGTGGGGGACCAGCAGATCGACGTCGCCGATGGCGGCCCCGCCTTTTTCCAGGACCTCGTCGATGGCCTCGCAGAACCTGCGGATGGCGTGCTTGAAGACCAGGGATCCGTCCATGGTCGGGTGGTGCTGCCCCTGGGCCAGATGCTCGGGAGTGATGCGGCCGGGGACCACGGCCTCGGGCGACCGCAGCATCAGGTCGAGGGCGAAACGCCCCTGGCTGTGCAGGACCGAGGCCAGCACGCCGCGTCCGGGCTCGTCGCTGGCCTGGACCACGGCGGCCCCGGCGCCGTCGCCGAACAGCACGGCCATCTCCCTGCCCCGGGTCGAGAGGTCCAGGGCGGTGGACTGGATCTCGCCGCCGATCACCAGCACCGTGCGGGCGATCCCCGCCTGGATGAAACCGTCCGCCGCGGCGAGCCCGTACACGAACCCGGTGCACTGGTTGCGGATGTCCATGGCGCCGGCCGTCTTGAGGCCGAGGAGATCCTCGATGAAGACCCCGTTGCCGGGAAAGAAGACGTCGGGATTCAGGGTGGCGTAGATGATCTGGTCGATGTCGGCGGGCTCGATGCCGGCGTCCTCGATGGCCATGCGGGCGGCCCGTGCGCCCATCTCGGCCCCGGATTCGACGGTGCGGCCGTCGGGGCCGATCTCGAGCCACCGTCGCTCCTTGATCCCGCTGCGCTGGGTGATCCACTCGTCCGAGGTGTCCATCCAGGCGGTCAGGTCCTCGTTGGTGACGACCCGCTCCGGCACGTGGAACCCCGTGCCGATGATGGCGGCTCTGGGCATGGTTTCTCCTCGGGTCACCGGTGGACCGGTATGGCCGCCGGAATGTGTTTCCTGTTCTGCTTGATGAAAGCCTCGGCCGTCGTGCGGTCGGGGAAGTAGCCGATCCGGACCCGGAAGATCATGGATGAATCGGCCATGTTGGCCACCTTGACCCGGGCGTCCCAGCCCATCTTCTGCAGGCGGGCGGCCTCGAGGTCGGCGTTGGCCGCATCGCCGAACGACCCCACCTGGACCAGGTAGGGGCCTTCCTCGTCGGGCGCGATGGGGGCCGGTTCGGGGGCAGGGGCGGAGGGGAGCGTGGCCCTCCCTGCCGGACGGTCGGCGGCGGTGGTCCCGACGCCGGCATCCTGGGCCGGGACTTCCGCCGACTCCTCCGGGGATTCCGGGGTCAGGTTGACGAGCTTGACGCCGCCGTCTGCGCCGGGTTCAGGCTTCTTCGAGGCGGTCTCGGGGGTTTCGGGGGTGAGCCGGGTGCCGACGTCGGCCACGTCCACCTCGCCGGACCGCTGAGCCGGGGGAGCGCCGAGGGAATCGCCGGCGACGTCCAGGGAATCGGCCCCCGCAGGCCCGGTATCCTCGCCCGGAACGGTGATGATCGTCCGGGACTCGCCGATCCCCGTGGGGACGTCGCCCCCGGGCGAGCGGAACAGCAGGGCTGCCCCGATGATGCAGACGGCAAGCCCCAGCCAGATGATCTTCGGCGTCTCCCTGCGGGAGCCGCCATGGTTCTTGCGCCTTCCGGTCTGGAGCAGTTCGTCGTCCTTGCGGGCCATGTCACACTTCCTGTTCCGGCGAGTCGGGACGGATCATGCTGAAAGAAACGGTTGCTGCGAGCGATAGCAAGAACCCGGGGATCATCTCGTACAGCAGCCCGTTGAGCACGGGAATATTGTACCAGAGAATGACGGTGACGGTTCCGGTGATGAATCCGGCCAGCGCCCCGGCCCTGCTGACGCGTCGCCAGTGCAGGGAAAGCAACAGGGGCGGCCCGAAGGCCGAGCCCAGTCCGGCCCAGGCGTAAAGGACCATGTTGTAGACGAAATCGTCCGCCTTCCAGGCCAGGATGAAGGCGAGGGCTCCCACGCCGATAGTAGCCGATCGCCCGATCGCCACGAGCCGGCGCTCGGAGGCCCGGGGATCGATCATGCGGCGATAGATGTCCTCGCTGACGGCGCTGGCGCTGGCCAGAAGCTGGCTGTCGGCCGTGGACATCATGGCGGCGATGGCGCCGACGATCATCACCACGGCCAGCCACTCGGGCATGAACGACCTGGCCATCAGGGGCATGAGCTGCTCCTGGTCGGCGATGGCCCCGCCGTCCCCCATGGCCTCGGGGCCGAACCAGGCCAGCCCCGTCAGCCCGATCAGGATGGCTCCGGAGAAGGCGATGACCGCCCATCCGATCGCGATGAAACGTCCCTTGCGCACGTCCCGGGGCGAGGTGATGGCCATGAACCGCAGCACCAGGTGGGGCTGCCCCATGTAGCCCAGGCCGATGGCCAGGCTCCCCAGCACCCCGCTGATCGCCGCCCAGGCGGTGCTCCCGGGGGCCAGGTCGAGGTAGGATCCCCCGAAACCCGCCAGGCGGTCCTGCAGGACTCCCGGCCCGCCGAGTTCGGCCAGGACGGCCAGCGGCAGGACGGCCAGGGTCGCCAGCATGATGATCCCCTGGATCAGGTCGGTCCAGGACACGGCAAGGAGGCCGCCGACGGCCGTGTAGAACAGCACCAGCACCGCCCCGATGGCCATGCCCCAGATGGGCGGGATCTCCAGGTAGAAGTTCAGGACCTTGCCGGCGGCCAGGAACTGGGCCGCGACGTAGAAGGTGAAGAAGAACAGGATGATGACCGTGGCGACGGAGCGCAGGGTGCGACTCGAGTCACCGAAGCGGGACTCGAAGTAGTCCGCCAGGGTCAGGGATTCGAACCGCTCGGTCTCCTCCCGCAGGCGGCGGGCGATCACCATCCAGCTGAAGGCGATCCCGGTGCAGCAACCCACACCGACCCAGGCCGCCCCCGCCCCGGTGGCGAAGGCCAGGCCCGGCAGCCCGATGAGCAGCCAGGCCGATTCCCCGCTGGCCCGCTCGCTGAAGGCCGCCACCCAGGGCCCCAGACGGCGGCCGGCCAGCAGGTAGTCGCCCAGGGTGCGGTTGCTGCGGGCGGCGAGGACGCCGACCCCCAGGATGACGACGCTGTAAAGAATCATGCCGAGAACGAGGGGATTCACCTTTCCTCCCTGATCGGTGATGGTTCTGGCACGGGTGCCCTGGCCGGATCATAGTCCCCATCGCCGGCCCGGATCAACGGTTCATCCTCGTTCATCCTCATTCCAGCCTCCCGTTGGCGGGCGACGTGTTCGATGGTATCCTGACGGAGTCACCCCGTCGGCCCGGATCCTTCAGACCGCATGCGACCTGAACGGCCCGGGCCGGACTTCACGACGAGCCCTCTCCGGGCGGAGGTCCAAGCGCATGCCCCCCTGGTTCCTCGAACTCGGCGCCGTCAAGCAGGCCCTGGTCGCCACCCTGTTCACCTGGGGCGTCACCGCCCTGGGCGCCGCCACCATCTTCGTCTTCAAGACCGTCAACCGCAAGCTGCTGGACGCCATGCTGGGCTTCGCCGCGGGGGTCATGATCGCCGCCAGCTTCTGGTCCCTGCTGGCCCCGGCCATCGAGATGGCCGAGGCGGATGGGGGGGATGGCTGGCGACCCGCCGTGATCGGCTTCCTGGTCGGGGGGGCCTTCCTCTACCTGATCGACAAGATCCTGCCGCACCTTCACCTGGGTTTTCCCCGCGAGGAGGCCGAGGGCATCAGCACCAGCTGGCATCGCAGCGTCCTGCTGGTCCTGGCGATCACCCTGCACAACATCCCCGAGGGGTTGGCCGTGGGCGTGGCCTTCGGCGCCGTGGCCGCCGGCGTCGACTCCGCCAGCATGGGGGCGGCCGTGGCCCTGGCCCTGGGCATCGGCATCCAGAACTTCCCCGAGGGTCTGGCGGTGGCCGCCCCCCTCAGGCGGGAAGGCTGGTCCCGGCGCAAGAGCTTCCTTTACGGCCAGGCCTCGGGCATCGTGGAACCCATCGCGGGGGTCCTGGGAGCCAGCGCCGTGCTGCTGATGCGTCCCCTGTTGCCCTACGCCCTCAGCTTCGCCGCCGGCGCGATGATCTACGTGGTCGTGGAGGAGCTCATCCCCGAATCCCAGCTCCAGAAGAACACCGACCTGGCCACCATCGGGGCCATGCTGGGGTTCGCCCTGATGATGACCCTCGACGTGGCCCTGGGCTGAAAACGTCCATTCGCCAGCCTTGTGCTCCGGGTGCGGTGCTGGTACAATCGCGCCCGGTGTTTTTTTCCTAACGGAGAAGGAGTGGCAACCATGTACGGGATTGTGGGTTATGGCGCTTACGTGCCGCGCTTCAGGATCAAGGCCGAGGACATCGCGAACCAGTGGGGAGCGGATGCGGAGGCTTTCAAGCGGGGGCTCCTGCTTGAAGAGAAGACCGTTCCTGGTCCCGACGAGGACACCATCACCATCAGCGTGGCCGCGGCCCGCAGCGCCCTGGTGCGGGCGGGCATCGATCCCCAGCTGATCGGGGCCTGCTACATCGGGTCGGAGAGCCATCCCTACGCCGTGAAACCCTCGGGGACCGTGGTCATCGACGCCCTGGGCATCGGCCCCGAATGCCACGTCGCCGACTTCGAGTTCGCCTGCAAGGCCGGCAGCGAGGCCATGTACGTGGCCTACAGCCACGTCAAGAGCGGGGAGATGAAGTACGCCCTGGGCATCGGGGCCGACACCAGCCAGGGCGCGCCCGGCGACGCCCTGGAATACACGGCCTCGGCGGGCGGTTCGGCCTTCATCATGGGCGGTGACAATCTCGTCGCCGAGATCCTGCACACCTACTCGTTCACCTCGGACACGCCCGACTTCTGGCGCCGCGAGGGGGAGTTCTATCCCCGCCATGCCGGGCGCTTCACCGGGGAACCGGCCTACTTCCACCACGTGCTGAGCGCCACTCGCGGCATCCTGGACCGCAGCGGCATGGAGCCCGCGGACTTCCGCTACGCCGTCTTCCACATGCCCAACGGGAAGTTCCCCCTGAAGGCGGGCAAGACCCTGGGCTTCACCCAGGAGCAGATGGAGCAGGGCTGGGTGGTGAACCTCATGGGCAACACCTACAGCGGTTCTTCGCCCACCGGGCTGGCGGCCTGTCTGGACGTGGCCAAGCCCGGCGACCACATCCTGATCACCTCGTTCGGCAGCGGCGCCGGCAGCGACTCGTTCATCCTGCGCTGCACCGACCGGTTGCCCAAGGTGCAGGGGCTGGCGCCCACGGTGCGCGGACTGCTGGCCGACCGCCGCATCCATCTCGGTTACGGAAAATACGTGGCATACCGCGGCAAGATCCGCATGAACGAGGTCTAGAAAGGAGGACGACATGAGAGACGTTGCTGTCATCGGCATGGGCTTGACGCCCTTCGGGGAACTCTGGGATACCTCCTTGCGGGACCTGTTCGCCATCGCCTGCGCCGACTGTCTGGAGGATGCGGGCGTGGCCCGGGACCAGGTGCAGTCGGCCTACATCGGATGCATGACCAGCGGGTTGTTCGTGGGCCAGGAACACCTGGCGTCGGTGCTCTGCGATTATGCGGGGCTGCGGGGTCTGGCGGCCACCCGGGTCGAATCGGCCTGCGCCTCGGGCGGCGCCGCCTTCCGGGCGGCCTACCTCGAGGTGGCCAGCGGAGCCAGCGATTTCGTCCTGGCCGGCGGCGTGGAGAAGATGAACGACGGGGCCGACGCGACCTACTGTCTGGCCACCGCCGCGGATCAGGAATACGAGGCCTACAACGGGGTCACCTTCCCCGGCCTGTACGCCATGATCGCCAAGGCGCACATGGCCAAGCACGGCACCACGCCCCAGCAGCTGGCCGCGGTCGCGGTGAAGAACCACCGCAACGGCGCGAAGAATCCCAAGGCCCAGTTCCCCCTGGAGATCAGCGAGAAGACGGTGCTGGGCGCCGTCCGGGTGGCCGAGCCCCTGGGTCTGTTCGACTGCTCGCCGGTGACCGACGGGGCGGCCTGCGTCCTGCTGGCTCCGGTGGAGTTCGCGCGCAAGCTGGGCAAGCCGGTGGTGAAGATCATCGGTTCGGGACATGCCACCGACGCCATCGCCTTGCACGACCGGAAGGACCCCTCGACCATTCCGGTGGTGGCGCTGGCTGCGCAGCGAGCGTTCAAGCAGTCAGGACTCACCATCCGGGACATCGATTTCGCCGAGGTCCACGACTGCTTCACCATCGCCGAGATCGTCTGCACCGAGGAACTGGGGATCTTCGAGCCCGGCCAGGGCGGGCCCGCGGCCGCAGCCGGCAAGACCGCGCGCGACGGCGAGTTCCCCGTCAACACCTCGGGCGGCCTTAAGAGCAAGGGTCATCCGGTGGGGGCCACGGGAATCGCCCAGATCTGCGAGCTCTACGCCCAGCTCACCGGCAACGCCGGTGGGCGCCAGTTGAAGAACCCCCGGCGCGGCCTGGCCCAGAACATGGGCGGATCGGGCGGCAGCTGCACCGTGCACATCCTGGAGGTGGAACAATGATCAGTCCGCGTTATCACCGGGAAAAGCCCCAGCGCTACCGCCTGGAGGCCGGCAAGTGCACCAAGTGCGGCGAGATCCACTTCCCCCCGCGCAAGGTCTGCCGCAAGTGCTTCGCCCGCGAGTTCGAAACCGTCGAGCTGCCGCGGCGCGGCAAGGTCGTCACCTGCACCACGGTGTGGATTCCGCCCGCGGAGTTCGACGACCAGAAACCCTACGTCAACGCCATCGTCGAGCTGGAGAACGGGGTGCGCCTGACCGTCATGATCAGCGAGGCGCCGCCCGACGAGGTCGACATCGGCACCGAGGTGGAGATCGTCTTCCGCCGCTTGCAGCACGGGCCGGCGTGGGAGGTCATCCGTTACGGTTACAAGGCCCGCGTGATCGCGGGGTAGGAGACGCATGGGCAAGTTCAAGGGACGCCGCGCCGCCGCCTTCATCTTCGACCTGGACGGCACTCTGGTCGACTCGGGTCTCGACATCGCGGTGTCGGCCAACTTCGTGCGGGCGCACTTCGGCCTGCCGGAGTTACCGGTGCAGAACGCCCAGGGGTATGTGGGCGACGGCGTGGTGAACCTGATGAAGCGCATGCTCGGCCACGACGTGCGCAGCGGAATGACGGGGGACGCCGGCTTGCCGGTGTCCCCCGAAAAGCTGGAGGAGGGTCTGGGGGTCTTCCGCGACCACTACGGCCGCCACCTCCTGGACAACACCCGTCTGTACTCCGGCGTGCTGGACGTCCTGATGCACTTCCGGTCCTTTCCCCTGCTCCTTGCCACCAACAAGCCCCGGTCATTCACCGACCGGATCCTGCAGGGGCTGAACATCAAGGACGCCTTCCGGAACGTCGTGGCCGGGGACGAGACTCCGGCGATCAAGCCCGATCCCGGGCATCTCCGGCAGTTGACCGCGGGGCTGGACGTTCCCGCCGCCGAGATCGTCGTGGTGGGGGACAGCCCCAACGACATCAACGCAGCCCGGGCCTTCGGGGCGGTCTCGGTGGGGTGTACCTACGGGTTGACGGCGCCGGGGTTGATCCGGGCGGCGGGGCCGGACCTGGTGATCGACGGAATCGGGGAATTGGTGGCACTTTTTCCCTCCCGCTGACGCCGGGGTTGTGCCGTCGAAACTGTGTTCGGCCGAATAATCGGGCAAATACTTGAGAAAATATTCAAATTATTGACCCCACATACTGAATATGCGGTCATTTTTTGGGGAAGCACAATTTCGACGGCACAATAATTTTGATAGCCAAAATCATATAAAAAGGATATGATTAATCCCGAATCAAAGTCAGGGTCGGGTCGGTGTGGGGGACGATATTCACGATTTCCAGGCTTCCGGAGAGCCATTCCATGCAATCCAACGGATCAGGCGCCCTCGAAACCAACGCCGCCGGCCGCCGCGCCATGGCCCTCATCACCCACGGGGTGGTGTGGACGCCTGCCGCCGGCGCCCTCGCGGCCGTCTGGCTGGCCTTCGAGACGGGGGTCACCACCTTCGACTGGGTTCTCCTGCTGGTGATGTACCTCCTGACGGTGATCGGGGTCGAACTGGGTCTCCATCGCTACGTTTCGCACCGGGCTTTCCGGACCACGGGTTTCATCGAAGGCGCCCTGGTCGTCCTCGGATCCATGGCCGCCCAGGGGCCGGCTCTCTACTGGGCCAGCACCCACCGGCGTCACCACGCCTTCTCGGACCAGGAGGGCGACCCCCATTCACCGTGTCTGAGCGGTTCCGGTTTCCGGGGGTGGCTGGCTGGTCTGTTCCACGCCCACATGGGCTGGCTCTTCCAGCCCGTCCAGTCGGATTGGCTGCGGTACATCCCCGATCTGGTCAAGGATTCCCGGCTGTTCCGGCTCAACCAGCTCTACTTCGTCTGGATGCTTCTCGGCCTGGCGATTCCGGCGGCGGCCGGTCTGCTGCACTACGGGACGGTGATCGGTGCGTTCAAGGGCCTGCTTTGGGGGGGACTGGGCAGGATCTTCCTCGTGCACCACGCCGTCTGGGGGGTCAACTCCCTCTGCCACCGTTTCGGCAGCCGGCCCTTTCCCACCCGGGAGCAGAGCCGCAACCTGGCGATCATCGCCTTGCCCTCGCTGGGGGGCGGCTGGCACAACAACCACCATGCCTTTCCCAGGGCGGCGGACAACCGGCTGCACTGGTGGCAGCTGGACGTGTGCGGGCTGATCGTGCGGATCCTGGATCGGGCTCACCTGGCCTGGGACGTCCATTACCCGGACGCCGCGTCGTTCAAGGGTCAACGCCGGCCTGACGCCGGCATGTCTCCTTCCGTGGAGGGTTAGCTCATGGCCAACGAAACCATGCCCGGCCTGGACATGTCGCCCTATACGGTGGCCGGTCCGACCGAGCGGCGCCGTCTGCGGACGGTCGCGGGGCTGATCATCGTCGTGCCTTTCCTCGCCACCATCCTGGCCATCTATCTGGCCTTCACCCAGGGAATCGGGTGGATGGAGATCGGCATCTTCCTGACGGGATACCTGCTGACGGTCATGGGACTGACGGTGGGATTCCACCGCCATTTTGCCCACCGGTCCTTCGATACCAGTCCCGCCATGCGCATGGTGCTGGGGGCGCTGGGATCCATGGCGGGTCAGGGGCCGATCATCTGGTGGGTGGCCACCCATCGCCGCCACCACCGGCTCAGCGACCAGGAGGGCGATCCCCATTCGCCCCAGCTCGTCGAGGGATCGGGCCTGTGGCGGGTGATCAAGGGATTCTGGCAGGGCCACATCGCCTGGATGTTCTCCGACCGGATCAGCAACTGGGGGATGTTTGCGCGGGACATGATGAACGACCGGCAGGTGTTCAGGATCCATCAGCTCTACTTCCCCTTCTTCTTCCTGGGGTTGCTCCTGCCGACGGTGGCCGGGGGCCTCATCGCGGGTTCGTGGCAGGGAGCGTTCCTGGGATTCCTGTGGGGCGGCCTGGTCCGGATCTGCGTGGTGGATCACGTGCTGTGGTGCGTCGGTTCGATCTGCCACATGGTCGGCCTGCGCCCCTACGTGCACCGCACCCGGGACCACAGCACCAACAACCTGCTGGTGGCCTTGGTCGGCTGCGGCGAGGGACTGCAGAACAACCACCACGCGTTTCCGCGGGACGCCTTTCACGGTTTCCGCTGGTACGAGCCCGATCTGGGAGCCCTGGTGATCCGGATGCTCAAGGCCGTCGGTCTGGTCTGGAACGTGGTGGAGACGCCGGAAGACAAGCGCAAGGCAGCGCTGGGCGACGATCGCGCCGTCGCCTGAGGCGGCGCATACCCGCCGGCCTGCGTGCCGGTCCAACCGAGGAGATCCGAATGGGTGCAATGGTAACGAAAGTGCTTTCGGTGGTGGGGCTGGGACGCCGGAAGAAAGGCCTGGTCTTCGACCGCATGCCGCGAAGCGAGGATGAGGTCCGCAGGGGTCTGGTGACGGCGGTCGCCGGTCTGGCCCAGGTGGCCCCGCAGGACATCGACACCGCCAAGACCTTCGCCCAGCTCGGATTCGATTCCCTGCAGGCGATGAAGTTCACCGGTCTGCTGGAGAAGTCCCTGGGCGTCGAGCTCGAGCCGACCCTGCTGTGGGACTACCCGACCATCGATTCTCTGGTGGAATTCCTGGTCGGCAAGCTGGATCTGGGCAGGTCCATCGCATGAGTCTGCCCGCCCCGCGTCCCGACCTGAACCCGCCGGAGGGGGACCTGGCGGCCGTCCTGCGACGCCGCGCGCACGAGACTCCGGAGAAACAGGTCTACGGCTTCCTGCGGGACGGCGTGAACGAGGCCGACGGCCTCAGCTACGCGCAGCTCGACACCTCGGCCCGGGCCATCGCCGCCGCCCTCCAGGAGCGGTTCAAGCCCGGCAGCCGGATGCTCATGCTTTACCCGCCCGGCCTGGAATTCGCCGCGGCCTTCTTCGGCTGCCTCTATGCGGGGATGATCGCGGTGCCGGCCTATCCTCCCCGCAAGAACCAGCTGGACGGCCGTCTCATCGGGATCGTGAAGGATTGCGGCCCGGCTGCGATCCTGACCGTGGCCGAGGTGGCCGCGGGCGTCGAGGCCATGGTGAACCAGCTGGCGCCGGGTGCGATGGCCGTGATCGCCACCGATGCCGTGGGTCCCGACGGCGCCGACGCCTGGCGGGAAGTCCCCCTCCCCCCGGAGGCCATCGCCTTCCTGCAGTACACGTCCGGCAGCACCGCCGCGCCCAAGGGCGTGATGGTCAGCCACGGCAACATCATGCACAACGAGCGGGCCATTCTCGAGTCCATGGAGCACGACTCCGACCTGGTCGGCGTGGCCTGGCTGCCGGTCTTCCACGACATGGGCCTGCTCGGCAACCTCCTGCAGCCGGTCTACGCCGGCGGCGCGACCTACCTGATCCCTCCGCTGGCGTTCCTCAAGCGGCCCCTCGCCTGGATCGAGGCCATCTCGCGGTACCGGGGAACGACCTGCGGGGGACCCAACTTCGCCTTCGATCTGTGCGCCCAGGCCGCTGCGGCGGCGGATGGGGGGCTCGATCTCGACCTTTCCTGCTGGCAGGTGGCGTACGTGGGCGCCGAGCCGGTCCGGGCCGGCACCCTCCAACGCTTCGCGAAGGCCTTCGAGCGGTACGGATTCCGCAAGGAGGCCTTCTTTCCCTGTTACGGTCTCGCCGAGGTGACGTTGATCGCCACCGGCGGGCCGCGTCCCCGGCAGCCGGAGATCGTGAGGGTCGACGGCGGGGCGCTGACCGAAAACCGGATCCAGACCCGGCGCCTGCCCGGTGCGGGTTCCCGCCAGCTGGTGGGCTGCGGGCGGGCTGCCACCGACCTCGAGGTCCTCGTGGTGGAACCGGAAAGCGCAGCGGTGTGCGCAGATTCGCAGATCGGAGAGATCTGGGTCGGCGGGGAAAGCGTCGCGCGCGGCTACTTCAACGACCAGGCCGGAAGCCGGGAGACCTTCGGGGCCCGGCTGGACACCGGACGCGGCCCGTTCATGCGGACCGGAGACCTTGGTTTCCTGCGCGGGGGCGAGCTGTTCATCACCGGCCGGCTGAAGGACCTGATCGTCATCCGGGGCCGCAACTACTATCCCAACGACGTCGAGCTGAGCGTGGAGGAGGCGCACGAGGGGATCGCCGCCAACGGCACCGCCGCCTTCGCCGTCGACGACGGCGAACAGGAGAAGCTGGTCGTCGTGGCAGAGGTGAGCCGCTCCTTCTTCCACCGCCTGAGATCCGAGGCCGACGGTGAACTGGCCGGGCAGATCCTCTCTGCGGTGCGGGACCAGGTCGCCCTGGATCACGAACTCCAGCTCCACGACCTGGTGATGGTCAAGCCCGGCGGCATTCCGCGCACCTCCAGCGGCAAGATCAGGCGGGGGGAAAGCCGCGAACTGTATCTCGCCGGAGGGCTCGAGATCCTGGGTGCGGGCTGATGCTGGGCGAGGTCCGTCCGGTGCGGAATGAAACCGCGGCCCCGGGCGTCTATGCGATGCGGCGCTTCCTCCCCGAGGATCGCGAGAAGCTCCTGGACATCCTGGGCGAGATCTGGGGCGGGGACTTCCGCGCGGACATGGCCCGCACCTGGTCCTGGAAGTACGACCGGAATCCCCACCACCTGCCGGGCGGCCACAACTCCATGGTCATGACCTGCGACGGCGAACCGGTGGGATTCCTGGGCCTGCTCTCCACCTGGATGAAGGTGGACGACCGGATCTTCCCCATCGCCTGGGGTTCGGAGCTGGCCCTCCTGAAGGAACACCGCCCCCAGGGGTACCGTTTCTTCCTGGAAATCGCCTCAGGGTCCGAGAAGCTCATCGCAGGCACCGCCAGCTCGTACGATCTCGCCAGGCTGCCCATCAAGTTCGGGGCCTTCGAGATCACCAGGTTGGTCAGTTGCAAGCGGATGCTGCGCCCCCTGCGGTTCCTGCGCGCCCAGGGGATGAATCCCGTCCTGGCCGTCCTGGGCACCGCACCGATTTCCCTGGCCTCCGGCCTGGTGCGTCTGGTCCTGCGGGGGCCGGTGGACCGGTCGGCGACCATCGAGGAGGTCGGCGACTTCGGCCCGGAGTTCGACGATCTCTGGGAGGAGATCGCACCCACCTTCGCCATGGTGGCCGTCCGGGACCGGGCCTTCCTGAACTGGCGTTTCCGGGACTGTCCCAACCGCAGATACACGACCCTGGCCGCCCGCCGGTCCGGACGCCTGGCGGGATACGTGATCGTGCGGGAGGAGGATGCGGGTCCGCTCCGCCGCGGGTTCGTCGTGGATCTGATGGCGTCCCAGGATGACAGGGCCCTTTCCAACCGGTTGCTGGAGGCGGCCGACTCCTGGTTCAGGAGCCGGGGTGTGGCCGAGGCCACCTGCACCATCTCCAATCACCGGGGATTCCGCCGGATGTTGCGGAACAACGGCTACCTGTTCACCTCGGCCAGGGCCTGGATCACCGGGCATTGCGGCTGCAGACCCGAACACGCGCCGTTGCAGGAGCACTTCGAACATTCGACGAGGTTGCTGATGACCCGGGCCGACACCGACCTGGACTACAACTACTGAAGGGGCGGAGGGCGTGACGGACAGGCGACAGCAGACCAGGCCGGTGGTCTTCGTGCACATCCCCAAGGCGGCAGGTTCGACCCTGCATGCCATCCTCGCGAGGGAGTATCCCCGGTCCCGGACGGTCATCTGCGACCTGCACCGCCCCGACGCCCCCGAGGTCCTGGCCTCCCTGACCCCCGACCGGACCGACGGCGCCCTCTGTTTCCGGGGGCACATGCCCTACGGACTGGACCGGTTCATCGGGCGGGAATGCGATTACATCACCATCCTGCGGGATCCGGTCCAGCGGACGGTGTCCAAGTACCACAACCTCGTGCGGAGGCCCGAGCGGGCCGAGGAGATGGGCATTCCCGCCGGGAGATTGAAGTCCCTGGAGGCGTTCCTGGACTTCCAGCAGGAACGGAACGCCCTCAACTTCCAGACCCGGCTGATCTCCGGCTGGGTGGACTTCCAGCATCCGCTGTCTCCCTACCCCGAACCCCTGCCCGATGAAGCCCTGCGGCGGGCCCAGGCCAACCTCGAGGACCACTTTCTGGTGGCGGGCCTTCAGGAGCGATTCGACGAGTCGGTGGTCCTGATGAAACGCGCGCTGGGCTGGGGCAGGGTCGCCTATCCCCGCAGGAACGTCGACTTTTCCCGGCCCCGGCAGGATGGCCCGGGCTTGCCCGGCGGCCTGGCCGAGCGCATCCGGCAGCTCAACCATCTCGACCTTCAGCTGGTCGCCTTCGTTGGTGAGCGCCTGGAGCGCCGGATTGGAGCGGAGGGGGAAGATTTCCAGGCCGACCTGGAGCGGACGCGGCGGCTCGGGGGGATCCTCCATTCCCTGCAGAGGATCGCCAACCGCAAGCCCGTCAAGACCGCCCTCAAGGTGGGGCGCAGGCTCAAGCTGCGCTGAGGGGACGGCCATTTTCCCGCCGGACAACGAGGGATCGGGGTGTTACCTTCGCAGGCGTTGTCCCAACCGGAAGGATCGTCGCCCCATGCCCATCGACCCCGCCCTGATCGAAATCACTTCGTACGACGGCCCCGGGTACCGGCCCCTGGTGGATTTCCAGGCCTGGCGGGTGGCGGTCCTCAACTTCATCCCGGACCTGTTGCCCGAGAACCTGACGACCATGCAGAGGCATGACGAGACCGACGAGGTCTTCGTCCTGCTGGGCGGCCGTTGCATCCTGTTCGTCGGGGACGGCAGCGGGCGCGAGGATGCCGGGGCCGTCCACGCGGTGGATCTCGAACCCTTGAAGCTCTACAACGTGAAGCGGGGCGTCTGGCACACCCACACGCTGGACGCCGAGGGCTCGGTGCTGGTGATCGAGAATCGTGACACGACGACGGCGAACTCGCCCACCTGTCCCCTGACCGACGCCCAGCAGGGATCGATCAGGGAACAGGTGCGGCGACAGTGGGGCGAGGGCTAGGGGACGTCCACTCCGAGCACTCCGGCCAGCTCCGTGACGGTCCGGTCGAACCGTTTCAGCGCGGCCTCGATGGCCGTCGGCCTCGTCAGATCCACGCCCGCGAGCTTCAGCAGATCCAGCGGCGGTTCGCTGCATCCCCCTTCCAGCATGGCCAGGTACCCGTCGACGGCGGGTTGTCCCAGCTCCTTCACCCGCTCGGCGATGGCCATGCCGCTGCTGAGCCCCGTCGCGTAGGCGTACACGTAGTACTTGTAGTAGAAGTGGGGGATGTAGGCCCATTCCATGCCGTCGTTCGCGTCCACCGTGAACCCGGGGCCGTAGTAGGTGCGGACCAGCCCGGCGTAGGTCTCGTCCAGCAGGGTGGCGGTGATGGGCGTCCCCGATTCCACGAAGCCGTGAACCTTCCGCTCGAACTCCGAGAACAGGGTCTGCCGGTAGATGGTGGTGCGGATGCTCTCCAGTTCCGCGGCCAGGATGCCCGCCTTCTGCTCCTTCGACTCGGACGTTTGCACCAGGTAATCCGACAGCAGCATCTCGTTGCAGGTCGAGGCGATCTCCGCCAGGAACGGGACGTACCGGTGGTCCTGGTACGGCTGGCGGCTCATGGCCAGGTCGCTGTGCAGGGCGTGGCCGTACTCGTGGGCCAGGGTGGACAGGTCGTCGAGGCTGTCCTGGTAGTTCATCTTCACGTAGGGGTGGGCGCCGTACACGCTGGCCGAAAACGCCCCGCTGTCCTTGTCATCGCTGGGATAGACGTCGATCCAGCCGTTGCGTGGGTCCAGCCCGTGGCGCAGCCGCTCGACGTACTTCGGGCCCAGGGGGGCCAGGGCTTCGGGCAGGATCTCCATGGCCCGGGGGTAGGGCACGTCCATCTCCGCGGCGGCCACCAGGGGGACGTACAGGTCGTAGACGTGCACGGTGTCCAGGCCCATGACCTGCCGCCGCAGTTCCACGTACCGGTGCAGGGGCTCCAGGTTGGCGTTCACGGCGGCGATGAGGTTGTCGTGGACGTTGACCGGGATGTTGTCCTTGTCCAGGTAGGCTTCCAGCGCGGTGTCGTAGCCGCGGGCCCGGGCGAAAAGCACGTCCAGCTTGAACTGGCCGGCCAGGGTGGCGGCCAGGGCGTGCTGGAACTGCCGCAGGGTGGCGAAGAAGGCGGCCATCGTCTCGGCGCGCACGGCGCGGTCCGGCGAGGCCCGGAAGCGGCCCAGGTTGGACAGGGTCAGCTGCACCTCGTTGCCCTCGGTGTCGTGGATCACCGGCCAGGTGATGTCCGACAGGACGGCGCCGAAGGCATCCTCCAGCGGGCTGGGGATCTCGTTGAGGTCGATCTCGGCCCACAGGTTGTCGCCGGCCAGCTGCAGGACGCGCTCGGCTTCATCGCCCAGGATGCGTGAGGCGCGCCGGCGCAGGTTGTCGATGTACTTGCGGTACTCGCCGGGGCCGGCAGGGTCGTCATAGGCCACCTGGAGCGTCCGCTCGTCCAGAGCCAGGATCTCGCTCCTGATGAACCCGGCGGCGGCCATGAGCTCGTCCATGACGGCCAGTCCCTGCTGGCTGCGGGCCTGAAGGGCCTCGTCCGTCAGTTCCGAATCGAGGGCCAGGTTGGCGTACTGGGTGATCCAGCTGGCGCGGTCGTGCAGGGCGAAGTAGAGGTCGAGACAGTTTTTGAGGGCGGAGGGATCAGCGAGTTTGCCTTGATAGGCCTGCAGTGCGGGCACCCGTTCCTGCAGGGCGGCCACCTCCTCGCGCCACGCCTCCGGCGTGGCGAAAAGGGCCGTGAGGTCCCACTTGTACACCTCGGGCACGGCGCTGCGAGGGGCGTTGGCGTCGGGCGTGTAGGCGGGAAGGTCGGACGCCATGGCGGCCGAGGGCAGGATCAGGAGCATCAGGATCAGGGCGAAGGTGGATCGGATCGTGGACATGGGCAGCCTCCCGGTTGAAGTGGGAGAATCAAAACCCCTGGGGGAGGCCAGGTCAAAGAAAATGGTGGCGCCTCAATCCCGGCCGGTCAGGTAGTCCCCCAGCATGCCGCGGCTGTGCTCCGCCTCGTGGCAGTAGACGCACAGGTTCTCCCAGTTGGAGCCGTCGGTGGGGTTGTTCGCATCGTTTCCGTCGATGTGGTGGACGGTCAGCAGATGCTTGTCCTTCTGCGTGAATTCGCGCCCGCACTTGGCGCAGATCATCCCGTGCAGTTCGAGGGAGCGCTCCCGGTAGTTGAAGCCTGGCTTGGAAAGATGCTTGAGGCTCTTCACCTTCCGGGCGATCTCCTCCTGCGTGGGGATGCGCTCGGGACGGGGGCGGCCGATCTTCTTGTTGCGGGGATTGCGGGGTGACATCTCGGCTCCTGGGTTGGGGGCTCCGGGGCAATGATAACCGCAATCGGCAGGATCCGCCGAGAAATGAAAAGGCAATATTGTTTGAACCCCGTGCGGCGTGATAGATTCCCGGCGTTCCACCCTGGACCGGGAGCCGCTCCTCATGCAGTGCCTCCAGTGCAACCGCACCTTCGCCGACGAGGACCGGATCGCCTCCATGTCCGGCAGCATCATGGGCGACGAGGTCACCGACTCCTATTTCCTATGTCCGGTCTGCGATGTCTTCACTTTGGCCACGTGGTGGGACGACTTCACGGGCATTGAGACCATGAAGACTTCGGGCCCGCTCTCGCGGTCCGTGGGGGACGCCCAGGTCGGCATCATCCGAGGTTGCGAGCGGCCCTGGGACAAGAGGTGCCGCTGTCCCGCCCATCGATCCTACTTCAACGACGCCCTGGATTGAGTCCTGGTCGCCCTGACCCGGAGGTCGCGCATGCCCGTCCTGATGTCCATCTACCGGAACGGTCTGTGGTTGTCCTGGCCTCTGTTGGCCCTGGGGATCTTCCTGCTCTGGACCTTCATCGCGACGGCCTCGAAGCTGGGAGAGCGCAACCGGATCGGCCGGCTGCCCCTGGTCGCCGAGCAGCGCCTCGCAATCCCGGAGGCAGGCAAGGTCGTCCTGTGGCTCGAGGGTCCGCAGCTGACCTCCCGTTTCAAGGATCTGACCTTCGAGTTGCACGGCAGCGACGGGACGATGATGAAAGGGAGTCCGGTCCTCATGCGCAACCGCAGCGCGGGGACGTCCCTCGTGCGGATCTCGGACCGGACCTTCGATGTTCCTCACGCGGGAGATTACACCCTGGTGACCGGCGGCCTCGGCGAGGCCCGCCCGGGCGACGAGAATCACCATCTGATCTTCATGCGGCCCCACCAGTTGCAGACGGTGAAGGCCGTGCTGGGGATCGTGCTTGGGGCGATCCTGGCCATCGGGGCGATCGTGAACTTCTTCCTGCGGCTGTCCATGGGGGCGGGCGCGTGAGCGGGCCGGAATGGGCGAAGATCAAGATCCTGCTCATCGTCCTGGGCGTGATCGCCTTCGTGGTGGTGACGTTTTCCCTTTCGGCCTGGATGTCCCGCCGCCAGGAGGCGGCCGCCGAGGCGATCGCCCGAGCCCGCGGCTGGGGATTCGCAGCCCAGGACGAGCTCGGCCTCGAGGCGCGATTCGCCCCCGCCCTGTGGGGACTGAGGAACTACGACCTGTACAACGTCCGGATCGTGGAGCAAGGAGCGAGGTCCATCTACCTGTGCGACGTCAGGTACAAGTTCCGGGAGGAGGCGGCGGGCCGTCCCTACTCGAACGGGGTGGTCTGCCTGATCGAATCCGACCGGTTCACCGAGGTCAAGGCGCAGCTGGACATCATCGGTCGCGGCTTCCTGGAATTCATGATCAGCGATCGCGTGGAACTCGTGGACTCACCCTACGCGGACAGGTATCAGCTGCAATCCCTGGATCCGGACGGAGCGCGGGCGACGGCGACGCCGGAGGTGCTGGCCGCGCTGGCCGAGTACGAATCCCGGGCGACGGCGACGCCGGCGGTCGTGAGCCTGGCGCCGGGTCAGGCGGCGGTGCTGGCCGGTTCGACGGGGGGGGCCAGGGCCCTCGATGATCTGGTCGACCTGGCCCTGAGGATGGAGAGGGCCGTTCCCTGACCCGGCCCGGTCAGAAACGCCGGGTGATGGTCAGTCCGTTTTGGGTGACGGAGCATGATGCCGACCCGGTGCAGGTTCGCCCACGCTTCACGCGGGGGCTTTCATCTGGCCTGGGCCCGGGGCAACGGTTACAATCGGTGGGATGGATGCGAAGCAATCCGGCCGGCGAGCCGGCCCCTACCGGAGACGTGCATACATGAGCGACCGCGGCATTCCCCTGCACCCCTGGCCCCTGGAGAGCCTGCTCGGGCGCATCGACCACGAGTGGCGCGCCCGTCGGGAGATCTTCTCCCTTACCGGGCGGCGGTTCTTCCGTGCCGATCCGGACGTGGACCTGGGCTGGACCCTGGACGACCTGAGGGCCGCCACCTCGGTGGGACCGGCGGCGGGGCCCCACACGCAGCTGGCGCAGAACATCGTGCTGGGGTGGCTGGCCGGGGCACGCAGCTTCGAGCTGAAGACCGTCCAGGTCCTGGACGAGCTGGACATCCCGCGACCCTGCATCGACATGGAAAACGTGGGCTACAACGTGGAGTGGAGCCAGGAGCTGAAGCTGCGGCGCAGCCTGGAGGAGTATGTCAAATCCTGGGTCCTGCTCGCGGTGCTGAAGCGGTGGGAGCCCTTGCGGGCGGAACTGGGGGAGACGGGGGAACACGTCTTCGAGCTCTCGGTGGGCTACGACCTCGCGGGAGTGCAGTCCACGGCGATGACGGACTTCATCTCGGGATTGCGGAATCCCGGGGTGATGATCGACGGTTTGCGGCGGGAGATCTCCGGGCCGTTCGCCCATCTGCGCGACCTGCCGGTGCCCGAGACGATCGTGCGCACCGCGACCCTGAGCACCTTCCACGGCTGTCCACCCGATCAGATCGAGGGCATCGTCAAGCATCTGATGTCGGCCCACGGGCTGGACGTCACGGTGAAACTGAACCCGACGTTGCTGGGAATGGATGTCGTGCGGGAGATCCTGCATGACCGGCTAGGCTACACCGACATCGTCCTGGCTCCCGAGGCATTCGCCGAAGACCTGAAGTTCGACCGGGCCCTGGAGATGATCGATCGCCTGCGAGGCTTCGCAGAGGGCTGCGGCCGGCGCTTCGGGATCAAGCTGACCAACACCCTGGTGGTGGAGAACCGCCGCGGAATCATGCCCGGCGACCGCATGTACCTGAGCGGACGCCCCTTGCACGTGCTGGCGATGACCCTGCTGGAGAAGCTGCACAACGCCCTGCCGGGCGTGCTGCGCCTGGGCCTGCAGGATGGGGCTCCGGTGCCGGTGGCCTTCAGCGCCGGCATCGACAAGGACAACCTGCAGGAGGCCGTCGCCCTGGGGCTCGGGCCGGTGACCATCTGCAGCGACCTCTTGCGGCCGGGCGGTTACGGGCGGATGGCCCAGGGGCTGCGGAAGCTCGTGCGGTTCATGAAGGAGAATGGACTCGCGGATCTGGCCGCGCTGCGGCGGCACGCGGATGCCGAGGCCCGCGTTGCGGGCCATCGGGACGCGGTGGCAGCTGCCGCGGCCAGGCTGGCCGCAGCCGAGGGCTGCGCCCGCTATTCCCTGGCCGGATCGGAGAAGCCCCTGCGCCGGATCGATCACGTGCTGGAGATGTTCGACTGCGTGGCCTGCACCAACTGCGTGACCGTGTGCCCCAACAACGCCTTCGTGAGCGTGCCGACGGCCGGGGTGGAGGGCCTGCAGGCGCGGGAGCAGTACGCCGTCCTGGCCGAGCTCTGCAACGACTGCGGGAACTGCACGACCTTCTGTCCCGAGGAAGGGGCGCCGCAACTGGTCAAGCCGCGGCTGTACACCATGCCGGCGGTGTGGGAGTCCCGCGGTCGGGAGGGTTTCCTGTTGCAACTCGACGGCGGCGCGGTGGCGGTCAGCGGGGATGACGATGCGGCGGTGCGGCTGGCGGAGCTGCTGGATCCGGAGACGCTGCCGGTGGTGTTGCGCGGGGTGGATTAAGAGTCGAGTGCTTCCCGGAAATGCTGCAGGGCGTCGTTGACGCCCTGCAGCGTGTAGGGATCGTCGGGGTGAGGTTCCGAACCACCGGTCTCGAAGTGGGGGCGTTCCTGGTATTCGCGGCCCCAGCGGGCATCGACATCCCGGACGAGGTCCGCGAGGGCGGCGTCCGATCCGAGGATCCGGGCCAGGAATTGCCGCAGCAGAGCTGCGGCGTCGTTGAAGTGGGCTGCGACGAGTGGCTTGTCTGTATCCAGACGGCTGACCAGCGTGCGCTGCAACGATCCCTCCGGATCGTGAAGACCGGCCTCGATCAGCTCGCGTGCGGCGAAAACGGTCTGGTCGTGGGCGGCGACGGGCGAGGCGCCCTTGAGGGCCTGGCCCGCATCGCGGGCCACGGCTTCGCTCAGGTCGAACTTGCGCCCCTTGCGCAGTTCATCCTCATCGGGCAGACTGGGCTGCGGCTTTTTCCGGTCATCATCCATGTCGTCCAGTCTAGCAGAAGGAGACCCGCGTTTGAACCCGCAGAATTCATCCGCGAGCCCGGCCCACCTGGCGGGGGGCAAGCCGGCGGACGAGGGCCAGTTCCTGCTGGGCCGGCGCCTGCGGCTCGTCGCGCCTTTGATGCCCGCCAAGGGCGGGCATCTGGTCGACTTCGGCTGCGGCAACGGGGCCCAGACGGCGCTGTTCGTTCCGTTGTTCGACCGGGTGACGGGGGTGGATGTCGAGCCGGCGTTCCTGGAGGCGTTTCGGCGAAGAATCGACGCCGAGGGGTGGGGGGACCGGGTGACCGCGGCCGCCCTTGAGGGCGGCCGCATGCCCCTGCCTGACGGGTGCGCGGACGTGGTGATTTCGTTCACCGTGCTGGAGCACGTTCCGGACGAGGCGGCGGCCCTGGCCGAGATGCGACGGGTGCTTCGGCCTGGGGGCTGTTTGATCATCTCCGTGCCCAACCGGTGGTGGATCTTCGAAACCCACGGTGCCGATCTGCCGTTGCTGCCCTGGAACCGGGTGCCCCTGGTGAGCTGGTGGCCCAAACGCCTGCACGACCGCTGGGCCCGGGCGCGGATCTACCGCAGGCGGGAGATCGTCGCCCTGGTCGAGTCCGCCGGGTTCACGATTACCGATACGAGGCGCCTGACGGCGCCCATGGACATGATCCCCTGGCCGTCCGTGCAGCGGACGGCCCGCCGTGCTATTTTCCGCGGCGACTGTACACCCTGTCCCTTCCTGGCCACCGAGGTGCTGGTGGCCGCCGAGAGGTGAACGCATGAACAGGTTCTGCAAGGTATCGCTGAGCGTCGTGCTGGTCCTGGCGGCTCTGGCCGGGTGCAGCAAGAGGGCGCCAGAGGCGCCCGTGGCGGCTGTCCGGCCGCATCAGCTCACCGCGCACGGCGACGTGCGCGTGGACGACTACTACTGGCTCAATCAGCGGGACGACCCCGAGGTGATCGCCTATCTCGAGGCCGAGAACGAGTACCTCGAGGCCATGCTGGATCACACCGAGGGTCTGCAGGACAAGCTCTTCAAGGAGATGAAGGGCCGGATCAAGAAGGACGACGCCTCGGTTCCCTATTTCAAGGACGGGTATTTTTACTACACCCGGTTCATCGAGGGCGGAGAATACGCGTTGCATTGCCGGCGGCCCGGCAGCATGGACGCGCCCGAGCAGGTGATGCTCGATGGCAATGGAATGGCCGAAGGCCATTCCTACTTCTCGTTGCGGGGCGTGGAGGTCAGTCCCGACACGAAGCTCCTGGTCTATGCCGTCGACACCGTCGGCCGCCGGTTCTACGACCTGCACGTGAAGAACCTGGAGACCGGCGCCGACCTGCCCGACGTGATCCCGCAGGTCACCGGCAACGCCGTCTGGGCCCTGGACAACCGCACGATCTTCTACGCGAAGCAGGATCCGGTCACCCTGCGCTCCTACCAGATCTGGCGCCACGAGCTGGGGAGGCCGGTGAACTCCGACGTGCTGGTCTACCAGGAGGACGACGACACGTTCACCTGTCGCATCGGTCGCTCGAAGAGCGATCGATTCCTCTTGATCTCCTGTGACCAGACCCTCAGCACCGAGTACCGCATCCTCAAGGCGGACCAACCGGACGGCGGTTTCCGCGTCTTCCAGCCCCGCATGCGCGACCTGGAGTACCACATCGACCACCAGGGCGACCGCTGGGTGATCCGCACCAACCTGGACGCCCCCAACTTCCGGCTGATGGAAAGCCCCCTTGACCGCACCGACCTGGTAGCCTGGCACGAGATCATCCCGCACCGCACCGACGTGTTGCTGGAAAACGTCGAGGTCTTCGACCGCTGGCTGGTAACGGAGGAACGGATCGACGGGCTCAGTCACCTGGCGGTGCGGCCCCTGGACGGCGGCGCATCCCACCTGCTCGAGTTCGCCGATCCCACCTGGTCCGCGTGGATCGCCTTCAATCCCACGCTGGACACCGACAAGCTGCGCTTCGGCTACACCTCGCTGACCACGCCCATGAGCACCTACGAGTACGACATGGCGACTCGTGCTCGGACCCTGCTGAAGCAGGAGGAGGTCCTGGGAGGGTTCAACTCCACCGATTACGTCGCGGAATATCTGCACGTCCCGGCGCGGGACGGCGTCCTTGTACCCGTCTCGCTCGTACACCGCAAGGGCATGATGAAGGATGGCTCACATCCTCTCCTTCTGTACGCTTACGGATCGTACGGCTACAGCCAGGACGCCGGATTCAACCCCTCCGTGCTCAGCCTGCTCGATCGGGGATTCGTCTACGCCATCGCCCACATCCGCGGGGGGCAGGAGATGGGCCGCCAGTGGTACGAGGACGGCAAGCTGCTGAAGAAGATGAACACCTTCAACGATTTCATCGACTGCGGGCGCTTCCTCGTCGACCGCGGCTACACCGCGCCCGACAAGATGTTCGCCATGGGCGGCTCGGCCGGAGGCCTGTTGATGGGCGCGATCGTGAACCTGGCTCCCGAGTTGTGGGAGGGGGTCATTGCCCACGTGCCCTTCGTGGATGTGGTCACGACCATGATGGACGACTCGATCCCCCTGACCACCGGCGAGTACGACGAGTGGGGCAATCCCCACGACAAGACCTATTACGACTACATGCTGAGCTACTCGCCCTACGACCAGGTGAAGGCGCAGGACTATCCGGCCATGCTGGTCACTACCGGCCTTCACGACAGCCAGGTGCAGTACTTCGAACCCGCCAAGTGGGTGGCGAAGCTGCGGGTGAAGAAGACGGACCTGAATCCGCTGCTGCTGAAGACCAACATGGATGCGGGCCACGGCGGCAAGTCGGGTCGCTTCCGGCGGCTGGAGGAGACCGCGCTGAGCTACGCGTTCATGCTGGACAGGCTGGGAATCACGAAGTGATTCCCGGCTCTTGATCCTCGAATAGCGAACCCCCGCTGCGGCGGGGGTTCGTATATTCCGGTCCGATGGTCTTAGACCACCGCAGGCATGGGTTGAAGCGGAATGACCAGGGTGAATTCGGCACCCTGACCGCCGCTGGCGACCGTGAGAGTGCCCCGGTGCTCCTCGATGATCTTGCGGCAGATGGACAGGCCCAGGCCGGTGCCCACCCCTTCGGGCTTGGTGGTGAAGAAGGGCTCCCAGATGGACTCGAGGGTCTCGTCGGGGATGCCCGGGCCGGAGTCGCGGACGCGCACGATCAGGTCCTCGCCTTCGATGGCGGTGCTGATGGCCAGCGTACCCTTGCCGTCCATGGCCTGGGCGGCGTTGGTGAACAGGTTCACGAACACCTGGGTCATGCGCTGGGGTTGGAGCGGCAGGGGCGGTTCGCCCGCTGCGAAATCCTTCTCCACCTCGATCCCGTACTTCAGCAGGTTGCGGCAGAGGAGCAGCGCCCCGTCGATGCAGCTCTCGACGGTCGCCGCCGAGGTCTCGCTGGTGTTCTTGCGGGCGAAGTTCTTCAGCCCCTCGGTGATCTCCAGGATGCGCTCGGTTCCCGACTGGATGTCGGCGAGCATGGAGGGGACCTCATCGAGGATGTAGGTGATCTCCTCCCCGTCCCCGATCTCCTTTTCCAGACAGTTCCTCAGACAGCCCTCGACTTCCGGCCAGAGATCCTTCAAGGCCTGGGCGTTGCCGGACATGAAGGCCAGGGGATTCTTGATCTCGTGGGCCACCCCGGCCGACATGGTGCCGATGGTCGCCAGCCGGTCCTGGTGCAACAGCTGGCGCGCGCGGGCCTCGGCCAGCCGCTCCATCTCCAGGGCGTAACGGTCCAGGGCGAGGCGGGCCCGCTTCTTCTCGATGGTGTAGCGCAGGGTGCGGCTGAGCAGCGATCCCTGCCGGACCTCCCGCTTGACCAGGAAGTCGTCGGCGCCCATGTGCATGGCCGCCATGGCCAGGTTGTCGTCCTCGCACCCGGTGAACACCACGATGGGCACGTCGGGATCCATGGCCCGGACCCGGTTGACGGTCTCCACACCGGTGCATTCAGGCAGGGTGAGGTCCAGGATGATGACGTCGATGGGCTGCTCGACCAGGATGGTCGCCGCGTCCCCCAGATTGTCGCAGGCGAGGACGTCGAACCGGTGGCCCGGGTCGTCCTGGAGCATCTGGCGGACCATGCGCTGGACGGTGATGCTGTCCTCGACGACCAGGACCAGGATCTGCTTTTCCACGCGGTATCCCCCTGCGGCATGCGGGCTGGGGCGGGCGCCCCGGGTGGGATCGCCATCTCCCAGGATATCGGCAGTGATTCCGCGAGGTTGAAGGATTGATGATGCCGGGCATGCGGTTATCTCAGGATTGGCCGGTCGGTCGTTGTTGGATGAAATGATTCGTTTTCAGCTTGGCTCCACCCCTTGAGTCATGTTAGACTCATTCCTGATGCGGGGCCCCATATCTTGCCCCAGGGATATCGATACAGGCAGGCCGAAACATTTGGTGAATTCCCATTATTTGTTGTCTGCCAATATTTTCATTCTATCGGTGGTGATATATGCCTACATTGGAATACCGTTATTATTTTGGTTTTTGGTTTTTGGTTGTGTTCGGGATCCTTGCGATGCCCTCCCCATCCCCAGGAACCACCATCCGGATCCTCACCGAAGACTCAGCGACCGGGCTTCCTCTTGCCGGCGTCCGTTATACCTACGTCTTCAATCCTGAATCGGCGGCGCCCGACACCGTCCGGGGTTGGACCGACGGGATGGGAGCGGGGGAGATCGAATGGCGGAGCGTATCCCCGGTTCCCCTGGTACCTGCCGGCCTGAGCGTTTCCCGTGGGTATCCCAATCCCTCAACGGGTACGGTTCATTTCGAGCTATCCGGTGACGGAATCAAGTCGTCGAACCCGGTCCGGGTGGAGATCTACGACGTGCGGGGGCGATGCCTGGCCTCCGGTTCCGCTGCCGGTGGGGTGGTGAACTTGCCGAGGGGGCTGCCCTACGGCACATACTTCGCGGCCATCATCCCGGGCCCGAGCGAGGGCAGAATCATTCGGAGAATCTCCGGAAGGCCCCGGGCCATAGGGATCGATTTCGTTCCCCTCGCCGGGGATGTCTCCGGGGCCAAGACTATCCCGGCCATGGTGGACAGCGCACGGGTGGAGTTCACCAGGGAAGGCTACGAACCCTGCCTCTGGGACCGGGTGGCCATCCCCGAGGGGACGGTGAATCACCTCGCCCGCCTGGTCCCCCTGTCACAGGCCCCAGCGGACACCTTCCGCATCCTCATCAGGGATCTCGCCTTCCCCAACGTGACGGCGGCGGATTCGGGCTGGGTCCTTGCGGACGCAGCCTACGACACCATCATCGAGGGCGCGCCTGGCCGTTTCCTGCGCTATGGCGGCGTGAGCGCCGCCAGTCCTGATGCCATCAATTTCAACCCCAATGGCACCTACACGAGTCGGGCTTCCGAGGACAACCGCACACCGCCGCCCAGCCACATGTTCATCTGGTTCGACACTTCCGCCCTGCCGCCTGATTGCCGCATCCTCGACGCCGGGATCTGTCTGAACGTCATGCGGTACGGCATCAACAACCTCACGACCGGATACGCGGCCTGCCGGCTGGATACCCTGACGGCCGACTACGCCATGGTGGCTTCGGGGTCGCCGAACTCCGACCCGGCCTGGCTGAACACGACCTGGAACCACGTCGATGCCGGTTCCATGGTCTCCTGGACCCCGCCCCTTGCGGCGCGTGACGACTGGCACGATTTCGGACCCCGTGGCGCGGTCAACGAGGCCGGAGGAATCCTGGGCGACGGGAGCGTGGACGCGTCGAACTGGGGAATCAGACTGGATGCCACCGACCCGGTCCAGCAGGTGGTGGACGACGGCAATCAGGGCCGGGGGATGCTCTTCGCGGTGTACACCGCGGGCACCCCGACGATGATCACCTCGTGGTCCTGCGGAAACACCTACCCGCGGATCGCCCGGGGCAATCCCTGCCTTGCCATCACGGCGGTGAGGGAACGCGGCTCGAAGCCCTGGGACGGCGTACGGGTGCCCATCGTCATGTCGGTCGACGATGGGGACTCGAGCCACGCCAGGTTCTACCACATCATGTCCGAGGCAGGGCACGGCTACTCGGAGGTCGTCGTGGGTGACTTCTGGCGCGGGGGCACACCTGCCATCACGAAGGCCCAGCTGGATTCGATCAACGAGGATCCCCGCATGGACATCGTCCTCCACACAATCTACCACAGCGCCCTGGGCGAACTCGACACCGACAGGCAGATCGATTTCCAGATCGCGCGAGGCTGGGTGGACACCCTCTTCACCCATCCCCGGGACACCTTGACCCTGCGGGACTTCGCCTGGCCCGCCGCATCCGACGGGAACATCCACGAGGCCCTTTCGCTCCAGGGCATCAGCCGCCTGGTGGCCAACGGCTACCGGTCGGCCCGGGGCACCAGGCCCACGACCTGGAACAACGCCGTGGGCCCTTACACGCCCCTCGGCTGGTACGCCCACGTCAACATGTTCGCCCTGGGAACCCTCAACTCGACGGCGGTCTTCGGATCATGGGGCGGCGAGGTGACCGGCATGGCCCTCGAGGATTCCCTGATGGACATCGTCGACTCCAGCTACACGGATTACGGGCAGGCGCCGGTCATCCTCTACTGGCACGACAGCAATGACGTCCCGGACGACGGCTGGCCCAACAGCGGGGTCCGGCCCGACCAGCTGCGCGATCTCGTCGAAATCGTGGACCGCACACACTACCTGGACTTCATGACCATCGGGGAGGTGGTGGACCTGCGGCTGGAGGGAGCGGAGTACGTGTATCCCGATCCTTCGTTCGCGCCCTCGATGTACGACTCCATGATCTCGGTGGCGGGAGACTTGAACTTCCTGCAGGTCTGGGTGGCGCCGAAGGAGGATTGAGGGCGCCGGCTCTCAAGCGTCGCCATTGCCATCGCGCGACCACACCCACTTGAGTTCGTCGGCCATGACGCGGGCGAAGCGGTCGGCGCGGGCCAGCACGGCATCCCATTCGTCCGGGGTGTAGACGATGACATCCGCAGGCACGGGCAGCCCGGTGGCGTCCCACCGGCTTGCGCGCTCGATGAAGGGTCGGTCGGTGCGGCTGACCACCAGGACCAGATCCAGATCGCTGCCCACGCCCCATTGGCCCGTGGCGTACGAGCCGAAGTAGCCCACACGAAGGAGGTCGGAGCGCGCAGCGCCCAGGCGCTGGGCCCAGACCGTGAGGGCCCTCACGACGGAGTCACGATCCGGCCATTTCAGCACGGACGAAGTCAAGGATCGCACCGGCATGGGTCAACGCCTCGCTGCTCTGGAGCTTACCGAAATGCTCGAAGGGAGCGCCTTCGGGGTGGCCGTTGGGATAGCGGCTGGGGACGTAGAAGTTGTCCAGGGCCATGCCGCGGTCGATGAGGTCCTAACCCGCCTGGGCGAACCAGTCGCGCGCTCGGTTGGCCATGGACTTCTCCCCGCTGTGGTCCTTCCTCATCTTAACTCCTTCGGGGTGAGCGTGGCAAGGGAGGGCACGGCGTATGCTGCAGGGTTCGAGCCGAAGGAGCAGGGCCAATGATATTTGGCAATTGGCTGGAATAATTGACTGAGAGACCCAAAACCCCCGTCCGGACGGGGGTTTTGGTCACAAAGCTGTGAGAAATCTGGTAGACGTCTCCCGGATGGATGTCCCCGAATCATGACGGACGAACGGATTTCCCTCGATGTGGCCGCCAGGCAAGGCCTGACGCCGGGCGAAGCGTCGCTTCACAACAATTTCGTGGTTTCGGTCAAGGCTCTGCGGAAGGACCTGGTGCGGACCGCATACTACCTGCTGCAGATCAAGGAGTGCCGGGTCTACCGCAAGCTCGGATTTTCGACCATGGCCGCATACGGGAAGGCGGCGGCCGGCCTGACCGAGCGCCAGGTCGCGGACTTCCTCGCCCTGGCTCGACGGTTACCGAGTTTCCCGGAAGTGGAATCGGCTCTCGGGGAGGGGCGGCTGTCGTGGACCCAGGCCCAGTTGATCACCACGCGGGCGGATCCAGCGGATCAGAGCGCATGGATCGATGCCGCCCAGGACTTGACGGCCCGGCAACTGCGCAGAATGCCGGCGCTTTCGGAGAAAGCACCGGCTGCCCCTGAATCGGCCCCCGCTGAGGCGGCCCATCCTGGCAGTCCTCCCGTGCTCACACCGCCCGGGCCGCCCCGGAAGGCGGCCATCCCGACGGCAAGGGCACCCCAGCGAAAACCACCCCATCCTTTGGATGCGAAGCATCACGTCACCCTGGTTTTCGCGGGGGAGGATTACGCCGAGTTCTGTCGGCTGGTTGAATCCGCACAGACAGCCGGTGGCAACGCGCGGGAAGATATCATTATTGATGCTTTGCGCGGAACGGCCCCGCCATCAGGCGGGGCCACGGGCCCGCGCTATTCCCTGATCATCCTTCACTGCCCTTCATGCGGCGAAGCCGCATTGCCTACCCCGCGCGGCGAGGTTGCGGCCTCGCCGCCCCTTCTAGCGGCGGCCGCCTGCGACGCCATCGTGGAGGATCTGGACGGCCGTCGCCGATCCGTCATCCCGCCCCGCGTCCGCCGGGCGGTCCTGCGACGTGCCTGCTACGCGTGCGAGTATCCCGGCTGCTCCAACACGGGATTCCTCGAGATCCACCACCGGGTCCCGGCCGCCCAGGGCGGGACGGACGACCTGGCGAACCTGATCACCCTGTGCGCCCGCTGCCACCGCCGCCTGCACGAGGATGAACGGGCCGCGAGAGCGGCCCTGCAGAATGATCCTGCGCGGTAATCCGATTGCGACGGGAGGACCGGAAACAGATTGAAATGGGAAAACCACCATGATAAAAAATCAACACGGAGGATCTCATTTCAGTGGGCTACAGCAGAATGGTTCAGCAAATAGTGTATTAAACAGCCCACCAGTTCCTAATGAAAATAAATCAATGGGTAGTGTGAAAGGAATGTGGAGTCATCGCGGTTCGTTGCATTGATATGGAATTTAACAAAAAATCATAGAACCCCCGTCCGGCCGGGGGTTTTGGTCACAGGATCGTGATTTTTGTCTCGGCTTTAACCCACAAGTGCCTCGCGGAACTCTCGCAACCTGTATTCCGCCTTCTTCGCAGCCTGCCGCAGCAGCGAGCGCGCATCCAGCAGCGGCACCACATCGGCGGGTTCCTCGCCCGCCAATGCAGCCACGCCAACGATCAACAGCCAGTCGTCGAGGGCTTCGGCGCTGAACCAGGTCACCCCGGCGTGCTCGTTGATGCCCAGGAAGCTGCCGGCCTCGGGTCGCTCGGTCACGGCCGTCATCCATGCCGTTTTGCCCGTAGCCATGCCTGCGGCGGCCTCGGGAGAGGCTGCAAGCAGCCTCGCAGCCCAGCCGGCCATGCGCGCGGCGTGATCGTGGCCCAGCCACTCGCGCAGTGCGGCGTCCATGTCTTCGGCGACGAGTTCGGCCGCCTCGGCGGCCAATCCGTGTTCCGGCCTTGCGGCTTCCGCCAACACGCCCGCAAGGAACACGACCTGCAGCGCCCTGCTGTGCGGAATGGCCGCGCGCAGCGCGGCCAGCTCTTTCTGACTGCCCTTGCCCAGCTTCTCGGGAATCTCCAGCTCCATGACCTGGCGCAGCCCCTCCGCCAGCTCGCGCAATGACGCAGGGAGCACGCCGAGGACGGAGTCCTCGGCAGTATCGGAAGGCCGTCCGGCGGCTTCGCCCCCGGCCGGCATAGTCTCCTCAGTGGCCGCCGACTCGCATTCCAACCACGCCAGCACCTCGGGCGCCATCCACTCCCGCACCTTCGCCAGCTGCGGCTCGACGGTGCGCCGCAGCCGCGCCCTCACCAGATCCGGCGCCCCGCCGCCCTGCAACGCACCCGCAAGCTCGGCCCACTCGGCGTCGCCGCCATCGAGGCGGCGAATGCCCAGGAACGCCCGGTACTGATACCCGTGCAGCGTGGTGTGCAGGCCATGCTCGCCCAGCTCGCGACCGGTGCGCAGGTACTGCAGGCCGTCGGCGTGGTCGAACAGCGCGTACCACACCCCGGGCGAGCAATCGAGGGCCAACGACTCGGCGATGGTCACCTGGTGCAGGGACGGGTTGTCTCCCGATCCGCGGTTGATCGCCGACGACAGCTTGATGCGCCCGCTCGTCGATTCGTAGGCGTTGTTGTAGATGATCAGCACGCGCTCGTGGCCGCGGCCGTTGGCGTAGGCGAACACGTTCTCGTCCACCCAGCCCTGGTCGTGCTCGAAGTCGAACAGGGCGAAGTTCTCCGCGCCGCTGAACAGGTGGCGGCGGCGCATGAGGGGAAAGATCTCCCGCTCGTGCCGCCGGACCATGTCCTGGTCGATCTTCTCGTCCCAGTAGGCCTTGCGGTACTCCATGCCGTACTTCTCGGTGAAGCCCTCGATCTGCCCGTGGCCGATCATGGGCAGGCCCGGCAGGGTCACCATCATAACCATGCAGCCGAAATATTTATCGCCGCGGCCGAACTGCTCGACGGCGGTGCGCTCGTCCGGGTTGTTCATGAAGTTCACGAAGCGCTGCAGGATGCCGGGGCTGAACTCCAGCACGTTCTTCAGCGTCTGCCGGTACTTCTGGTTGTCCTCCATCTTGAGCATGTTCATGAACGCGGAGTTGTAGACGCGGTGCATGCCCAGGGTGCGGACGAAGTAGCCTTCCATGAGCCAGAACGCCTCGGCCAGCAGCAGGGTGTCGGGCGCCTCGGCGGCCACGCGGTCGACGACTTCGCGCCAGAATTCGACGGGGAAGGCGCGGTCGAACTCCTCGCGGGTCATGCCGTGCTCGGCGCGGGAGGGGATGGCGCCGGCGTCGCCGGGCAAGGGGAACCACAGGCGCTGGTAGTGCTTCTTCGCGAGGGTCATGGCCGCATCGAAGCGGATGATGGGGAAGCGCCGCGCCACGTCCAGGATCACGCGCGTGACGGCCTCGCGCACCTCAGGCAGCAGGAAGTTCAGCTGGGCGGTGTCGTTCCAGGGCATGCTGGTGCCGTCGTTGCCGTGGTAGATGTAGCGCGCATGGCCGGTGCTTTCGTCGATGCGCTGGAACACCACCGCGGCGTCGCTGTGGTTCCAGTAGCCGTCTTCGATGCGCACGCCCACGCCCGGGGCGTCGCACAGGTT
Source organism: bacterium (assembly GCA_018829565.1). Taxonomy (GTDB): domain Bacteria; phylum Krumholzibacteriota; class Krumholzibacteriia; order LZORAL124-64-63; family LZORAL124-64-63; genus JAHJTW01. The sequence continues at coordinate 27,071 of JAHJTW010000061.1, read as the reverse complement.
CTCGCAGGTGAACTTGTAGCCGGGGTAGGGGGGATGCTCCAGCTGCAGGAAGTACTCGGGGTGCTCGACCATCCAGCGGCTGTCGACGCCCATGTGGTTGGGCACCATGTCCGATGCCAGCTTGATGCCCCGGCGGCCGGCGCGCTCGCTCAGGTTGCGCCAGGCGTCCTCGCCGCCCAGGTCGTGGGCGATCGCGTATTCCTTCAGGGAGTAGGCGCTGGCCGCGGCCTCGGGGTTGCCCATCCACTGCTTGATGGTGCGGGAGGCCGTCGAGCGCTCCCACAGGCCGATCAGCCACAGGCCGTTGACGCCCCAGCGGGACAGGCGGTCCAGTTCCTCGTCAGGGATGTCGGCGAGCGTGTGGATGGGCCGTCCATACCACCGCGACAGCTGGTCCAGCCAGACGTACACCGACTTGGCCATGAGCACGACGTTGGCCATCCAGTCGGCGTCGTGGCTGAAGGCCTCGGGCTCGGGGTACTCGCCCATCCAGCCGGCCGTGCCCGGACCGAACTCCAGCACCGGGGGCGGACCGTAGGCGGCCAGCCGGTGGGAATCGATCTCCTTCAGGACGTCCAGGGCGAATTGCAGACTGCGCACCAGCTCCTCGGGCAGCAGGTGGGCCCAGTGATCGCGGATGTACGCGATCTGTCCCGACAGCGAATCGGGACTCGCCAGCATGGGCGCCCGCAGCAGGTGGAACAGGGAAGTGCCCAAGCTGCCGTGGGGTTCGAACTCCTCGAGGTAATCCTCGATCCCGGTGACGAACGGCAGGAACGACGCCCGGCGGCGGAGCTCGCCGTCATCGAAGAGGTGCTCGGCGGGCCGGGCCGCGGGGTTGGTCACGTTCATGAACAGCAGGATCATCTCGAGGGAGGCGAGATCGGGCCCGCTCAGGTCATCACTGCCGGTGGCCAGGAACTCCGCGGGCTTCTTGACGCCGCGCTTGACCACTGCAGGGGGAAACAACCCCACGAAGGTCGAGAACAGGTTCTCGACCGCATCGGTGCCCAGCCGCTGCTCGGCCCACTGGCGGCAGCGCATCAGCCCGCCGGGATTGTCCTGCGTGAAGTACTGGCGCGAGACCCACCGCAGGGCCTGGTTCACCGTGCGCAGGGCCAGCAGGATCTCGGCCTGGGTGGGAGGGATCTCGCCGGCCTTGCAGCCCGGGTCCCGGTTGACGGCATCGGCCAGCTTGCGGATCTCGTAGGACAGGTCGGCCAGGGTCTCCGGATCGCTCCCCGGGAGCAGGTTCAGGACGCCGAAACGGTCCCAGGAGGCTCCCGAAAGGGGGAACCCGAAGACGAAGTAGCGTCCCGACAGGGGGCTGGAAGGGTTCATGCGGGATTCCGGTCCTTTCCGGCTTGCTTGGCATCCTGGGCAGCCCCCATTATGGTGTCAGTTTCAAAAATGACAAGTTCACTCTTTGCAAGGAGCCCGCCTTGAAGAAGATGATCCGCATCGCCAACGCCGGCGGATACTGGGGAGACGACATGGACGCCCTGCGCCGGCAGCTCACCGGCGGCAAGCTCGACTACGTCACCATGGACTTCCTGGCCGAGATCACCATGTCGATCCTGCGCAAGCAGCAGCTCAGCAATCCCGAGCTCGGCTACGCCAAGGACTTCCTGACCCAGCTGGAGACCTGCCTGCCCCTGATCGTCGAGAAGAAGGTCCGGGTCATCAACAACGCCGGGGGCATGAACCCCATCGGGCTGGGCCGCCAGATCCGCGCCCTGGCCCGCCGCCTGGGCCTGGACATCAAGGTCGGCGTGGTCTACGGGGACGACATCTCCACCCGGCTGTACGAGCTGACCGCCGCGGGCGAGAAGTTCACCAACATGGAGACGGGGGAGGACTTCACCTCAGTCCGCAGCCGGATCACCTCCGCCAACGTCTACCTGGGCGCCGAACCGGTGGTGGCCGCCCTGGACGAGGGCTGCGACATCGTGGTCACCGGCCGGGTCACCGACACGGGCCTGACCCTGGCGCCCATGATCCACGAGTTCGGCTGGGCCATGGACGACTGGGACCGCATGGCGGCCGGCATCGTGGCCGGCCACATCATCGAGTGCGGAGCCCAGGGCAGCGGCGGCAACATCACCGACTGGCACGAGGTGCCCTCGTTCCACAACATGGGCTACCCCATCATCGAGATGCACCGCAGCGGCGAGTTCTACGTCACCAAGCACAAGCGTACCGGCGGCCTCATCAACGAGAAGTCGGTCAAGGAGCAGCTCGTCTACGAGATGGGCGATCCCGGGCAGTACATCTCCCCCGACGGCGTGGCCTACTTCGACAGCATCACCGTGGAGGAGGCCGGTAGGGACCGCGTCAAGGTCAGCGGAGTGAAGGGCGGCCCCGCGCCTGAGATGTTCAAGGTCTCCATGGCTTTCCAGGACGGCTGGAAGGCCGAGGGCGAGATCCTCGTCAGCGGTCCCGAGGTGGAGAAGAAGGCCGCCTGCGTGGAGGAGATCTTCTGGGAGAAGGTCGGCCACACCTTCGAGGAGACCGCCACCGCCCTGACCGGCGCCGGCTCCATCTGGCCCGATCACCTGTCCACCTGCAGCACCAACGAGATCTACCTGAGGTTCGGGGTGCGGGATCACGACCTGCACAAGATCAACGACTTCAGCAAGGCCGTGCCGGCGCTCATCCTCGCGGGCCCATCGGGCATGGCGGTCAGCACCCGCGGTCGGCCCCGTCCCCAGCAGGTCATGGCCTACTGGCCGGCGTTGATGCGCCGCGACCGGGTGTCGGCCAAGGTCCTGACCCTGGCCACCGACTGCAAGGAACACTTCCAGGAGATCCACTTCCCGATCCGGGGCGAGGTCGGCGAGCCGGCCCGCAGCGGCGTCAAGACATCCCGCCCGCTGCGGCGCACCTGGCCGGGGCGGACGGTCACCGTCCCCCTGCGGCGCCTCTGCTACGCGCGCAGCGGCGACAAGGGCGACACCTGCAACATCGGCGTGCTGGCGCGGTCTCCGGGGGTCTACGACTGGATCAAGGTGAAGCTGACCCCGGCCGTCGTGCAGAGGTTCTTCGGTCCCATGGTCAAGGGCGAGGTCACCCGGTACGAGCTGGACAACCTCCAGGGCCTGAACTTCCTGCTCGCCGGGGCGCTCGGCGGCGGCGGCACCCGCAGCCTTCTGGTCGATCCCCAGGGCAAGACCATGAGCCAGGCCCTGCTGGAGATGCAGGTCAAGGTCCCGGTGGGTCTGCTGCGCGGATTGAAGTAGTCCGGAAGGCCTTCGCGGTTCGCCACCTTTCCCGGAGCGTGAGCAGGAAAATCCCCCGCCAGGCGGGGGATTTTCTATTTTCAAAAAACATAGGGTCTTATGAGAAAATTGGCCATTTTTTGGCCTGGGGTTTTTACAAATCGAACACCGATCGTTTAAGATCTACCCCTCGAGGGGACCGCATCCCCGGGCGGCGCCATGCCGACCCCCGCACGCCGGCGTTCGGCGTCGCGGGACACGTATCATTTCGGGAGGATCAACATGAACCGCATCGTTACCGCACTGTTGCTCTGCCTCGTCGCCTTCGGGGCCCAGGCCGGCGTGATCAGCGACATCCAGACCGGGCTGATCGCCGAGAACACCAACGTCGACATGCTCAACGTGACCGTGATCGCAACCCGCTACAACGGGTTCTTCGCGGCCGAAGCGCCCTTCGGCGCCTACAACGGCATCTGGGTCTACACGGGTTCCGACACGGGCGCCCAGCCCGGCGACATCGTCAACATCCAGGGCGGCCTGTATTACGAGTACTATGACCTGAGCGAGGTCGAGGCCACCGCCACCGTGGGCGCGGTCGTGACGATCCTGGGCCCCGGCGCCCTGCCGGCCCCCAGCTACGTTGAAGCCGCCAGCCTGGTGGCCGATCCCGAGCCCTGGGAAGGCTGCTACATCATGGTCACCGACGGCATGCAGGTCACCGTCGCCCCCAACTCCTACGGCGAGTGGTTCGCCGAGGCCCTCGGCGGCGGCACCGTCATGTTCGACGACTACTGGTACGATGACACCACCGTCATGCTCGGCGACTGCTACAACCACGCCACCGGCCTGCTGAACTACAACTTCAGCGCCTTCAAGCTGGAAGTCCTGGCCGACGGCATCGAAGTCGTCGATTGCGCCGTGGACAGCGACGAGACCAGCTTCGGCGCCGTGAAGGCTCTGTTCCGGTAAATCCCGTTGCCTTGCCTGCCCCATGGGCCCGGACTCCGGTCCGGGCCTATTTTTCAATAAACCCCGCACCGGAGGGGTAATTATTGATTGAGATCACGGCCCGGGAGACCGACAATCCTCGGGCAGAGGGAATTCACGGGAAAAGGGGGAGAGGACGTCTTGCAGGGCCTGTTCATCCTGATTTTTCTGGCGATCGTGATCACCATCGGCGTGATCGCCTGGCGCCAGGAGCAGCAGCGGCGCCAAGTCCTGCTCCTCTGGGCCCACGGCCGGGGGTGGCGTCTGGACAGCTCGGGCCGCAAGGACTGGCACAAGAACTGGCCGGGCCTGAAGGTGTTCGACCGGGGTCACTCCAAGAGCAGCAAGAACATCGTCAAGGGCGCGATCGAGGGGCTCGACGTCAGCTGCTTCGACTTCCAGTACGTCACCGGGTCGGGCAAGAACCGCCAGACCCACCGGCGCGGCGTGGTGATCCTGGGCTGCGAGTTCCCCACCATTCCCCTGCAGATCAGGCGGGAACACGCCTTCGACAAGGTGGGGGAGTTCCTGGGCAAGGACGACATCGACTTCGAATCCGCGGAATTCAGCCGCAGGTTCTACGTGACCTCGAGCGACCGGAAGTGGGCCTACGACATCATCCACGGGCGCACCATGGAGTACCTCCTGGGCGCCCCGGACTTCGGCATCGAGTTCGGATTCCAGGAGATCGCGGTCTACCGCACCGGATTCAACCAGCCGCCGCAGCACGAGCAGGCCCTGGACCTGGCCCTGACCCTGTACCGGCTGATTCCCGACTACGTGATCCAGCAGATGAAAGGGCGGTGACGATGGTCTGGCAGATTCCGGTCGGCATCCTGGTGGCAATCCTCCTGTGGGCGGCCCTGAACTACAATGCGCTGGTCCGGGGACGGCAGCACGTCCGGGAGTCCTGGGCGGACATCGACACCGAACTGAAGCGCCGGTACGACCTGATCCCCAATCTGGTGGCGGCGGTCAAGGGCTACGCCGCCCACGAGCGCGAGACCCTCGAAGCGGTCACCACGGCCCGCGAGCGGGCCCGCAATTCCCACGGCAGCCCAGGCAAGCAGGCCGCTGACGAGAAGAACCTGGTGGCCGGTCTGCAGAAGCTGCTGGCGGTGGCCGAGGCCTATCCCGATCTCAAGGCCAATGCGAACTTCCTGGCCCTCCAGCAGGAACTGACCAACACCGAGGACCGCATCCAGGCCGCGCGCCGCTTCTACAACGGCAACGTCCGCGATCTGAACACGCGCATCGAGGTGTTCCCCTCCAACGTCATCGCCTCGCTGTTCCGGTTCCGTCCCGAGGAATTCTTCGAGGTCGAGAGCGCCGTCATCCGCCAGGTGGTGGACGTGTCATTCGGCGGCTGAGGGACGGTTCGGGGCCGGTTGCCATCCGTCCGGGCCGGTATATAATGGTCGCGGGACCAGACGCCGCCGCCTTCGATTCCAGATCACAACCCGGGAGCCCGTCCATGAGCCCGCGCCACGCCCTGTTCACCCCGTTCGCCAAGGCCGCCGAATCGTTCTCCGTGGACCGGAACCTGGTCGCCCACGCCGGGCTGGATCGGTGGGCGGCCCAGTTCCAGCTGGGAACGGCGGGATACCGGGACCTCCTGGATCCGGACGACCTGTTCAATCTCGAGGTCCCCTTCAACGGGCTGACCGTGGGGATCATGCTGGAAGCCCGGGCCCAGCTGGCGGTCGAAAGGGGCCTGAAGTCCCTGCACGTGGGCGGGGAGGTCCGGCCCCACACCCAGGAGTTCATCGACCTGGCCGCCAGGATCTACGCGGCGAAGGGCATCCGGGTGCACCTGAGCCCGGCCGACCGGCGCACGACGCCCATCTGGCTGTCCAGCTTCGGGGTCTTCTACGAGGAGCTCGACGGCGGCGAGAACTTCACAGCCAGCCACAGCCAGAGCTACAAGGGCGGCTGGAAGCCCATGGATGCAAGCGGAGGCCAGCTTCTGGAGATGGCGGGCCTGATCGCCGACCGGGTGCGCGAACTGGTGGCCGGAGCCGCCCGCTCAGGGCTGAAGATCAGCCTCGCTGCGGCCAACGATCCCCTCATCCGGCGGGATTTCGATCCCTACGACGCCTACCTGGACTACCTGCGCCAGGTCGTCCCCGGGCCCCTGCTCGGGGAGATCGGACCGGCGGCCGCCGGGGGGTTCAAGGCCGCCTTCTGCACCGAGGGCGGCTCCATGGCCGCCGCCGCGCGCCGCATCTTCGGCGGTCTGGACGTGGGGGTGGGCGAGGACGGGCCCGTGTTTTTGACCCACGACCGGGAAAGCACCACCTACCACGGCATCGGGATCGTCGACGGGGTCAACCACGGCGTGGATCCCGGCAAGTGGCAGGTGTACAAGCACGTCGGCGCCCAGGATTTGCTGCGGGGCCGCAAGTGCCACGTCTTCTTCATCTGGGATCCGGATGGGGACCGCTTCAACATGGTCACGGTGGCGCCCGCCGTCCTGGCGGACGAGGCCGCAGCCGCCGGTCTGGAGGTCGATCCTCTCGACGCGGACCGCTGCCTGGTCTACTTCAAGCCCAACCAGATCTACTTCATGCTGACGGCACTCAAGATCGAGGGGCTGCAGCAGGCCGGGATCCTGGACGCCTACGACTGGATCGTGGCCTCCACCTATCCCACCAGCCTGAGCATCGGGGAGATCGCCGAGAAGACCAATGCGGCCACGGGGTCGGGTCTGCGCACCTTCAGGGTGCCGGTGGGTTTCAAGCACTTCGCCGCCCTGGTGAAGGATATCGAGGACCAGATCGCGGCCGCGGAAGGCCGGGACACCCGGGCCACCGACGTGACCGGCCGGGAGACCGTCTTCGGTCCCCGGCCCCGCCTGCTGATCATGGCCGAGGAGAGCGGCGGGGCCGCCATGGGCCCGGCCGAGCCCACCTGTAGCCGCGGCGGCGCCCGGACCAGTCTGGCGCCCAAGGAGAAGGACGCCATGCAGATCGGGGTGATGGCCCTCTGCCTGGCCGCCCGGCTGCACACCGGAGGCGGCAGCTTCGCCCGCTACTACCTGGACCTGCTGGATAAGTACGACACCGACTACCGCTTCTACGAGCGGCGCGACATCACGTTGTTCGACGAGTCGCTGAAAGGGAAGGCCCGGGACGAGGCCAGGGCCGAGGGGAACCGGCGCAAGGAGGCCACCGTGGCCTTCTTCCTTGCCCTGGAAGGTCTCGAACCTGCGGAGGCGGCGGCCCGGCTCCGGGCGGCCATGACGGAGGACGTGGCGCTGCCGGATATCAAGCGCATCTTCCACGCCGGTGACGGCACTTACATCGAGTTCTCGGGGCAGTGGTTCGAACTGAGGGCCTCGGGCACCGACGCGGTGCTGCGCTACTACATGGAAGGCAGGGACCAGGGGCGCGTGGCCGCCCTCAACGAGGCGTTCACGAGGCTGCGGATTCCCGCTCAGTAGCGGAAGGTCCCGAACATCTCGATCCCGGAGAACGCCGGTTCGAACTTGCAGACGCCTCCCGAGCAGATGAACCCTTCCTGCCGCCGGCCGAACCACAGGTTCAGGTTGCCGCCACCGTCAAGGGTGTAGCTAATCTGGCCGGCCGGGAAGGGGCTTTCATCCTCGGTGAGTCCTCGCTGGTCGGCGTACTTGTTGTTGGTCTCCAGGAAGGCCGCCACCGCCCAGCGGCGCGCGGTCTCCAGCTCCAGCTTGAACCACTGCTGGTCGTGCTCGCCCAGGTCGAAGCCCCGCCCCCCGCCCAGCCTCACGTGCTGGTGTTCGGCCTGGATCGTCCACGAAGTGGACGGCCCAGCCCGCCACGTCAACTCGCCCACCACGGTCTGCCTCAAACCCTCGTTGTCCTGGTAGGCGAAGCCGGCCTGCCAGGCCACAGGACCGCCCGCATCCCGCTGGATTCCGCCGTAAGCGAGATCGTAGATCGTGACGCCGGCCTGGTTCTCCAGGCTGGCCCCGGTGGCCTGCAGGGACCAGTCCCCCCGGGTGTACTGGAGGTCGAGATTCCGGCCGCGTTCGTCGTCGGCGTTGAGGTTGTGCGGGGCCCGGTTGAGCAGGGTCCAGGTCAGTTCCCGGGCCAGGGAGGGGGGGCGGTTCAGGCTGGTCTTGCCGTCGGCCCGGGCCAGGACGGTGAACCGTTCGTAATCCATGACCTCCCAGGATACGGCCCACGGTCCGTGGTAGAGGTTCAGGTTCCCGTACAGCGCCCGGCCGGCGCCCTCGGCGTAGAGCCCGGCCTCGGGTTCGAATTCGTAGCGGTTCTTCCAGCCGGCTTCGAGGTAGTAGTCGCCCCAGGAGAAGTTCTGCCGCGCCCGGACGGCGGTCGCCCACTCGCGGTGGACGGTCCCGTCCTCGGCGGTGAAGTCGTCGGGCCGGAAGGTCAGGCCGGATGCGGCAAGGAAAGGACCCCCATCGAGGGCGTAGCCCACATCCAGACCGCGGACGTCCACCGGCCGGTCCAGGGGAGTGCCCGAAAAGGCGGTGGCCTGCCAGCGTCCCTGACCGCCCGTGGCGATGATGCCGTCGAGGCGGGTGTCGATGCGGATGGTGCGGTCCTCGTAGGCGTTGAAGATCAGGCCCCGGCCGAAAAGCCCGTAGAAGTGGCCGGCGCGGATGACGGCCTCGCCCCGCTTGAACTCCACGAACCGGTGTGCGACCTCGTTGGAGCGCTGACCCTCTTCGCTGGGAGCCCGGCTGTTCAGCAGGATGCCCGTCCGCAGCCCGTCGAGCTCGTAGTCGACGTCGAGCCAGTTCTCGAAGATCTCCTGCCTGGTCTCGGTGGAGTAGGAGTACTCGAAGCGGTCGGTCGCCGTGACCCGGCCGGCGAAGGACGAGGCGGTCGGGCCGGGGGCCGCCGGCTGGTCCAGCAGGGCCTCGATCACCTCGCGCAAGGCGTGTTCGTCCCCCTCCTTGTAGCCCAGGTGACGATACGCCACCCGGCCCTGGCCGTCGAAGACGATCGTAAAGGGAATGGATCCGCCGACCTGCAGCAATTCCTGGACCTCGGCTGCGGTGTCCAGGGGGACGATGAGGTCGTCGTACCCCGAGGCGGCGATGAAGGGGGCGACCTTGGCCACGGCCTTGGGTCCGTCGGTGTTCACGGCCAGGACGGTGACCCGTCCGCTGAAGTCCTCCGCCAGCGCTTCGAGGTGGGGAAGCTCCTTGAGGCAGGGCTTGCACCAGGTGGCCCAGAAGGAAACCACGACCGGCCCCTGGGCCAGCCGTTCGCCGAAGGCGACCGTTCCGCCGTCGGCGGTGGGCAGGGACCAGTCGGCGCCGAAGGCGCCGGTTCCCAGGACGAGGAACAGGAGAGCGGCGGACAGACCAAGCAGGGCGGGCTTGTGCCTCATCATCGTTCGGGACCCCTTCGCATGGCAACGGGAAGGCCGGCGGCTGTGCCGCCGGCCGCATCACTTGGCAAGGGTGAGCTTCACGGTCCGGACCTGGTCGGCGACCCGGATCCGGGCGAGGTAGAGCCCGCCGCCGGCGATCCTGCCGTTCCGGTCCCGGCCGTTCCAGACCAGGTCCTGGGGGCCGGGATAAAAGGCCCCGCTGAACAGGTCGGCGACCAGGCGGCCGCGCAGATCGAAGATGGCGACCGAGCCCGGAACGGGCGTGTCGCCGCCCACCTCGAACATCAGGTGGGTCAAGGGGTTGAAGGGATTGGGGGCAACCACCGGCGTGCGGACGAACAGACCGGACACGGGCCCGGGGGCGCCGGAGACCTGCTGGGCCATCCAGGTGAAGATGCGGGCCAGCAGGTCGTTGCGGGACGCATCGGAGGAGATGCCCTCGAAACCGAACCCCATCACGTAGCTGCGGCCCTGCCCGTACGAGGCCCGTACCGCGGCCGCCCGTCCGGGCGAGTACTCCAGGCTGGCCGCACCGGGGCCCACCGGGGCGATCTCGTCCTGGACGGTGTTGTCGTTCGCGCCCGTGCCCCCGTTGATGGCCAGGGCGAGGCCGCCGGCGACGGGATCGCCGATCACTCCGGACACGGTCGAGTCGTCGGCATCGTCGAGGACGTAGTCCACACCCAGGACGTTCCGGAACCACAGGCGGTTGGCGGCCGAATAATGGACGCCGCCGGCCGAGCAGAAGTCCCGCACCACGTTCTGGCCCGAGACGACGACCTGTCCGCCCGCCTGCAGCAGATCCTGCAGGGCGGGAAGATCGGCGGGCGTCAGGCCCGCCGAGCCGGACCCGAGCGCATACACGATGGTCCCGAACCCCCCGAGTTCCTCGGCGGCCAGGACGCCGAACAGATCCCGGTCCCAGGTGCCGAAGGTCTTCCCCGCAGCGGTCAGGGCGCCCTGGTAGTAGGTCTCGTACCCCAGGCCGCCGTCGGCGTCGACCAGCAGGACGTCCAGCCCGCTGCTCAGGACGGTGAACGCGAACTGCTCGCTCAGGGCAGGCTGGCCCTGGCTGGTGATCGTCACCGAGGCGGAACCTTCGCCCTGGTCGGTCAGGGGGGTGATGTCCACCAGGAGCTGGGTGAATTCCCCTGGATCGAGGGTGAAGGTGATGACGCTCAGGTGGGGGGGGTAGCAGATGGTCCCCTCGCACAGGGAGGCGATCCAGTCACCGGGCAAGTCGCGCGCGATGACGACCTCATAGGTGTCGGCGACCGATCCGGTGTTGGTCACGGTGTTGTGGAAGGAATGCAGCTGGACAAGGTCGGCGACCGCGCCCTGGTGGGGAACGTCGACCGTGAACCCGTACTGGGCCAGGCCGGCGGCGGGGAGAAGGCCGGCTGCGAGCGATACGAGGAGGGTGGCGATGGTTTTCATCGGTTCGCACTTTCGGAATAGGTGTCGGCAGGGGCTGCGGACAGGGGCGGCACGGCGGTGGAGCCGGCCTGGAGGACGGCACCGGTGGCCTGGTCCTGGATGAAGGCGATGACGGCGCAGGATGCGGGATCCCAGTCTCCCCGCACCAGGTCGAGCGTCAAGACGAGAGGCGATCCGCTCGCCAGGGCTCCGGGGACGGGCGGCTGGTCGGCCATGTCCCTGAACAGCCAGTAGAAGGTGGTCTCGCCGAGGTTGGGTTCGACCGGAGGTTCCGGATAATCCACCTGATCCTGGGCCAGGGCGACGAACAGGGTGGTCCCGGTCAGGTCGATCTCTCCGTCCAGGGCGGTCAGGGTGACGGTCACCGGCACGCTCGGCAGGGTGAAGTCCGCCTCGACGTCGATGAAGAACCCGGGGTCGCCCAGGAGTGCGAGGTCCACGAGATCCCGCAGGGACCCCGGTCCGGGCGGATTGCCGGCCGACCCCTGCAGCGCCCCGTCGGCGTACAGGGTGGGCAGGGCGATGATCTCCTCGGGACCGTAATACAGCAGCCTGCCGTCGTTCTCGGGGATGTTGTACTGGTAGTGGGGATCGGCCCGCAGGGGCCAGGACATGCTGAACTTCAGGACCAGGAGGCGGTCCAGGCCGTAGCCCTCTGTCAATTGCAGGGCGTGCAGGTTGGCCGACAGTTCGGGGCAGCCTTGACAGAAGATGTTGGAGAACCCTTCGAGCAGGACGGTGCGCAGGGAGCGGGCCATGAAGGCGGAGGCGGGGATCTCGAGGATCTCCCCCGCGGCCACGTCCACGGCGAGTTCACCGGGCAGGAACCGGAACCCGTCGAGGTCCAGGGCGAGGCGGTGAAGGCCCGGCTCCACGCCGATCTCCGCCGGGGTGAAGAGGCCGGTGTCCAGACCGTCGAGGGTGATGCGGGCGCCGGCGGGTTCGGAGGCGACGGTCAGGGCGGTCAAAACCAGGGAGAAATCCGCATCCGCATGCCCCAGCGGGGCGACGGTCACGATGCGGCTGCCGGGAGTGCTGAGGTAGGGGGGCAGCACGACGCCGACCTCGTAGGCGGCTGCGGGCATGTCGGCGAAGGTGAACGGGGTGGTCTCGCCGGTGTCCCGGCCGTCGATGAAGATCGCCGCGCCCGCCGGATCGCTGGTGACGGTCAACGTCCCCGGAGCATAGCTGGGCGCCTCGCGGCCGCAACCGGAGACAAGCAGCAACAGGAGGAAAAGGACCGGGGCGCCGGTGCGGCGGGCCCGGAAAGGACGGTTTCCGTGCACGATTCACCTGATTCCGAGGGGACGGATGTCGGGTCCGGACTTGGAGGGGGAGGAAAGCCCCCTGCTCTACTGGCAATTATACGAACCCCCGGTTGGAATCGTCAACCGGGGGCGGGGAAACGGGCCGGAAGGGGAAAGGGGGCCGGCGCCGCGGCGGCGCGTAAAGTCCCACTGCGCTGATGCAGAACCCGAGCCTGGCGCGCGACCCGGCCCCCGAACCTTCCTACTTCACGGTGTAGCCTTCGGCGTCGATCACCCGCCGGGCGATGGCGTCGTGCAGCCTGGCCCTGTTGACCGGATCGTGCTTGACCAGCCGGCGGAGCCCGGCCGCATAGGTCCGCATTTCGTCGCCCTCGACGGTGGCCGCGAGCACGTTGCGGGCCAGCACCCCCACCTTGTCCATGGCGTCATGGGTGTACAGGGTCAGCATGTCGGCCATGCCCGCAGCGGCGGGCTCTCCTTCCTTCGCGGCCTTCTTCAGGGCGCGCAGCAGGCCGCTCTCGCAGGCGTAGGTCTGCATGATGATGTCGGCGCAGTCCGCCAGCACTCCCTGCTGGTCCTTGAGGTTCGCCCCGAACTTCTGGGCGGCCAGACCCATCACCGCCAGGACCACCTTCTTCATGTTGGCCACCAGCTTGCCCTCCTCCTCGAGGAAGGCGGGTTCGCCGGGTTCCTCGAACGAGGGCAGTCCGGTCAGCTCGCCGGCCACGGCCTGGGCGGCTTGCAGGAAGGCCAGCTCGCCCTTGAGGGCCTTCTTGAGGATCATCCCGGGCACGATCATGCGGTTGATCTCGTTGGTGCCCTCGAAGATGCGGTTCACCCGCTCGTCACGGTACCAGCGCTCCAGGGGATATTCCTGGCAGTAGCCGTAGCCCCCCAGCATCTGCAGGCCCTCCTCGGCGGCCAGGGCCATGGCCTCCGAAGCGAAGACCTTGATCATGGAGCATTCGATGGAGAAGTCCTCGACCATCTCGATGCCGGCGCGGTCGTAGCCTGGGTCGTTCCTGTCCAGGGTGGCGATCGCCCCGTCGAGCAGGCCGGCGGTGCGGTAGACCATGGACTCGGCCACGAAGGTGGTCGCGGTCACGTCGGCGATCTTGCGGCGGATCAGGCCGAAATCGCTCAGGGGATGGCCGAACTGGTGGCGCTGCTTGGTGTAGGGCACGGCGCTCTTGAGCACCAGCTTGCAGCCCCCGACGGTGCTGGCGCCCAGCTTGAAGCGGCCCACGTTCAGGATGTTGAAGGCGATCAGGTGGCCCTTGCCGATCTCGCCCAGGACGTTCTCCACCGGCACCTTCACGTCCTCGAGGATGATGGCGCAGGTGGACGAGCCCTTGAAGCCCATCTTCTTCTCCTCGGCGCCGATGGTCACGCCCTCGCTCGTGAGGTCGACGATGAACGCGGTGAAGTGTTCGCCGTCGACCTTCGCGAAGAGGATGACCATCTCGGCGTAGCCCGCGTTCGAGATGTACTGCTTGGTCCCGTTGAGGACGTAGTGCTTGCCGTCCCCGGTCAGCCTGGCCGTCGTGGCGGCCGCCAGGGCGTCGCTGCCGCTGCCCGGCTCGGTCAGGGCGTAGCAGGTGAGCAGCTCGCCGGTGGCGAGCTTCGGCAGGTACTTCTGCTTCTGTTCGGGGGTGCCGAAGTAGACGATGGGCAGGGTGCCGATGCCCGACTGGGCGCCGTGGGTGACGGCGAAGCTGCCGCTGCCGCTCATCTTCTCGCTGATGAGCATGATGGTGGCCTTGTCCGAGCCCATCCCGCCGTAGGCCTCGGGGATGTCGGCCATCAGCAGGCCCATCTCCCCGGCCTGCTTGAGCAGGTCCTTGCCGAGCATGGTGTTGCCGTGGTATTCGAACTCCTCCTGCACCGGGTCGATGACCTTCTCGATGAAATCCTCGCAGGTCTTGGCGAACATGCGCTGGGTCTCGTTGAAGTCCTCGGGCGTGAACACCGACCCGGGATCGGTCTCGGTCAACAGGAACTCGCCGCCGGTGGTGGTCTTCTGCTCTGACATCGTCGGTTCTCCTTTGAACGTCGCGGGGCCCCGCCCCGGCGGTTAGATCGCCTCGAAAATACCGGCGGCACCCATCCCGGTGCCGATGCACATGGTGACCAGGGCGTACTTGCCGCCCCGGCGCTTCAATTCGTGGATGGCGCTGGTGGTCAGCTTGGCGCCGGTGCATCCGAGGGGATGCCCCAGGGCCACGGCTCCGCCGTTGGGGTTCAGGCGCGGGTCGGCGGGATCCAGGCCCAGGTGCTTGCAGACCGCCAGGCTCTGCGCGGCGAAGGCCTCGTTCAGCTCGATGACGTCCATCTGCTCCAGGGACAGGCCGGTCCGGGCCAGGATCCTGGGCACCGCGGCCACCGGGCCGACGCCCATGATCTCGGGTTCGACGCCGGCGACGGCGTAGCCCAGGAATCGCGCCAGGGGCACGGCCCCGATCGCGGCCGCGAGTTCGGGCGTGGTCAGCATGACGGCGGCGGCGCCGTCGCTCATCTGGCTGCTGTTGCCCGCGGTGACGGTGCCGCCCTGCTTGAAGGCGGGCTTCAGCTTGGCCAGGGCCTCGACGGTGGTGTCGGCGCGGGGGCCTTCGTCCACCTTGAACTCCACCTGCTCGGTGACGGGCCGGCCTTTCTTGTCCACCCCGGGCAGCTGCGCCATGACCGGGACGATTTCCCCCTCGTAGCGTCCGGCCGCGATGGCCTCGACCGCCTTGCGGTGGCTGTGGTAGGCGAACTCGTCCTGGGCCTCGCGGGTGATCCCGTCGCGAACCACGAGATTCTCGGCGGTCAATCCCATGTTGGTCAGGTACTCGGGGTGTTCACGGGCCAGGGTGGGGTTGGGCAGGTAGCGCAGGCCCCCCATGGGCACCATGGTCATGGTCTCGGTCCCGCCGGCGATCACGAACTCGGACTGGCCGGTCATGATCTGGGCGGCCCCGATGTTGATGGTCTCGAGGCCCGAACTGCAGAACCGGTTGACGGTCATGCCGGGCACGGTGACCGGCAAGCCGGACATCAGGGCGATGTTGCGGCCCACGTTCATGCCCTGCTCGCCTTCGGGCATGGCGCAGCCCATGATGACGTCCCCGATCCGCGCGGGGTCGAGCTTGGGGAACATCGCGACGATGTCCCGCACCACGGCGGCGCCCAGGTCGTCCGGACGGGTGTGGCGCAGGCTCCCCTTCAGGGCCTTGCCCACGGCGGTGCGGCGGGCGGCGATGACGACGACTTCCTTCATCTTGGTCTCCTTTTCCCGCTAGTTCCGCAGGGGCTTGCCGGTCTTGAGGATGTACTCCATGCGTTCGAGGGTCTTGCGGTCGCTCACCAGCCGCATGAAACCCTCGCGCTCGAGATCGAGCATGTGCTTCTCGGTGACGGTCGTGCCGGAGGGCACCTCGCCGCCGGCGATCACCTTCGCCAGCTCCATCCCGATCTTGCGGTCGTGTTCGCTGATGTATCCGCCCTGCATCATGTTGTAGAGGACCGATTCGGCCAGGCCGATGCCGGCGGCGCCCATCACGGGGATCGCCTGGTCCTCCACGGGCGGGACGTAGTTGGTCGCGGCCAGGCAGAGGGCCAGGTCCTTGGCGTCGGCCGCCAGGTGGTCGCGGTTCATGGACCAGCTGTCGCCCGGGCGCAGGAAGCCCAGCTCCTTCGCCTCCTCGCAGCTGGTGGCGACCTTGGCGGTGCCGATGGTCTCGAAGGTCTTGCGGAAGGCCGGCTGCAGATCGGTCTTGTCGGTGAGCAGGGCCACGTTCCGCTGGTAGAGGCGCAGGCAGCCGCCCCCGGCGGGGATCAGGCCGGCGCCGAACTCCACCAGGCCGATGTAGGTCTCGGCGGCGCAGCGCACGGCGTTGCCGCTCATGGTGATCTCGCAGCCGCCGCCCAGGGCCATGCCTGCAGGGGCCGTGACCACGGGCACCCCGCAGTGCTCGAGCCGGCTGGTGGCGGCCTGGAAGGCGTGGACGATCAGGTTGATGTCCTCCCAGTTGCCCTCGACGGCCTCCATCATCAGCATCATCAGGTTGGCGCCGACGGAGAAGTTGTCCGCCCCGTTGGCGACCACCAGGGCCCGCCAGTTCTGTTCGGCCTCGGTGCAGGCGGTCATCACCATGCTGAGGGTGTCCTGGCCGATGGCGTTCATCTTGGCGTGGAACTCCAGGCCCAGGACGCCGTCGCCCAGGTCGATCAGGCTGGAGCCGGGGTTGCGCCGCACTTCCTTCCCGCCGGTCCGCAGGATGTCGAAGTCGAAGATCCGCTCATCCTGCGGGACCGGCGCGAACCCGCCGGGTTCGGCGGTGGGACTCTCCAGCACGCCGCCGGTGGTGCGGTAGATGGTCTCGGCGCCGCTGTCGTAGAGGGCGTCGACCCAGGCAGGCAGGGGCAGACCGTCGGTCCGCATCCTCTCGACCGCCTTGCGGAACCCCAGGGCCTCCCAGACCTGGAACGGGCCCAGCTTCCAGTTGAAGCCCCAGCACACGGCCCGGTCGATCTCGGCGGCCTGGTCGCAGATCTCGCCCAGGCGCATGGCGCTGTAGGAGAAGCTCGCCGCCAGCATCTTCCAGATGGCCTGGCCGGCCTTGCCCTTGCCGTAGGCGAGGGTGCGCAGGCGCTCGTTCTGGTCCTCGATGTTCTTGGCCGCGGCGATTTCCGGGAACTTGGCCTTCTCCTGGGGACGGTACTCCAGCGTGGCCGGATCGAGGGTGTAGAAGACCTTTCCCTCGTCCGTCTTCTCCATCCGGTAGAAGCCCCCGCCGGATTTGCGGCCCAGCAGTCCCTTCTCGACCATGGCCCGCAGGTAATCGGGCGACTTGAAGATCTCGCGGGCCTCGTCGTCTGGAATCAGGGGGTAGATGTTGTCCGCGACGTGAAGGAAGGTATCGAGGCCGACCAGGTCGGCGAGCTGGAAGGTGGCGGTCTTGGGGCGTCCGATGGCCGGGCCGGTCAGGGCGTCGACTTCCTCGATGGACAGCTCCAGTTCCTCCATCACCCGCACGGTGGCCATCATGGCGTGCACCCCGATGCGGTTGGCGATGAAGTTGGGGGTGTCCTTGGCCATCACGATGCCCTTGCCCAGGCGTGTGCTCGCGAAGTCCGCCACGAAGGCGGTGACTTCGGGATCCGTGTCCGCGGTGGGGATCAGCTCGAAGAGCTTCATGTAGCGGGGCGGATTGAAGAAGTGCGTGCCGAGGAAGCGGGAGCGCAGGCCCTCGGGCAGGGCCGCGGCCATCTCGGCCAGACTCAGGCCGCTGGTGTTGCTGCTGAAGACGGCGTGGTCCGCGATGTGCGGGGCGGCGTTCCCGAGGACGATCTTCTTGATCGCCATGTCCTCCTTGACCACCTCGATGATCCAGTCGGCTTCCTTCAGGCGGGGCAGATCATCCTCCAGGTTTCCGGTTTCGATCATGCCCAGCCGGCCGGCCGAGAACAGGGGGGAGGGTCTGGACTTCTTCAGCGCGGCCACCGCGGCCGCCGCGACCGCGTTGCGGGACCGGGGGTCGGGACCGGCGTCCTTCGGAACGATGTCCAGCACGAGCGAGGGGATGCCCGCGTTGGCGAAATGGGCGGCGATGGCGCTGCCCATGACTCCGGATCCCAGCACCGCCACCTTCTTGATCTGCCTGCGCATGGGCTCTGCCTTTCCAGGGTCGAAACACCTTGAAGGTGCGGCCTAACCGGACCGCACGGGTTCACGGATTCGCAGATTAATGAATGATCATTCAGTATCTTAACGGGAATCGGTCAGGGTGTCAATCGCTTTGGGGGATTTTCGGGAATACCGCTTGTTTCACTGATTATTGCCGTTTATAATCCGAAAGCGCAATTCGGGAAGCGGGTTTGCCTCTTCGGCCGGCCCTGTCCGGCCTAATGAATAGGTATTCAAGAATGGCAAGAACATCCCCGGGTGACAAGAAGCAACGCATCCTGGATGCGGCCGTGGTGGAGATCGCCCGCAGGGGTTTCCACCTGACCACCGTCGCCATGATCGCCCGCCGGGCGGGCGTGGCCGACGGGACCATCTACCTTTACTTCAAGAACAAGGAAGAGGTGCTGGTCTCCCTGTTCGACCGGGCCCTGGGCCGTTTCATCGAGGAGGGGCGCGACCGGCTGGCGGGTTTCGCGGGAGCGGAGGCCAAGCTGAGGGACATCGTCGAGCGGCACCTGACCCTGGTGGGCCAGGACCGGGACCTGGCCATCATCACCCAGGTCGAACTGCGCCACAGCCTGCACTTCATGGAGGAACTGTCCCGGGCCCAGGTGGGACGTTATCTGGAGATCATCGCCGAGGTCCTGGCCGAAGGCAGGGACGAGGGCATCTTCCGGGCGGGCCTGGATCCGGTCCTGGGCGCCAAGGCCATCTTCGGGATCCTGGACGAGATGGCGACCGACTGGGTGCTGTCACGCCGCAACACGCGGCTGGAGGGCAAGGCCCGGGAGGTGGCCGACCTGATCCTGGGCGGGGTGGCGCGCTGTCCTCGACCCGAGAACTGAAGTTTCCCTGCGGATCGCCCACCGGACGGCCGAACCCCCGCCCTCGCGGGGGTTCGGCTTGTCAGGAGGTCAATCGACCCCGGCGGCTCCACCCCTGCGGGGCATGTCGGTCGCCCCGGAGACCGACCAGCCGCCCTTCAACCCCGCGATGAACCAGGCCAGGGCGAGGGTCCCCAACGCGAAGATGGTGTCCCCGATGACCCGCAACCAGCGCAATGTCTGCATGTAATCCTGCTGCATGAACTCCTGGGACCGGGCGTACCACAGGCCTTCCCTGACCGAGGCCAGGGTCTGGGCGAGGCCGATGGGCAGCACCGAGATCAGGACCATCAGCGCCAGTCCGATGTTGATGGCCCAGAAGGCGAACCGCAGCACTCCCTCCTTCCAGACGTTCCTTGCGGCGAGGCCCTTGAGGACGAACAGCATCAGGCCGATCCCCAGCATCCCGTAGACGCCGAACAGCGCGGTGTGCCCGTGGACGGGGGTCGTGTTCAGGCCCTGCATGTAGTAGAGGGCGATGGGAGGGTTGATCAGGAACCCGAAGATCCCGGCCCCGACCAGGTTCCAGAAGGCGACCGCGACGAAGCAGTAGATGGGCCACTTGTAGGCCTGGATCCAGGGCTTGGCGCGGCTGAGGCGGAGGTTGTGGTAGGCCTCGAAGCCGAGCAGGACCAGGGGCACGACCTCCAGGGCGCTGAAGGTGGCTCCCAGGGCCAGGACGGCCGTGGGCGTGCCGGTGAAGTAGAGGTGGTGGAAGGTTCCGATGATGCCGCCGGCCAGGAACACGTTGGTGGAGAACAGGGCCGCGGCGGTCGCCAGCCCAACCTTCAGCAGGCCCAGCCGGACGAACAGGAACGCGATGACCACCGTGGCGAAGACCTCGAAGAAGCCTTCCACCCAGAGGTGGACCACCCACCAGCGCCAGTATTCGGCCAGGGCGAGATTCGTCTGGCGGCCCCACATCAGGCCGGCGCCGTAGAAGCCGGCGATGGCGATGCAGGAGATGACCAGCAGCACCAGGAGAGGTCGGCTGCTGTCGGGCCGGCGCAGCGCCGGCATCAGGGCGCGGACCATCAGCAGCAGCCACAGGAACAGGCCCACCAGAAGCAGGATCTGCCACAACCGGCCCAGGTCCACGTATTCGTAGCCCTGGTGGCCGAACCAGAAGTTCTCCACCAGGCCCAGCCGCTGCATGATCCCGAACCATTGCCCGGTCAGCGATCCGGCCACCACGACGAGCAGGGCGCCGAACAGGACGTTGACGCCCAGCCGCTGGAATCTCGGCTCATGGCCGGACACCGCAGGGGCGATGAACAGCCCGGTGGCCAGCCAGGAGGTCGCGATCCAGAAGATGGCCAGCTGGACGTGCCAGGTGCGGCTGAGGCTGTAGGGCAGGATGCTGGAGAGGTCCAGGCCGTAGAACCCGGTTCCCTCGACCCCGTAGTGCGCGGTGATCGCCCCCATGGCCACCTGCACGACGATCAGGGCCGTCACCACCCAGAAGTACTTGAGGGTGGCGCTCATCGAGGGCGTGGGGGACAGGGCCATCAAGGGGTCGTCGGCGGGCAGGTCGGCCGCGTCGGGTTCCTCGTCCCGGTGGGATGCGTAGTACCAGGCCAGCATGGCGATGCCGGCGATCAGGATGATCACCGAGAAACCGGTCCACAGGATGAGGCTGGGGGTGGGCCGGTTGCCGACCAGGTCGTCGGGCGGCCAGTTGTTGGTGTAGGTGACCTCGGAACCGGGGCGTTCGGTCACGCAGGCCCAGCTGGCCCAGAAGAAGAAGGCCGTCAGCTGGCGCAGCCTCTCCTCCCCGGCCACGGTGTTCTCCCGCATGGCGTAGGCCTCGCGGGTCTCCCTCAGGGCTGGATCGTCGCTGAACAGCGCCCGGTAATACGCGGCGATGGGGGCGATGGCGGCGGCCCGGTCGTCCGACACGGTCAAGTCCCCGGTCTCGGGATCGTAACCGTTGTTCCGGATCTCGGCCTGCAGCCGGGCCTCCAGGGCGGCCCTGGTCTCGAGGGGAAGATCGTCGGCCCCCATCAGGTGATCGCGCCGGGCCCAGGCCTCGAGCAGGGTAGCGCCCTCGCGATGGAGCCAGTCCGCCGACCAGTCGGGGGCGATGTAGGCTCCGTGGCCCCAGACGGTGCCCAGTTCCTGGCCGCCGGTGGATTGCCACACGTTCTGGCCGTCCCTGATGTCCTGTCCGGTGAAGATGACCTGGCCCGAGGGAGTCACCACCCTGTCGGGGATGGGGGGCGCCTGGCGGTAGATCTCCCTGCCGAAGATGCCCAGGACGGCGAACGAGCCGACGACCACCAGGGCGAAAACGATCCAGAGTTTCTTGTAATTCATCGTTCCTCCATGGCCAGGGGGCCGCTCGGGGTCCAAAAGATCAGGACATCCTATTATCCCCTGAGTGGGGAAAAAAAATCAAGGGGAAGCCAGGTCCCGGACCAGGGTGCGCGACAGCAGGGTATGGTAACCGTCCCTGATCTCCGCCCATCCCTCGTGCATGGGACAGGGATTGCCCGCATCGCAGGCCGGACGCCCGAAGGCGCAATCGTCCTTCGCGCCGGCGCCCTGTCCCTCGATGATCTCCACGACGTCCAGGATGGGGCGGTCCTCCGCTCCGGGCTTGAGGGCGAAGCCGCCTCCCCAACCCTTGCGGGATTCCACCAGCCCGCCCTTGCGCAGCTGGTTGAGGATCTTGACCAGGTAGTTGGCCGGAATCCCCGTGGCTGCCGCCAGCTCGTCGCCCGGAATGAGGCGGCCGCCGTGGGAGGCGAGGAAGCCCAGGACGTGGAAGGCGTAGCGGGAAGTCTGAGACATCATGATCGTCACCTCAGCGGACAATTAAATCCTTTGAGTCGCCGGAAGTCAAATAAATGTGCGGGGCCGTCAACGGATCAGGGTTACCCTTCCGTTCGAGACCGCCTTCTCCGTTTCCAGTCTCAATAGATAGACTCCGGAGGGAACCGGCCTACCTCCATGGTCCGTGCCGTCCCACTGGGCGCTCCCGGGGCCAGCTGGTTGATAGCCATCCACGATGGTGGCGACCCGTCGGCCGTCCAGGGAGAAGACCGCCAGTTTGGCCAACCCCTCCTGGGGCACGAAGTACCGGATCAGGGTCAGGGGATTGGCAGGGTTGGGATGGGCGGAAAGACCCGCACCCGCGTCAGGTTCGCTTGACAGTGTGAGGGCCGGTGAGGCCAGGGTGCCGCCGGGAGCCTGCCTAGGGCGGTACCCCGGAGAGGGGATCATGGCGGTTCCGCTGACCGGCGAGAGATCGAAGCGGCTAAGGGGTAGGATGTGGAGGACCTCGTCCCTGTTCCTTGTATCAGTCAATATTCCCGAATCGGTGAGGATCAGCCGCGTAGCCTGGGTGAACACGTCCCCGCCGATGGCCTTGACACCAAAGCCGGGGACGAATTGCATGACCGCGACTCCCTTGCTTCCCAGGGCAAGATAAACCCGGTTTCCCAGGGCCAGGACATCGTGGATGGTCGAGCCGATGTCTTGCGAACCTTTGGTGACTGGGGCGAGAGGGTTGCCGATGTCATGAAGATAGAGAAAGGAATCGTCGAACGTGAAGAGCCGGTTCCCTGAAATGGATCCGAAGCGGCCGGCCAGAGGACCCATCCCCATCAGGTCGGGAGCCAGCGGATCCCCGAGGTCGATGACCGACACCTGGCCGCTGCCCCCCAGATACAGGTAGTCGCCGATTCTCAGCAGCTGGCCCGCGGGCAGATTCGGCAGGGAGGCGACCAGGCAGGGATCGTTGTTCTGGTCGAGGGTGTAGATGCCGAGGAAGTTGTCGTCGTGGGAGACGACTTGATACTGGTCCCAGGCCAGGACGGCGGTGATGGGGGGGAAGGTGGTCGCTTCGGCGGGAGCGATGGTTCCATCAGCAGCGATGTCGGCTTGTAGGCGGGGATCGGAAAGATAAGCCCGGCGGCCTACCAAGGCCAATTCCCGGGCGTAGTCATAGCCCTCCATGATATTCGATATCATTTCAGGGGGCCTGAGCGACAGATCAATGGACTCCAAACTCCATTCTGTGTATCCAAAATCAACAACACTCCACCAACGGAGTTTCACGGCAGTTCTTTCATCCAGCTTGGCCAGGGCGCTGGAGCCACCATTGAAAATCTGCACGGGGGTATGACCGAGATCTGCCATCCGGAATAATGAACTGCCGCATGCGACCAGATCCTGTTCCGGAATCCAGCTGAGGGGCAGGGGACCGATATCGGGGCCTGCCGGGGAAAAAAGAAAATTCGGATGATCCCAACCGGCGTCGGCCACTTCAAATGGGGAATCATTGGATTTGAAGAAGACCTTACTACCTTCAGTGAATACCGTGCCAGTTTTGCGAGTTCCGTGGAAAGCTGAGGATGTGTGGTCCCACTCCACCTTGCCTTCTGGCCCGACCGTGAAACGGGTCACAAAATGGTAGCCGTCATAAGGGTATGGGTTGGAAAAATCCATGACCACACTGTAAAGGAGAAAGCCGGGCGGGTATGGTACAGTCATGATGAAGTAGAATGTATCCCAGGGTAACGCCTCCGGAAAATGATCATGGAAATCGGAAACGACCGGTTGGGAGGGATCGGTGATATCCACTACTGACATCTTACCGTACCAACCTAAAACGTTATTCCCGCCGCCAAATTCCGTGGCGATTGCGAATGGATAGCCCAAACAAAGATGATGACCAAGCTGGGAAGTCCTGGTACCCAAGCCTAAATTCACGGATCCAAGAGCATGAGGGTTGCCCGGATCGGAGAGGGCGTACAGGAAGAGATTGCGGGGATCGGCCACGCCTAGGAGGGAGTCCTGGATGGCCACCACCAGATCCCCGGCACTGAAGGTGATCCGGGCGAGGGGATCGAGCGCCGGCAATCGGAAGATATCGACATGACTCGATTCCACGGCTGCGACGAGATCGCCACCAACAGCGAGATCCGTGTACGAGCCGAGGGCCTGGCTGTGGATTCTCGGCTTGAGGGTTTCCCTGCAGTCGAGCAGGTACAGGCCCGTGGGACCGGCCATCAGGATCGAGTCCTTCCAGGGCGCCGATGCGGTGACGGCAAGATCCGCGATCTCCAGTGGATTCGGGATCCAGAAACTGCCCTCGGATTCGACCAAGGCATCCTGAGCAGGACAGAGGGAGGGAAGAGCAAATACCAAGACGATGAGGGCCCGCAGGCAAAGTCCGGACATCGGAAGCCTACTTTCTTGGAATGGAAATCGCATATTTTGAAAGCTATGAATCGTAACACATCCGGGAAGATCCCGTCAAATGGCCCACCTTGGGGTGGCCCTTCCGGAACTCCCTGATCGGGCCCCCATTAGCCGGGGGGTCATGGATAGCCAATGATTCCAGGTAGGGTTGCTGGAAGACCTGTCAAAATTTTACCATTTTTTTCGCCCGTGCTTGACTTCCTCCTCCGGCCCTGACGACCTTTCCAGCCTGTGCTAGATTGTCGTTTCCGTCGTGGTTGCCTGCTGCACCCGAGCGAACCGGAGCTTCCATGCCCGCACCCGAGAACCCCGCCTCCGACCACCTCCTGGCCGAATTTCCCGTTCCCACCCTGGCTGAGTGGCGCGCCGAGGTCGACCGCCTGCTCAAGGGCGTCCCCTTCGCCAAGGCGATGGTGACCCGCACCCTCGAGGGCATCGCGATCGATCCCATGCCGACCGCCGCCGACACGGAGAACCTGGGCTGGCTGGATTCCCGGCCGGGGCAGGCCCCCTACGTGCGCGGGGGACGAGCGGGCGGCTACCACGAGGCTCCCTGGTGGATCGCTCAGGAACTGGGCCTCTGCGATCCCGCCGACGTCAATGCCGCCTTGCGGCACGATCTGGGCCGGGGGCAGACGGCCGTGAACCTGGTCCTGGACAGGGCGGGGATGCTGGGAGGCGACCCCGTGACCGCGAGCGCCGGCGACGTGGGATCAGGGGGAACGTCCATCGCCGATCTCGTCGACCTGACCCTCGCTCTGGAGGGGGTTGATCTTTCCCGGACTCCGATCCTGATCGACGGCGGCGCGGGCGCGGTGCCCCTGGCCGCCATGCTGGTCCAGCTGGCGAGGACGCGGGGGATCGACCCGGCCCGGCTGGAGGGATGTCTCGGCTGCGACCCGGTGTTCGGGCTGGTCCGGGAGGGCTCCCTGCCCCAACCTGCCGCGGTCCTCTACGACCAGCTGGCCGATCTGGCGCGCTGGGCCGGCGCTCGCGCACCTCGCCTGAGGACCCTGCCCGTGCATGAAACGCCCTGGCATGAAGGCGGGGCGGACGACGCCCTGTCACTGGGCCTCTGCCTGGCGGGCGCCGTACACGTCCTGCGGGAGATGGAGCCGCGGGAACTGGACCTGGCGGCTGCGGTCGGTCGCATCCACTTCCAGGTCAGCCTCGGCGGCGACTTCTTCATGGGGATCGCCAAGCTGCGCGCCCTGCGCCTGCTGTGGAGCCGCATCCAGGAGGCGGCGGGGCTCGCACCGGTCCCGGCTTTCATCCATGCCCGGACCAGCCGGCGCACCCTGGCCGCGGTCGATCCCCACGTGAACATGCTGCGGACGACCATCGGGGCCATGGCGGCCGTGCTGGGCGGGGCCGACAGCCTGCACACCAGCCCCTTCGACGAGCCCCTGGGGCGGTCCGACGCCTTCAGCCGGCGCATCGCCAGGAACGTCCAGCTGATCCTGCGGCACGAATGCCATCTGGACCAGGTGGCCGACCCGGCCGGGGGAAGCTGGTACCCCGAGAAGCTGACCGGCGACCTGGCGACCGCGGCCTGGGGTCACTTCCAGGGCGTGGAGGCGGGCGGAGGCATCCTCGCCCTCCTGGAGGGCGGGCAGATCCAGCACCGGGTGGCCGCGGCCGCCCTGGCGCGCGCCGAGCGGTTGGCCACCCGCCGCGACGTCATGATCGGCGTCAACCAGTACGCCATCGCGGGCGAGGTCCTGGGGAACGGGGAACCGTCGCGGCCGGAGGGTTTCGCCGAGCGCCGCGCGAGGGAGGTCGCCGGCCGGCGCGGGAACGCGCCCGCCGAGACAGGATTCGCGGCCATGATCGAGGGGGCAGCCGCCGGCGCCACCATCGCGCAGCTGCTGCCCGGATCGTCGCCCGAGGGCGCGGTGATGCCCATCCCCCTGCGCCGGGACGCCGAGCCCTTCGAACGCCTGAGGCGGCGGGTGGCCGATCTCGGCGGAGGTTCCGGAACGACGGTGTTCTGCGCCTGTCTGGGCGACTACGCCCGCTACATGCCGCGGCTGGATTTCGTGCGCCGCTTCTTCCAGGTGGGGGGATTCAAGGTGAAGGCCGACGCCTTCTTCGCCGATCCGATGGCGGCCGCAGAGGCGGCCGCCGGCTCTGCGACCGTGGTGGTGATCGTCGGGCTCGACGAAACCTACCGATTGCAGGCCGCCGAGACCGCGCGGGTGCTCAAGGCTCAGGAATCCCCGCCGCGGGTGATCCTGGCCGGTCAGCCCGGGGACCTGGAATCCGAACTGAAGGAGGCGGGCGTGGACGAGTTCATCCACCTGCGCAGCGACGTCCTGGCCGTGCTCGATCGCCTCGCCGCCGACCAGGAGGTGGAGTCATGAGCCGCCTGCCCGACTTCTCCAGGGTGTCCTTCGACCCGATGGTTGCCATGGCAACCATCCCCGGGGAACGCACACCCTCAGGGACCCCCGCCGGCGCAACCTGGCTGACCAACGAGCAGATCCCGGTCAAACCGCTCTACACCGCCGAGGACATCACCACCTGCGAACACACCGGCTACCTGGCGGGTCTGCCTCCCTTCTTGCGGGGGCCCTACGCCTCGATGTACGTGACCCGGCCCTGGACCGTGCGCCAGTACGCGGGCTTCTCCACCGCCGAGGAATCCAACGCCTTCTACCGGCGCAACCTCGCCGCGGGCCAGAAGGGCCTGTCGGTGGCCTTCGACCTGGCGACCCACCGCGGCTATGACAGCGACCATCCGCGCGTGGTCGGGGACGTGGGCAAGGCCGGGGTGGCCATCGATTCGATCGAGGACATGAAGGTGCTGTTCGACGGCATCCCCCTGGACCGGATGTCGGTCTCGATGACCATGAACGGAGCGGTGCTGCCGGTCCTGGCGTTCTACATCGTGGCGGGTCAGGAGCAGGGAGTCGCCCTGGAGCAGCTCACCGGTACGATCCAGAACGACATCCTCAAGGAGTACATGGTCCGCAACACCTACATCTATCCGCCCGATTTCAGCATGCGGATCATCGCGGACATCTTCGCCTACACCGCGCGGCACATGCCG